>CAYWON010000120.1:0-14896 GCA_964459885.1 uncultured Archangium sp.
ACGTCCAGTCTTTCACGTCCACAACCCGCAGAAATCACTCGCGGCGGACGCAGCCTAACGAGGGGATCTCTCAGCACCGGTGGTGCAAACGACCCGTCAGTTGGTCAATCGCGTCGAGGGTCGAGGCAGTCGCGTCCCCGCGGGTTCTGACGTGTGGAATTTCCCACTGGTGGGAAAAATCCGCGCACAGTTGGTCAGTCACATCGACTTCGTCGCGAAGTCGCGGGGCCCATGCGTCACGGGCACGGCGCCGGCCACCAACCTGTCCGTATCCATCAAGGCCACGCGCCTCCTTCGCGCACCTTCCGCGACGCGCGTACGCTGCGTTCATGCGCACTCCTCTCGCGGCGGTCACCGCAGTGCTCGTTGGCGTCGCGCTCGTCGCCCAACTCGGCCACGCGCATCCCTCTCCGCCGATGGAGCAACGCCCCGTCGAAAAGGTCATCGCCGCCCTGAAGGCCAGGAAGGACCGCGAGGCCGACCTCGCCGCCGTGCGATTCAATGCCGAGGTCTTCGGTGCCACGACCGTGTCTGCGCCCATCGGCAGTCCGCTCGACACGCTCGGCCCCTGGGGCGACAACACCGCGCTGCTCGAAGCCGAAGCATCGATGAACGGCTGCGTCGCGCCCCGCAAGAGCGCCATCGCGCTGCACAAGGAATACGGCGACACACTTCCCCCGCTGCTGCGCGCCTACGCCCTCGCCGCCGACAACGAGAATGCCTCCGCGACGAAGCTGCTCGTCTCGACGATGGAGTCGCAGGCCATCGCCGGCGCGTGTCCAAGCGAGCACCCGATGTACTTCTACCGACTCAGCAGGCGGCTGAAATACATGTTCGCCTGCATCAAGACGCTCGACCCGAAGCGCGACGTGAAGCCGCTGAAGAGGCACATCGAACGCGCAAACGACTGCGCAGCCAACAGCCACACCCTCGGCTGAGTCCCCGCGCACAGTTGGTCAGTCACATCGACTTCGTCGCGAAGTCGCGGGGCCCAACCGTCACGCGCACGGCGCTGGCCACCAACCCACTCGTCTCCATCAAGGCCACGCGCGTACGCTGCACTCATGCGCACTCTCCTCGCGGCGGTCACCGCAGTGCTCGTCGGTGTCGTCCTCGTCGCCCGCGTGGGCTTCGCCGAACCACCTCCTCCGATGGAGCAACGCCCCGTCGAGAAGGTCGTCGCCGCGCTGCAGGCGAAGAAGGACCGCAAAGCCGACCTCGCCGCGGTGCGCTTCAACGCAGAGGTCTTCGGCGCCACCACGGTGTCTGCGCCCGTCGGCAGCCCGCTCGAAACCCTCGGCCCCTGGAGCGACAACACCGCGCTGCTCGAAGCCGAAGCGTCCATGAACGGCTGCGTCGCGCCCCGCAAGAGCGCCGTCGCGCTGCACAAGGAATACGGCGACACACTTCCCCCGCTGCTGCGCGCCTACGCGCTGGCCGCCGACGACAAGAAAGCCGACGCCACGAAGCTGCTGGTCTCGACGCTGGAGTCCCAGGCCATCACCGGCGCGTGTCCCAGCGAGCACCCGATGTACTCGCACCGCCGCAGCGGGCGCCTCACCTACATGCTGGCCTGCATCAAGACGCTCGACCCGAAGCGCGACCTCAAGCCGCTCCAGAAGCACATCGACCGCGCGAACGAGTGCGCGACCAACAACCACGCCGTCGGCTGACTACCCGCGCGCCTTCACCGCGGCGAACGCCAGGCCCTGCGCGTTGAGCTCGATGTCGAAGCCCAGCAGCTTGCGGTCATCCGGCGTCAGCGCGAGCCCCGCTTCCAACGCCGCGTCGCTCAACGCCTGCTCGAGCTTCCGCTTGTAGTGCTGCTCGAGCGTGCCCTGCTCGTCGCCGCTGCGCTTGCCCTCGTCGAACAACTTCGTCGACAGCTCCAGCCACGTGAGCAGCTGCGCGCCGATGACGTCGACGTCTTCAAACGCGCCGAAGTGCGTGAGCGCCACCGCGCGCGGCTTGAGCGCCATGATGCGCTTCACCGAATCAACCGCCGCGGGCCCGTCGAAGTCCGTCGGAGACGTGCTGGGGAACGCGAAGCGCTGACCACGCTGCAGCGCGGGGTACACGAGGCCGAACGTGTCGCCGGTGAACACCACGTTCTGCTTCTCATCGTGCACGACGAAGTGGTGGTTGGCGTGCCCGCGCGTGTGCAGAAACCGCAGCGTCGCGCCACCCAGCGTCACCGTGGCGCCGTCGTCGAGCGACTTCACGCGCGCCGCGTCGATGGGCCCGATGTCGCCGTACAGCTTGTCGAACAGCTCGGCGCCGTAGACGCCACGCGCGCTCGCCACCAGCTTCGACGGGTCGATGAGGTGCCGCGCCGCGCGCGGGTGCGCCAACACCGTCGCGTTCGGGCAGTGCGCCAGCAGCGCCGACGTGCCGCCCGCATGGTCGAGGTGCACGTGCGTGACGATGAGGTACTTCACCGCTTCAGGCTTCAGCCCCGCATCAGCCAGCGCCTTCAACAGGTGCGGCACGGCGTGCGCGGTGTTCACCTCGATGAAGGCGGCTTCACCGTCCTCGACGCGCAGGTACGCGGCCGCGAGCTGCGGCATCACGTAGTGGCAGTCGATGGTGACGAGCTGCGACGACATCAGTCGTCCTCGCGCTTCTTCTTGTCCTTCTTCTTCTTCGCCTTCTTGCCCTCGCCGTCGTGCGGACGGGGGAACTCACCGGGGCCGTGGTGCACGCCGACGTCGCGCAGCATCTTGCGCACCTCGAGGCCGTGCATCTCTTCCTGGGCGATCTGCGTGCGCGCGAACTCTTCGAGGTACACCGAGCGGTCTTCGACCACCTCGAGCAGCTTCTTGTAGATGTCGAGGGCGGCGCGCTCGTGGTTGAGCGACTCCTCGAGGATGTCCTTCACCGAGTGCTTGTAGGTCTCGGGCACCTCGGCGATCTGCAGCGTGGGGTGGCCGCCGAGGCCGACCAGAATCTCACCGGCGGTCTGCGCGTGCAGCAGCGACTCGGTGGCCTGCGCCTTCATGAAAGCGACGATGGGAATGCGGTTCGGCCCCGCCACCATCAGCGAGTAGTGCGTGTACCGCACCACTCCGGCGAGCTCGAACTCCATGATGCGATTGAGCAGCTTCTGCGTGGCCTCGACGTCGAGCTCTTTCATCATGGGCGCGTTGTAGCGAGCCCACCGCGCGCGCGCACCGCACTTTGCGCGCTGAGAATGACTCGCAGCGCCTGTCCTACTTGCCGGTCTTCTCGAACAGCTGCTTCTTCTCGCGCTCCGTCGCCACGCGCACGCCGAGCAGCTCCGCGTGGATCAACCGGCCCGCGCCCCAGTCTTCAGCGCCGCCACCGAAGCTCAGCGTCTCGCCTTCGGCCTTCGCCGACACCTTCGAGACGCGCTTGGTCTTCTTGTCGACCTCCACCTTGCCCAGCGAGAAGCCCACGCGCGCCGAGAGCCCGAAGCGGTTCTTGTCGTTGAACTCCTTCGCCTCGGTGAGCGCCTTGATGGGCAGCTCGAACTTCACGGGCTCCGCCATCCAGATGTTCTGCGTCACCTCGGCGCCTTCCTTCGCGGCCGACGCGCCGGGGTCGCCGGCCTTCGCGTCGGTCCACGCCAGCGCGATGCGGCCGATGGAATCGGTGCAGTCGATGGTGCCGTGCACGTCGATGGTGAACTTGCCGTTGGGCGCGTCGTACGGCGAGAGCACCACCTGCGCCGGCGCCCGCAGCTTCACGATGTACTTCTTGCTGCGCGCGGCCTCGGCGAGCTCCTTGCGACGGGCGGCGTTGGCCTTCTTCTCTTCAGCGTCGGCGCCCGGCACCGCGCCGCCGAAGAGCGCCCAGAAGCCTTCAGGGCACGGGCCGTCGGGCAGAATCACCGTGGCCTGAGAGTCGTCGTACGGCGGGTCGAGCTTGATGACCTCCGTCGGCAGCGCCTCGAGCTTGTCTTCGCTCTTGGCTCTCGCCTCGGCTTCCTTCTTCTTCTGCAGCGCCGCGAGTTGATCCGCCGTGCGCGAACTGCCGCTGGGGCACGCGGCCAGCACGCCGGCCAGTGAGAGGGTCACGAGTCGTCGCATGTGGGCGCGCAGCTTCGCGCACCTCTTCCCGTGTTGCGACCTCGATGAAGTCTTTCGCCGGGACGGACGGTGGTGACCTGCGCCCGGTCGCTGGTGTTTGCTGCGCGACCCGATGTCTGCCGCGCGCGCCGCCTGCTTGCTGCTCGTCACCGCCTGCGCCGCGCCGCAGGTGCGCACCGAGACCGCCGCCGTCACCGCGAACACCGCCAGCGATTCGGCCGCGGCCACCACCGACGCCGAGCTCTCGCGCGCGTGGGAACCCGAAGCCCCGCGCGTCGTCGCCGCGCCGCAGCGGCCGCCTCCCGAAGCCCCGCCGGTGGACCGCACCGTCGATTTCAAGGCGGCGCTCGCCCGCGCTGACGCCGCGTTCAAGAAGAAGCAGTACGACGACGCCCGCACCGCCGTCGCCACCGCCGTGACCGACGCCGCGCGCCTCGACGGGCCTTCGCGGCTGCAGGCCGGGCAGCTCGCGTTCCGCATCGAAGCGGCGGTGCCTGACGCCGACGCAGCCGCTGACGCCGCGGAGGCGTGGCTGCGCGCGTGCGGCCCCGAGAAGGCCGAGAGCTGC
The DNA here is from genome assembly GCA_964459885.1 of uncultured Archangium sp. Classification (GTDB taxonomy): domain Bacteria; phylum Myxococcota; class Myxococcia; order Myxococcales; family Myxococcaceae; genus Archangium_A. Next base: position 4,618 of record CAYWON010000120.1, read on the forward strand.
CGGAGCGCCGCCGTCGCCGCGGTGAACGCGCTCGCGAAGAGAGAGAAGAAGCTGACCCCCCGCGCCCGCGCGCTCGCCGACGACGAGACCTGCGCCGCAAAGGCAGAGCGCGCGCCGAAGCCACAGCCCTGCGAAGCGACCGCCAGCAAGCGCGCCGAGCGCCGCGACGATGGCTGGCTCGTGCAGAAGCTCGCGCTCGCTCGCGCGCTGCGAGAGAGCGACGCCGGCCGACAAGCCGCGCTGCTGGAGAAAGCCGAAGGCCGCTGCGACGCCGCGCCCTGTGCGGCCCTGCGGCGCCGCGCGCTGACGAAGCTGCTTGGTCACGCCCGCGCGCGCGGTGACGTCGACGCGGCGCTGGGCTTCGCGTTGCGAGAGGTCGCCGTCATCAACGCCGCGCTGCCCGAGCCGGAGCGACGCTGGCAACGCACCGCCGCGCTCGAGCAGACCTGCGCGGCGTACGACAAGGCGCACGGCGCGGGCACCTGCCGCGGCGTCGAGAAGAAGACGCTGGGCTACTGGACCTTCCGCGACTGGAGCCGTGACGCCGCGGGCACCGGGCTGTCGGCCGAACAGGTGCGCACCGTCAACGAGCACTTCTCGCCGCTGCTGCAGGAATGTCTGGGCGAGCAGGCGCGGCGCATGACGCCGCCCGACGCCGCGCGCTTCGAGGTGCGCTGGGTGGTCTTCAACGACGGCCGCGTCGGTGAAGCGCACCTGCGCCGCGACCTCGACGACTCGCTGCTCGCGAAGTGCCTGCGCGCGCAGTTTTCGGGCTGGCGCTACCCACGCTACGAGGGCGAGTTCCAGAACGTCGAACAGAGCTTCACCGTCACCGCGACAGAGCGCCGCACGTTCCGCTGAGTCGCGTTTTACCCCTTGGGAAAACAGCGAACGTCAGCCACTTGTCACGGTGTGACACCGGTAGAGTGACGAGCGCTGTGGGCCTCATTCCCGACGACGATGATGAGCTGGTTCGCCTCGCGCTGGAGGCGACCGGTGCCGGTTTGTGGCTCTACGACCTGAAGACCGGCGTCGTGACGTGGAACCGCCGCATGTTCGAGCTCACCGGGCTCGACGCGCCCGTGGCGCCCGACCGCTACCTCGCGTGGGTGCACCCCGATGACCGCGTCATCGTGCAGCAGACCACCAACACCACGATGACCAGCGGCGCGTTTCACAGCCTGCCGCACCGCTTCGTGCGCGCTGACGGCAGGGTCCGGTGGATGCAGGTCTTCGGCAAGGTGATGCACGCCGACGGCGCGCCGGTGCGCATCATCGGCGGCAACCTCGACGTCACCGAGCAGCGCGAGCTGGAAGAGCGCTTTCGCGCGGCGCACCGGCTGGAGACCGTCGGCCAGCTCGCGGCCGGCATCTCGCACAACTTCAACAACCTGCTGGCCACCATTCTCCCCGCCATCGAGCTGGCGCGCGCGGTGACGACGGGCGAGGTGCAGGTCGGCCTCGACGAGGCGGCCATCGCGGGCGCGCGCGCCGCCGAGCTGGTGCGGCAGGTGACGACGTGGAGCCGCAAGGAGAACACGCAGAGCACGACCATCGAGCCCATCGACGCGCTGGTGGAGCGCGTGGTGGGCATGTGCCGCCGCTTCTTCGAGCCCGACATCGCCATCGACGTGCGCGTCTCGACGAATGCGTCGGTGCGCTGCCAGGTCGCCGAGCTGGAACAGGCAGTGATGAACCTGCTGGTGAACGCGCGAGACGCGCTGCGCGACGCCGCCAGCCCGCGCCCCCGCATCGAGGTCAGCACCATGCGCGCGTCCGACGCGACGGTGCGCGTGCGCGTGGCCGACAACGGCCCGGGCATCGACGCCGCCGTGCAGGGCCGCATCTTCGAGCCCTTCTTCACGACCAAGGCCATCGGCCGCGGCACCGGGCTGGGCCTGGCGACGGTGATGGCGTGCGCGAAGCACTTGAACGGCTCGGTGCGCTGCGACTCCGCGCCGGGCCAGGGCAGCTCGTTCGAGCTCTTTCTCCCCGTCGCACGAGAAGCGAGCGCGCCGACGCCCGCGGTGACGCTGCCGCCGGGCGCCGGCGAGGCCGTGCTGGTGGTGGACGACGAAGCGCCGGTGCGGCGCGCCATCGCGCGGCTGCTGCTGCGGCACGGCTACCGGGTCTTGCAGGCCGAAGACGGCCGCGCGGCGCTCGAGGTGCTGCGCCGCGACGACGCGGTGACGGTGGTGCTGCTGGACCAGGCGATGCCGTCGGGCCTGGGGGCGCTCGTCGTGCCAGACATCCGCGCGCTGCGGCCGGGCCTCCCCATTCTCATGCACACCGGCCACGACGTGGCCGAAGAGCACCGCGCGCTCGTCGACGAGGTCCTGCTCAAGCCCGTGCCCACCGAAGCGCTGCTGCGCGCGCTGCAGAAGCACCGCAAGCCGCGCGCCTCGTGACGACAGGTGGGCCTTCATTTCCGCCGGGCGCGCGAATTGTGTAGAGCCGTCCCCGTGCGTTGCCTGTCGCTCGCTCTCGTCTGCCTGGCGCTGGTGTCCTGCAAGAAGGACGACGCCCCTGCGCACCTCGAGCGCGCCCGCGACGCGCTGTTCCGCCAGAAGCCCGACGTGGCGCTGTCGGAGTTCAAGCTGACGCTGGACGTGCTGGACCGTGACACCTCACCGCAAGGCAACCTGTACCGCGCGCGCGCGCTGCGGGGCGCGGCGGACGTCTACGCGTTCGAGCTGAAGGACCCGCGGCGGGCTGTCGAGGTGTACCGCGAGCTGACGACGGTGTGCCCCGAGGCGCCCGAGACGCTCGAAGGTCGGCTGCACCTCGCCGGCATTCTCTGGCACGACTTCCGCGACCTGCGCGGCGCCATCGCCGAGTACACCGCCGCGCTGGCGCGCAACCCGCCGCAGTCGGCCGAGCTGTCGTTCACCGTCGCCAAGCTCTACTTCGAGCTGCAGGACTACTCGCAGTGCGAGCTCGAGGCCGACAAGGTGGTGCACAAGTACGAGACGAGCCCCTTCGTCGACGACGCGCTGTACCTGCGCGGTCAGGCGCTGGCGATGATGGAGGGCCGCAGGCCTGAAGCGCAGCGCGTGTTCTCAGACCTCGTCGACAGGTTCCCCGACTCAGACCTGCTGCCGCACGCGCTCGTCGAGCTCGGTCGCCTCAAGGCCGATGCGGGTGACGGCGAAGGCGCCATCGAGCTGTGGGTGAAGGCGCTGCGCGGGCACCCGACGCCGGTCGCGGTGCAGCAGCAGATCGCCCTGGTGCGCGGCCGCCTGCGCGCCACGACGCCGGCCGGTGTCGGCGACGCCACGCGCGCGTTCGATTGGGACAAGTACCCCGTGTACGAGCGCCGCAGCGGCAGCGAAGGTGGCGCCGCGAAGCCCGCGCCCAAGACCTCGGCCGAGGCCGTCGGTGGCACCGCCGCCGAAGCGCAGGCCGAGCAGTCGATGCCCGCCGAGACGTCAGAGACGCAGGCGCCCTGAAGGTCAGCGCTTCAAGTCAGCACAGAGCGCGAGCGCTTCTTTCAGGTCGACCGCGCTGAAGGCCGAGCCCTCGCAGAGGTAGTTCGCGCCGCCCACCGTCAGCGCACGCACGAAGCCGTACGCGGTGCCGCGGAACTTCTGGGCCACGGTGTACTCGACGGTCCACCCCGCCTTGTTGACCTCCCGGCGCGTCTCCACCGCGTTCTCTTTCGTCGCGACGGCGGCGTCAGGCGTGCGCGGGTACAGCGTGTCGTCGACCGCCACGGGAATCACCGTCAGCGACACCTCGGGGCGCTCGCCGCTGCCGCACACGAGGCTCGCGCTGCCGAACTGCTCGGCCACGTCGCAGTCGCTGCTGGCGGTGGTGGTGAGCGGCAGCGGCGCGAGCTTCAGCTTCGTGCGCGACCGCTTGGTCGGCTTGCGCGCTGGCTTTTCCATGTCACCGCCGAGCGCGAAGCAGCGGGCGCTGAAGCCCTTCAACTGGCCGGCGCGCGCGGCCGGGGCGAGGTCGGCCAACGACGACGTCAGCTGGTAGTCGCCGGCTTTGCACACGGCGACGTCGCCCGTGGTGTCACACGGGCCCGCGGCCACCGTGCCGCCCTGCTGCTCGCAGCGCTGCGACAACGCGGCGGCCTCGGCGGGGCTCAACGGCACGCTCGAACATGAAGGACCCACCCGACACGACGTGACGGTGGGCGCTGCGGCCACTGTGACGAGAAGAAGCGTTGTGAACATGCGCGCACGACCCGCGCCGCCTCGACGCTGTGCAGCGCAACTTCAGGAATCTCGTTCCCGTCGTCGGGAAGCTGCGCACACCCTGCGGTGAATCAGGAACGCGCACACTGACGACGACCACCGCGCGTTGGGTGCGGCGCTATGGTCTGCCGCCATGCGAACTCACTTGCTGCTGGTGATGACGACGCTGTCGCTGACGGGCTGTGCGGGCTTCAAGGCTGTCGAGCGCGGGGAATGGAAGCTGGTCTACGCCGACGGCGCGCAGCGCGGGCCCGACAGCAAGCGTGAGGTCATCACGCGTGACGCGTCCGAGAAAGAAGTCGCCGAGGGCAACCGCCGCACGTGGGACCCGCCGCCCGGCTACGTGTTCCCCAACCTGCACCAGACCGACGCTGTCGGCCTCAAGGTGGGCGAGGTGGCCGGCTTCGTCGTCGACGAAGCGACGGACGCGCAGCTGTTCTCAGACGGTGATGCGGTGAAGCTCTTCTGGGGGCAGCTCGAGAAGCGCGACACGTGGAAGGGCGACATCGACGTGACGGTGCGCGAGTCGACGCTCTTCGTGGAAGGCACGCGCGCGGGCTCCGCGACGCTGCGGCTGGTGCGCGGCCAGGACACCCGCGACGTCAAGGTGACGGTGAAGTGAGGCACGTCACGCTGGGCCTGCTGGTGGTGCTGTCGTCGTGCAGCCGCCCGAAGCAGGACCCACGCGTGAAAGAAGTGAAAGAGCCGGTACACGTCTCGGTGCGCGTCATCGCAGTGCCGGAAGAGGTCGACTGTGACGGCGCCGGTGACTGGAAAGCGCAGCTCAAGTGCCGGCTCTCTCGCGCGCCGCGGGTGGGCTGCACCTACGTCGAAGTGGGCGCCGACGCCGACGCGCCGCTGAGCCGAACCGCGCCCGCCACCGCGGATGACTGTGACCTGCTGGGCCAGGGCCAGCGCGCGGTGGTGACGCCCTCGCCCCACAAGAAGGCCGACGTCTGGGTCGACGACGCGGCCGAGCGCATCGTGGTGCGCGTCGACACCTCGGCCCTCGTGATGTTCCTCAAGCACGGCGCGCTGTTGGACCAGTGGTCGCTCGACGGGGCGACGCTCGCCGTGCGCGACGGGAAGCTCGACTGGGCGCCGCTGCCGTCGATTCTCAAGGCGGTGCCCTCGCACCCCGACGCGTTCAGCGACGAAGACCTCACGCGCCTGATGGCGAGCACCACCGACGCGCAGCGCGAGCTGAATGACGGCGTGCGCGAGGCCCTGAAGGAACGGGTGCTGACGCCTCCCTCGCCACAGTGGGCGCGCTTCTGGAGTCGCCTCGACGAAGCCGGCCGCGAGGACGTTCGCGACGAGCTGCTGCTCGCCATCGAGCGTGGTGACGACGACGCCGTGCACTGGGCGGAAGGTGACGAGGCGATTCCGCGGGCGCGTCTGCTCGAGGCGCTGCGCAGCGGGCTCCAGTCGTTGGAGTACGCGTCGCCGGTTCAGCTCGACGCCTTCGCCCGGCTCGCGCCTGAAGAAGCAGCGCCGTTGGCGTGTGGACAGCTTGAAGAGCTGTACCTCTCGGAAGACACCTACGAGAGCCTCGACACGGCCTCGACCGCGCTCGCGCTCATCGCCCGCGAGAAGTTGAAGTGTCCGTGGGTGATGCCGTGGCTCTCGCGCGTGACGTGCAAGGGCGCGATGCGCGCGCGACGTCGAGGCGTCGACAGCAACGCCGACGTGCCGCTCATGGGCCGCGCCGACCGTGAGCGCGTGCTGCGCGAGACGTTCCTCACCGAAGACGAGCGCGCCGAGCGAGACCTGTTGTTGGACGTCGACGACTCGCTCGACAACGAAGACGACATCGGCGCGTGGGGGCCGCTGTTGCTGTCGGCGGCCGAGGTGCAGGGCCCGTTGCCGCAGGAGTTCCTGCTGCGTGAGGCGCGTCGCCTGTACCGCGTGGTGTACCGGCTGCCCGCGAAGCCCGGTGACGACCCGTGCCGCGACACCTCGTTTGAAGTGCCGGAGCTGGCGTGTCAGCTGCCGGTCACCATCACGCGCGTGACGCGTGAGGCGTGCGAGCTGGTGGTGGACGACGCGGCGAAGACGTTGACGTTGACTGGCCAGACGCCAGCCCACGAGTAGCCGCTCGATTGAGCTCTGCCGCTCAGCTCCCGGCTACCTGGGGTCGCCTCGCGCGGCGAGCTCCTCCGCTTCGCTCCGGGCTCGACTCGCCGCAGCTTCGCTGCGGTTCCGCTCAGCTCCCGGAGCCCACCGCGCCGAGCTCGGCGGCGGCGGTGTCCTTCGAAGCGACGACCCAGTCGATGTCAGGGCCCTGCTGCACGTTCATCGGCTTGCCGTCGAAGGTGACGCGCTTGCCCGGGTAGATGAAGGCCTTGAACATGTAGACGGCGAGCGACGGCTGGTCCAACTCGGGGTGAATCGTCGGCGCGTACTTCTCGGCGTGCACCTTCGGCGTGAGGCTCCAGTGCAGGCCCGGCGTCTCGTGGTGAATGCCGTGGAAGCCGTTGTTGAGCGTGAACCAGTTGAACAGCGGCCCCACGAAGTTGCGCGAGTGGTTGACCGGGTGGTCCTGATCACACCCATCGTGCTGCAGGAAGTTCACCGTGGTGATGCCCCACACCGCGAAGAGGTGCGGAATCCACACGAAGCAGAGGGCCTTGCGCCAATCGAGCAGCGTCACGAGCGCCTTCACGCTCCACACCGCGAGGATTTCGTAGAGCAGCTGCCGGTTCCACTGCGGCAGCTTCTGCTTCATCACCTTCTTGTACTCGTAGTTGCCCCTGGTCACGCCCGGGCCCACCGCGAGGAAGAAGAAGAGGAAGTTGAGCAGGTTCCACCGGAAGTTCACCTTGCTGGTGCGCATCACGTCTTCGCGGCGCTGGGTGAACTTGTGGTGCGAGAGGTTGTGGCCCGGCACGTACTCGCTGACCGGGAAGCCGTACGAGAGGCTGACCCACACCTGGAACAGCTTGTTGAGCCAGCGCTTGCGGAAGACCGGGGTGTGCACCGTGTTGTGCGCGATGACGGCGCAGATCCACGAGCTGATGGCGGTGACGACGACCCACACCACGAGCAACGGGCCCGACGGGTCGAGCCACCACCCGCCGAAGGCGAGGGCCGCGTAGACACACAGGAAAAAGAGGGTGCGCCAGTCAGCTGCGAAGCGGAGCATGCCGGAGGCTTCTGGCCCACCCTCGGCGCGCAGGTCAACTGCCCATGCACACCGCCTGCTATGCACGCAATCCATGCGCACTGATCCGCGGCTCCCCGCCTCTCTTGGCGCGGTGCTCATCGTCGTCTTCCTGCTCACGTTCTTCACCACGCCAGAAGGCAAGCTGAACTGGCTGCTCGAAGTGGGCCCGGGGCTCGTGGGCCTCATCGCGCTGGCGGCGACGTGGAAGCGCTTCCCGATGACGCGCCTCATCTACGTGGCGGTGTTCGTGCACATCCTCGTCCTCGTGTACGGCGGCTTCTACACGTACGCCAAGGCGCCGCTGGGCGAGTGGGCCAAAGAGGCGTTTGGTTGGAGCCGCAACAACTACGACAAGGTGGGCCACTTCGCGTTCGGCTTCTTCCCCGTGTTCATCGTGCGTGAGGTCCTGCTGCGGCGCACGAAGCTGGAGCGCGGTGGCTGGCTCAACTTCATCCTCATCAACGTCATCTTCGGCTTCGCGGCGCTGTACGAGCTGTTCGAGTGGGGCGCGGCGCTGGCGCTGGACCCCGCGGGCGGCGACGCGTTCCTCGGCACGCAGGGCTACGTGTGGGACGCGCAGAGCGACATGCTCTACGCGGGCATCGGCTGCGTGGTGGCGCTGGTGTTGTTCAGCCGGCTGCACGACCGCGAGCTGAGTCGCCTCGGCGCGTAGGCCACGTCACGCGACGTCTTCGAAGAGGTCGCGCCAGGCGATGCTGCTCCCCGTCGTCAGCAGCTGAAGCGCTTCATCGCGCTTCACTTCTGAGAGTTCCCAACGACTCGGGTCTCCTTGCCGACGAAAGACCTCGACGGTGCGGCGCTCGGGGTCGATGAGCACGTACTCGCGGAAGGACGAGATCTGCCGATACGTGCGGAACTTGTCGCCGCGGTCATACGCCGCCGTAGCGTCCGAAAGGACCTCGATGATGACCGTCGGGGACTTCATCACCGTGCGCGCCTTCGCGTCGTCGTCCGAGCACGTGACGAAGAGGTCCGGGTAGAAATAGGCGTTCGCCTCGTCGACGCGCAGCTTCAGGCTGCGACGAGGTTCTGGACGACGGTGACGTGCGCCTGCGAGGCGCCGGACCTCGCGAAGACCTCGCCGTCGACGAACTGGTGCCGCTCAGTCTGGGCTGCTTCCCAGGTGAGGAACTCAGCCGCTGTCAGCTTCGTCGGCTTCGCGGTCACCATCGACGGCGAAAGCGTACCACTCCAGGCTCGACGGGCCGATCAGCGCCAGCCGGTCAGCCGGTCCAGCTGCGGCGCCTCGACGCGCCGCACGCCGAGGTCCCGCTTGGGCGTGGGCTTCTCGAGACAGCCGAACTCCTGCGCGTCGTTGCCGGCCGGGTTGCTGATGGGCGGCACCACGTCGCCGGTCGTGAGCGACGTGCACCGCGGCCACGGCGCGTCGGGCGTCAGGTCGCCGTCGGAGTCGTACAAGAAGGCCGCGTGCTTGAAGCAGAAGCCGACGGTGTTGCTGTACGGCGTCACCGCCGCGAACGTCTCGCGGAACCAGAAGTAGCGGCACGACTCGCCCGCAGCGCCATCGGCCGGTGGCGCGGCGCCCCACCGCGTCTGGCACGTCGCGCTCCCTGCGCCGCCTTCGCTCGACAGGTTCATCGACGACGTCACTTCAGCGGGCACACACAGCCCGCCGCACTCGACGTCGGTCGACCCCGGGGCTCGCGTCCGCGGCGACGCGCCCGGCACGCAGCTGTTGGCGTACGCCGGCCCGGTGACGAGCTGGTTGTGCCCCACGGAGCCGGCGCCCGCGCACACCGCGATGGTGTCGGTCGAAGACGCAAGCAGGTAGCACCCCTGCCCCATCGCGCAGCCCGTGCCGCCGTCGCGCACCGGCGTGAGCGGGTCGCAGGCGTCGACGCACAGGCCAGCCACCGGCTCGTCAGGCGGGTTGGAGAACAGGCCAGCGTACCGCGTACACACCCCGCCGGCGCCGCACGACCCTGGCGTGAGGTCGCAGACACGGCGACACGTCTGCCCTGAGCAGAACAGCCCGTCGACGCAGTCGTCGTAGCCCGTCGTGGGGCCGTCGGCGCCGCGCGTGCAGCCGCCGTCGTAGCCGACGCTGCCGTTGGGCACGCAGCGCATCGCGCCGACGTCAGGCACAGACGACTCCACCACCCACGTGCACTTGAAGCCGGTGGCACACGAGACGCCGCCGTCGCCAGGGAAGAGCTCGCAGCTGCCGAAGCCGGCGTCGACCGCCGCGCCACCACCGGTGCCATCGCCTCCGCCTGTCGCCACACCACCACCGGTCGCCACACCACCACCGGTGCCATCGCCTCCGCCTGTCGCCGTGCCGCCGCCGGTCGCCGTGCCGCCGCCGGTCGCCGTGCCACCACCCGTCGCCGTGCCACCACCCGTCGCCGTGCCGCCGCCAGTCGCTGTGCCGCCGCCTGTCGCTGTGCCGCCGCCTGTCGCTGTGCCGCCGCCTGTCGCTGTGCCGCCGCCCGTCGCGGTACCGCACGCGCACTCACCGAAGCCGCTGCCGTCGTCGTTGCAGACTTGACCGCCCATGCATCCGCCGATGCCGACGCAGGCCTCCGACCGGCCGGGCGTCACACCTTCTCGCCACAGCTCGCAAACACGACCGAAACAGCGACAAGGACAGCCGCAGGCACTCGCTTCATGTGTAGGTCTCCCCCGCGCAGACGGCGCCGCGCGCGCAGCAGCTTAGCTCGTCCGCTTGGCAGCGCTCGGACAACAAGCCCCCACATGCATCGCACTGGACGCGCCGCCCGGGAGCGAACCCGCCGCATCAGCCTCCGACGTGCGCTCGACGACCGCTCGAGCCGCGCCCGGCGACGGCGCTACAAGTCGGTGCCCCCTTCGGTGGCACGCCATCGTGCGGGCCGCGCGCCGCCTGCGGTCCCGACTCGCGAGCGAC
>CAYWON010000120.1:14996-20919 GCA_964459885.1 uncultured Archangium sp.
GAGCCCAACAACGCGCCGTCGAGCTGCAAGGCCGCTGGTCAGCCCTGCAGCGACCGCGAAGACTGCTGCTCGCGCATGTGCCGCAAGGACAACCACAAGTGCTCGTGAAATAGTGCGCTGAAGTCCCTCACCGGCGGCGTCCTGATCAACATCAGGGCGCCGTCGTCGTTTCCGGGGCGCCGCTGGCGACGACGCCCGCGCGCTGTTACCGAGGCGACGATGACCTCCGCCGCGTTGGCCCCCGATGGCGCCGCCCTCAACTTCCTGCAGCGCGCGCAGCTCTCGGCTGACGGGAAGGCCCGCTTCGACCGCGCGCTGACGCGGCGCACGCTGCGAAACGGTCAGCCGCTGCTGAACGAAGGCGACGCGTGCACTTCGCTGCTGCTCGTCGAGACCGGCGCGCTGCGGGTCTTCAAGGTCGGCGTCGACGGCCGAGAGATCACCCTGTACCGCGTACGCGCAGGCGAGCTCTGCATCCTCTCGCTCGCCGCGCTGCTCGCCCGCAGCCCCTACGCCGCGTCGGTGGCGGCCTCCGGAGACGCGACCGCGTGGGAGCTCGACGGCGAGACCTTCCGCGCGCTGCACGCCACCGAGCCCGGCCTGCAAGCGCACGTCGCAGGACAACTCCACCGGCTGCTCAGCGACGTCATGGCGCTGGTCTCGGAGGTCGCCTTCCGTCGCGTCGACGAGCGGCTCGCGGCCTTCCTCCTCGCTGAGACGACGACGCGCGACGCCCTGGAGACGACGCACGAGCGCCTCGCGCAACACCTCGGCACCGCGCGTGAAGTGGTGAGCCGGCTGCTCGAGAACCTGCGCGACGACGGCGTCGTCGAGACCGGCCGCGGCGTCATCCGCGTGGTGAAGCGCGACGCGCTGGCCGCGATGGTGACCTGAGTCACAGACGGCGAGCCGACGCGCACGCGATGTCACCAGCCAGCGCCACTCCCGGCGCGCCACTGGAGGCACCATGTTGCGACTCGTCATCATCACCACGCTGGTCATCGCCGCCCTCGCCGTCGCCGCCGCGCCCGACGCCGTCACGTTCCCCAAGGACTACCGACGCTGGGTACACAGCAAGTCGATGGTCATCCCCGACAAGGGCCACGGGCTCTACGGCTTCCACCACGTGTACGTCGAACCGAAGGCGCTCGACGCGTACCGCGCGGGCACCGGCTACCCGGAAGGCGCGCGCCTCGTCGTGCCCTTCCACGAAGTGAAGGACGCCGACGGCATGATTCAGGAAGGCGCGCTGCGCATGGTGGCGGTGATGGAGCGCCGCGCGGCCGCGAAGGACACCGGCGGCTGGAAGTGGGCAGCGTTCGACGCCGACGGCACGCAGAAGCCGCTCGACGTGAAGACCGCGTGCTTCACCTGCCACGTACCGAAGAAGGACCGCAGCTACGTCATCTCGGAGTGGGCGCCCTGAGGCGCGTCACTTGCCGAACTGCCACCACTTCTTCTTCGGTGGCGGCGCGCTCTGCGAGAAGCCCGCGTAGAGCGCCGTGCCGTCCTCGAAGCGCGCGTCGGGTTTCTTCTCGAGGCAGCGCCGCAGCACGGGCTCGAGCGCCGCGAGGCTGGCGTCGGTCGGCTTGAAGGTCGGCAGCTTCTCTTGCAGGTGCAGCTGCAGCGTCGCGAAGTCGCTGGCGCCGCTGAACGGCACCGCGCCCGTGGCCAGGCGCCACCCCATGACGCCGAAGCTGTACACGTCGCTCTTCGCCGTCGGCGCCTCACCACGAATCTGCTCGGGCGAGAGGTACGACGGCGTGCCGGCCACCTGCCCCAACATGCTGACGAAGCCACCGTCGGGCGTGGCGTCGAAGCGCGCGATGCCGAAGTCGAGCAGCCGCGCGTGCACGACCTCTCCGCTCTTCTCGACGATGACGTTCTCGGGCTTGAGGTCCCGGTGCACGACGCCCGCTGCATGAATCGCCGCGAGCGCGCTCGCCAGCTGCCGCAAGACGGCCTGCACCTGCGCCGGTGAGAGCGACACCGCGTCGAGGCGCTCGCCTTCGGCCCACTCCATCACGAGCACGAGGCCCTGCGGCGAGTCGGCCAGCTCGATGAGCTTCACGATGTGCGGGTGCGCGACCTTCTCGAGCGTCGCCGCCTCGCGGCGGAAGCGGCCGAGCATGTCCTGTTGCTCGGCGAGCGACTTCTTGAGCACCTTCACGGCGACGTTGTGGCCGCCCTGCGTCGCCTCTGCGAGGAACACGTTGGCCGTGCCGCCGGTGCCGGCAGCGCGCACCAACCGGTAGCGCCCCTCGAGAATGAGCGACATCGTCAGCGGTAGTCGACCTGGTATTCCATCATCGGGAACAGCTTCTCTTCGCCCTTCACCACCTCGCGCGCGAAGCCCGAGAGGCCGGGGACGCGCTTGAACAGCGGGCGCAGGCCCGAGGCCTCCACCGTCTTCGACAGCAGCGACACGGCGAGCTCCGGCGACTCTTCGTCTTCTTCTTCGCGGTTCAGCAGCTGCTCGATGAACGTGCGCTTCTTGTCGAAGAGCTTGAGCGAGACCGTCTCGGAGTCGGGGATGCTGGCCTTGCTGCGCGCCACCTTGATGGCGGTGGCGAAGCCGCCGAGCTCGTCGACGAGGCCGTTGTCCTTCGCCTGGCTGCCGTACCAGGTACGGCCCTGGGCGAACTCCTGCATCTTGTCGACGTCCATCTTGCGGCCGGCGGCGGCGAGCGAGACGAAGCGGTTGTACGAAGCGAGCAGGTCGGTGTCCCACTGCGCGGCCTCTTCAGGCGTGAAGCTGCGCGCCGAGATGAGCGCGTCGGCGTGGGCGCCCACCTTGAAGGTCTCGTTGTTGAGGCCCATCTTTTCGTACATGCCGCCGAGGTTGGGGATGACGGTGTAGATGCCGATGGAGCCCGTGGCGGTGGTGGGCTGCGCGACGATGGCGCTCGCGTCCATCGAGACCCAGTAGCCACCCGAAGCGGCGACGTCGCTCATGCTGACGACGACGGGCTTCTTCTCGCGAGCGAGCGCGATTTCCCGGCGGATGTAGTCGCAGCCGAGGCCGGCGCCGCCGGGCGAATCAACGCGGAAGATGATGGCCTTCACCTCGTCGTCTTCGACGGCGCGGCGGATGGCCTTGATGAGCGGGTCGCTGCCCTGCGTCGAGTCGCCGCCGAACGGGTCGTCGCTGCCCTTGCCGGCGACGATGAGGCCCGACGAGTAGATGAGCGCGAAGGTGTGCTTGCCGTCGGGGATGCCCGCGTCGGAAGGCGAGACGTTGCGGTAGCGGCCGGCCGAGATGAAGTGGAGCTTCTCTTTCTTGTCGGTGATGCCGGTCTTGTCGCGCAGCAGCGCCTCGACCTCGTCCCAATAGCCGAGCTGATCAATCAGCTTCTGCTCGAAGGCCCAGTCAGACTTGGTGCGGCCCTCGTCGACGAGCGCCTTGAGCTTCTCGGCGTCGAGCTTGCGGTGCCGCGCGACGGCGTCGATGAAGTGGTTGAAGGTGAGGTTCAGGTTCTCGCGGATCATCTCCTTCACGGGCTCGGTGAACTCCTTGCGGCCCGTCTGTTCGCCGGACACCGACTTGTACTTGCCGTAGCGGAAGTACTGCACCTCGATGCCCAGCTTCTCGAGCACGCCGGGGTAGTGGCCGATGTCGGTGGCGAGGCCGTTGAACTCGAACCACGAGTCCTTCGGCATGATGATGGTGTCGGCGCCCAGCGCGAGCGCGTACTCACGCTCGGCGAGGTGCTCCGAGAACACGACCACGAACTTGCCGGACTTCTTGAACTCCACGAGCGCGTCGCGGAGTTCTTCGACCTTGGCCCAGCCGGTGCCGTCGAGGCTCTCGAGCTCGAGCAGCACGCCCTTGATGCGTTTGTCTTTCGCCGCCTTCTCGAGGTTGAAGACGTGCTGGCGCACGGTGACCGGCGCGGTGCCGAAGAGCTCGTCGAAGCCGGTGGTGCGCACGTACTCGGGGATGGCGCCGGCCAGTTTCATGCGCAGCACCGACGAGTCTTCGACGGGGCCTGCCGAGCCGCTGCCGTCGCTGCCGAGCGCGGCCATGATGACGATGCCGGCGAAGCCCAGCACCAGGAAGCCGAAGCAGCCGAGCGCGAGGATGAGGCCGGCGCCGAGGCCACCGGACTTCTTCGGCGGCGGCGTGGGCGGCGTGTACGGCGTCGGGGCAGGCGCGGTGGGGTCCATGGAGGTCACCGCGTAGCGCAAAGCGGCGCGACCGGCACGAACGGCGAGCGCGCGGGGCCGTGAACTCGGCGAGGGCGCGGCTTCTGGCATAGTGACTTCATGCTGAAGCGATTGACCGTGAAGGGCTTCAAGACGTTGCGCGACTTCACGGTCGAGTTGTCTCCGGTGACGGTGTTCGTGGGCGCCAACAACGTCGGCAAGACGAACGTGCTTCGCGCGCTGGAGTTCATGGCGAACACGGTGAGCCTCGGGTTCGACGAGGCGCTGCGGGTCGCCGGCGGCACGGCTTCTGTTGCCGCACCGGGGCTCGAAGCGCACCTCCACATCGAGGTCTCCGGGAGCATCGACGGAGACGAGTTTGTCTACTCATTGCTCCGCGACGGCGAAGAGAGCCTTCGGATCAAGGGAGACCACGCACTGACGATGAGCCGTACCCGTCGGCAGTACAGCATCGCAGGCTCAGCGCCTGTGGACGGTGATGTTGGAAATGGACTCGCCTACCTCGGCAGGAGCCCGGGCGGTCCGCTGCACATCTACAACTTCATCAAGAACATGCGTCCGGTCGACTTCTCACCGGAACGACTCCGAGAAGCGTCTCTTCCAACGCCGTCCGTCAGTCTTGGTCGAGAGGGTCAGAATCTGGCAGCGGTTCTCGATCGGCTGGCTGGAGAGCGTCCCGCACTACGTCGACGAGTCGATGACGAGGTTCACAAGGCCATCGCAAACGTCGAGAGCGTCATCACGATTCCGACGAGCGACGGCAAGAAGATCGTCGGTGTCGCGGAAGGAGACGTCGTGTTCCGCGCTGATGCGGTCTCTGACGGCATTCTCTTGTTCATTGCGCTGTCGACGGTCGCGCAGATGAGCGGTGGCTCGACGCTGGTGGCCATCGAAGAACTCGAGCGCGGCATTCACCCCCGACGCATCCGCGAGACGCTTGATCAGATCCTTCGCGTCTCGCGAACGGGAACCCAGTTCCTGCTCACCACCCACTCACCGATTCTCCTCAGCGAGTTCCGTGACACGCCTGAAGCCGTGGTCATTCTCGAACGCGACGCACAGAAGGGCACGACGGCGCGTCGCCTGAGCGAGCTCCCTGAGGTAGCCAACGCGACGGACGTGTCGCTCGGAGATCTCTGGTTCACGGGCGTGTTGGGCGGCGTGCCGGCTCAATGAAGCTCGCCTTCTGCACCGAAGACCTCACCGACGAGGTGTTGCTGCTGGCCTTCATGAATCGCCTCGGCACTGCTCGTTTCGAGGCTCACGACGGTCGGTACCGACTCGAACGCGGAGGGTGGACGAAAGCACTCGCCCTCGCACGATACGTGGCGCGCAACGCCTTCCACTCGACTGCAGACGGCGCGGTCTTCGCCATCGACAACGATGACGCCGAGCCACTTCACGCATCGACCCACGAGGATGAAGACGGCTGTCGTCACTGCCTCTTGCGTAAGCGCGCGTCGGTCGACGAAGTAGTCGCCTGGTCGCGGCCAGAGCTGCCGAAGCTCAAGTTCCTCTTCGTCGTGCCGGTGAGAACCATCGAGACGTGGCTCTGCATCGCGGCTGGTGCGCTCCGCGATGAGAACCCCAACACCTTCGGCCGCACGCCGACCGAGCGACGTCGCCTGAAGCAGTTGGCGTACGGCACCGAGCACCCAGACCAGGACCTCGCGCAGGCGCGTGGGCTCGCGGTCATCCGCGACGCCGACCTCGTGACACTGCGGGAGCGCTCCGCGTCGTTCCGACTCTTCGCCGA
>CAYWON010000121.1:0-872 GCA_964459885.1 uncultured Archangium sp.
ACTAGCAAGGAGGCGACTCAGAGCCTCAAGTCCATCGGGCCTTCCAGCGGGACTTCAACGTCACCCAGGTGCAGCGTGGCCTCCGCGCCGTCCGGAAGAACGAGGCGCCGCGTGGTGCCCAGCTCGTACGTGTGGCCTTCGATCAACGCTGCGGTCGCGAGGCCGGTCGTCTCGGCGAACACCACGTCGTCGTCCACTTCCAGCCGCGGCCCGCCCTGCCCCAACGCCCCCGCACGAATGCGCGACACCTGCGCGCGCTGCGACGGCGGCGGCAGGTTGGTGGGCCCGTCGATGTGCACGGTCGTGGCGAGGTTCTCGATGCCGTTGGGCGTGAAGAACGCCGCGAAGTACTGCGCGTCGCTGGGCCCCGCGGCCTGCAGCGCGCTCGCCGGGGTGAAGCGGTTGTCCGAATAGCGCGGCAACATCGAAGGCGGCAGCACGTCGGCCTTCGCCGCCTTCCCGCCGTGCATCTCGAAGCGCGGAATGGTCGTGGCTTCGATCTTCGATTCCTTGAGTTCGCCGACCGTCACCGTCTCGTCGTCGAGCACCTTGAGCGCGCCGCCGAAGCACTCGAGCAACGCCCAGTCTTCAGCGGTGATGCGATCTGACGGCAACAGGCGCGCGCCCACCGACAACACGACGTCGCGCTTGCCCTCGAGGCGCACCGGCCCCGACGCTGCGTGCAGGCCGCACACCGGCGACTCGGGCGCCTTCGTGCACGCCGACAGCAGCAGCACGACGACGCCGAGCGAGCGCCTCAAATGATCCACCCGCCGCCCAGCACACGCGCGCCGTCGTAGACCACCGCGGCCTGCCCTGGAGACACCGCGCGCGCCGGCTCGTCGAGCACCACCTTGAAGTGCCCGTTGAGC
>CAYWON010000121.1:882-19601 GCA_964459885.1 uncultured Archangium sp.
GCGGCCCGGCACGCCCTGATGGCGGTGGCGAATGCGCACCGTTACGGGAAAATCGGCTGCCGGCGCGCCGTCGACCCAGTGCGGCCGCAGCAGGTGGAAGTTGCCGCGCTCGGCCTGGTCCGCCGGGCCCACCACGACCTGGTTCTTCACCGCGTCCAGGCGCTGCACGTAGAGCTTCTCGGTGTGCGCGATGGCGATGCCCTTGCGCTGGCCGATGGTGAACTTGTGGATGCCGTCGTGCGCGCCGAGCACGTCGCCTTCAGACGTGACGATCTCACCCTTCGGCTGCGGCCCCGCGACCTTCTCGACGAAGCGCGCGTAGTCGCCGTCGGGCACGAAGCAGATCTCCATCGACTCAGGCTTGTGCGTGGTGATGAGCCCGTGGCGCTCCGCGATGGCGCGCACCTCGGCCTTCTGGAGGTGCCCCACCGGGAACACGAGGTCCTTCAGCTCGTCCTGGCCCAGCGTGAAGAGGAAATACGACTGATCCTTCTGGGCGTCGGCGCCGCGCTCGAGGACGAACTTGCCGTCGCGCTCGGCGACCTGCGCGTAGTGCCCCGTCGCCAGCTTCGCGCCGAGCTGCCGGGCGCGCTTCAGCAGGAAGCCGAACTTCACGTCCTGGTTGCAGGCCACGCACGGGATCGGCGTCTTGCCGCCCAGGTAGCTCTGCACGAAGGGTGAGACCACCTTGTCCTTGAAGAGCTCTTCGACGTTCGACACGTAGAACGGAATGCCCAGCTTCTCGGCCACCGCGCGGGCGTCGTCGATGTCGTCGGGGCTGCAGCAGCTGCCGCACTGCGCCGTCGACTCGTAGCTCCACACGCGCAGAGTGATGCCGATGACCTCGTGGCCCTGTTCCTTCAGCAGAGCCGCGGCGGCTGACGAATCAACCCCTCCGGACATGGCGACGACGACGCGCATGCGAGCTCCGATGCCACAGCCGGGAAGAACCTGAAACCCCCTCGTCTGGAAACGGTCAGACACACCTTTTCCACAAGGGCGCGGATTTCGGACCCATGTGGGTAACACGCGGCGTCAGGCGGCGACACCACGTGCAACACGCTGATTTTACGACGCTTCTCGCGATTCCTCCGAGGGGAGCCCGTTCGCGCGGCGCTCCCGAGGGAGTCAGCTGGACGCGACTGTGGGAAAGCCTGTGGGAAACCCGGCGAGGGCCTGTTTCAGCCCCTCTGGAGTGTTCCGCGCAGGGTCTTCCAGCACGAGGTCGAAGAGGTAGCGCGTGGCCTGCCCGACGAGGGGCGACGGACCTGTGCCCAGGGCCGCCATGATGGCCTTCCCGTCGAGGGCGAGGGCCTTGGTCGAGAGGGGCGGCGCCGCAGCGAGAATGGCCTCCACGCGGCTTCGGAGGCCCTCTGGAGCCGTCCCCAACGCGTCATGCACCGCGAAGAGCGGCGCGGCGCGCGACGGGTCGAGCCGAGCCAGCCACCGACGGAGCTCAGCGTCGGTGGAGACCATCGCCGGCAGCGTCGCGTGCTGCGCGAGGGCCGCGGCCTCGTCGGCGGTCTTGTTGGGGAACTTGAGGCGCACGAGCACATCGCGCGCTTTCGGCTGCCCCAACACCAGCACCGCCAAGCGCACCACCTCGTCGGCCGGCGCGTGCCCCACGGCGGCAAAGTGCTCGACGCGCGCCTCCGGGAAGAACGCCTGCAGCAGCCCGGTGCGCCGCAGCAGCTCGAGGCCGGTGGACGCTGACGGCGCCAGCAGCAGCTTCACGAACTCCTGATGCACGCGCTCGGCGGCGACCTTGCGGAAGACGTGGATCGTCTGGGTGATGGCGGCTTCCGTCTCGGCGTCGATCGTGAAGTCGAGCACCGTGGCGAAGCGCACCGCGCGCAACGGCCGCAGCCCGTCTTCCAGGAAGCGCTCGAGCGGCACGCGCACCGCGCGAATGGTGCGGTGGGTGAGATCGCCCTGCCCTCCGAACGGATCGACGAGGTCGCCGCCGACGGGATCCCACGCGATGGCGTTCATCGTGAAGTCACGCCGCGCGAGATCGGCCTCGATGTCTTCGTGGAAGTCGACCTTCGAGGGCCGGCGACCGTCGAGGTACTCGGCCTCGGCGCGGAACGTGGTGACCTCCACGTGCGCGCCTTTGGTGACGACGGTGACGGTGCCGTGCTCGAGCCCCGTGGGGATCACCTTCTTGAACAGCGCCTGCACCTGCTCGGGTCGCGCGCTGGTCGCGAGATCGAAGTCCTTCGGGGCCTTACCGCGGAGGAGATCGCGCACGCAGCCGCCCACCAGGAACGCGCGGTAGCCGGCGTCGCGCAGCTGTCGCAGCACGTCCAGGACGGGAGCGGGGACTGACGAGGCAGAGAGAGACAAGTGACCCCGGCTGGAATCGAACCAGCGGCCTTCGGTTTAGGAAACCAACGCTCTATCCAACTGAGCTACGGGGTCGGCGCGGCGCTCTTATCAACGTCGCCACTCGCGGGGAACTGACGCGAACGACGCACGACGGTCGAGATCGGCGAGGTCTTCCTTCGCGCGAATCAGCTCGCGGCGGTTGCTGGCGAGGCGCTCTCGCACCCGCTCGAACTCCGGGTTGAGCGAATAGAAGCAAGGCGCGACCGCCGGCAGCATGGTGATGGTGCTGCCCGTCAGCGGCGCGCCGTTGACCGAGACGTGCGTGCCGTACCCCGGCGAGCCCCACCAGCCCTGATTGCAGACGAAGCCCGCGCGCAGCGGCATGCCGTTGACCTCTTCCACCTGCTTGCGGTCGCGCTCGATGTCTTCTTCGAGGTTCTCGACCTTCCTGAGCGCGTCGCGGAACAGCTGACGCCACTGCTGCTCGCTGGTGCTGGGTGGCACTGGCGTTTCGGGCTGCTGTGGCCGCACCGCCGCGCGCTTCGGAGGCGGGTTCGCCGTCACGTCGCTCTCGATGCGGCTGACGACGTCGCCTTCCGTGGTGCGCACCTTCACGCCGCGGGGAATGGTCGTCAGGTCGTCGGTGTAGTGCGTGACGCCGTGCTTGTCGGTCCACGCGTAGATCGTGGTCTGGGTCAGCACGAGCGCGAGCAGCAGCGACACCATGGCTGCGACTGTAACGACGCGACGCCGGAAAAGTCGAAGGCCGGGGCCCGCTTGTGTGCGTGACCCCGGCCTCCAGTTCTCTGTGGGCACACCAGGTTTCGAACCTGGGACCCCCGCCGTGTGAAGGCGATGCTCTACCGCTGAGCTATGTGCCCAGAGCGGCGCGCTAAGTGCCACGCGCCGATTGGTGCGTCAAGGACGAAGCACGCGCTTCGCCCTGACGGTGCTTCAGATCGCCGACAGCTTGCCGCTGATCGCGCGCACGCGCTTCTGCAGCGACGAGACCTGCTTGCTGAGGTCCTTGAAGTCCTGCCGCGTGGCGAAGTTGAGCTGGTGCATGACTGTGCGCTGCGTCGAGTCGAGGCGCTTCTTGGCCTTCTGCGCCTTGCCCATCACCTCGACGACCTTCTGGGCCCGCTTCTCGTCGGCGAAGAGCTTCTCCATCGCCCTGGCCGAGAGCTGCATCGAGTACTGCTTGAGCGCGCTGCCGATGTTCATGGGTCAACCCTCGCTGCGGATGGTTTCGAGCCAGCGCTGCGCCAGCCCCCGGTACTGCAGGCGGGAGATCACCTGCGTGAGATCTCCCTTCGCGACGAGCCGTTTCTGCACGATGGCCGCGATGGGGTCCAGCCTTCCTTCAATGAGCGCCCACCAGTCGGCCTGCGTGGCGCGCGCGAAGTAGCGAGGCGCTGCGGCTTCCAGATCGATCACACTGACGAAGCGCGGAGGCGGCAACCGACCACCCGTCGGCGCGCCGAGCGCGATCGCCAGCGGCCCTTCAGGTCGATCGATCACCACGCCGAAGTCGCCCGCCCAGCCCTGCGCCGCGGCGCTCGCGTCGGGATCTGCGTTCAGCAACTCGACGGCGCGCGTGCACCACGCCTCTGAGGGGAAGACCTGCGACATGCGCGCGTTGTGTCAGAAAACTCGCGTTCCCGCGCGTGGAGACGTGGGATGGGCCACTTCAGATGAACTGGATCTTCTTCGCCCTCATCGCCGTCTCGATCCTCACGGGCCTCTTCACCGGCACCATGCCGAAAGTGACCGAAGCCAGCATCACCTCGTCCAAGACAGCGGTGGAGCTGGCCATCTCGCTCGTCGGCCAGATGACGCTGTGGCTCGGGCTGTTCGGCGTGGTGCGCGAGGCCGGGTTGCTCAAGTCGGTGGCCAACGGCCTCAAGCCCATCATGACGCGGCTCTTCCCCGAGGTGCCCGCGGATCACCCCGCGATGGGCGCGATGATCATGAACATCGCCGCCAACGTGCTGGGCCTCGGCAACGCGGCGACGCCGTTCGGTCTCAAGGCCATGGCCGAGCTCGACAAGCTGAACGAGCGCAAGGGCGTGGCGACCAACTCGATGGCGCTCTTCCTGGCGATCAACACCTCGGGCGTGGCGGTGTTGCCGCTGGGCGTGGTGGCCGTGCGCGCGGCCGTCGGCTCGAAAGACCCGGCCGGCATCATCGCGCCCACGCTCATCGCCACGCTCTGCAGCACCATCTGCGCCGTCATCGCCTGCAAGCTGCTCGAGCGCCGCGCGTTCTTCTCTCCCGACAAGTACGGCACCGTCGACGTCGACGTGACGAAGCGCAAAGAGGCCGACGCCGACCAGCTCAAGAAAGCCCAGGAGCTCGCCGCGGTCGCCCCGTCTGCGCCGCTGTGGCGTCAGCTGACGGCGTGGGGCATCGGGCTCGCCGTGATCATCGCGCTCGTCCTGCACGCGATGAAAGCGCCAGGCTCCGGCTTCGACATCACCCGCGACGTGCTGTCGAACTGGCTGTTGCCCGTGTTGATCCTCGCCATCGTGACGGTCGGCTTCGGGAAAGAAGTGCGCGTCTACGAGGCCTTCGTGGCCGCGGCGAAAGAGGGCTTCCAGACCTGCGTCACCATCATTCCCTTTCTCGTGGGCGTGCTCGTCGCCATCGGCATGTTCCGCGCGTCGGGCGCGATGGAGGTCATGGTGAAGGCGCTCACCCCGCTCGTCTCGCCCATCGGCTTTCCCGCCGAGGCGCTGCCGATGGCGCTCATTCGGCCGCTCTCTGGCAGTGGCGCGCTCGCGGTGATGTCAGAAGCGCTCAAGACGTACGGGCCCGACTCGTTCCTCGGCTACCTCTTCTCGACGCTGAACGGCGGCACGGAGACGACCTTCTACGTGCTGGCGGTCTACTTCGGCGCGGTGCAGGTCAAGTCGCTGCGGCACGCGCTGCCGGCGTGCGTGGTGGCCGACTTCGCGGGCCCGCTGGGGGCCTTCTTCGCCTGCAAGGTCTTCTTCGCGTCGGCGCCGATGACGCTGCCGATGGGCTGAACCACTACTTCGCGGCGTCGCGCACCTGCGTCGACGGGTCGCGCTCACGCACCACCTCGAGGATCAACGGGAGCTCCTTCGGCGGCGTCTGCTTGAGCGCGCCGAGCGACGCGATGCGCCGGGCCTCGCCTTCCTTCAGGCGCTGCGTCACCGCGTCGTCGCCACACTTGCGGGCGTTGGGGTCGACCGTGAGCAACTGCAGCTCCGCGTCACGCAGCCGCGCTTCGGCCAGCCGCCGCGCTTCCCGCGCGCGCAGGAGGAAGGTCTCGAGATCGTCGGGGAACTCGGTCTTCTCCCGCTTCGCCGCTTCGATCATCTGCTCGGCGTAGCGCGACAGCTCCACCGCGCCGCACAGATCGCGGCTCGTCGGCAGCGCGGTGTTCGGCCCCACCTCGATCACCGCGTCGATCGCCGACTTCGCCCACGACGCGAGCTGGCGCGCCACCACCGCCGACGAGAAGAACTGCCGTCGCTCCGCGCGGATCTCCGCCCAGCGCTTGAGCACCAGCGCGTCAGGGTTCGACACGTCCCACATGCGCTGGTACTCGGCCGACGCGCGCTCCAGCTGGCCGGTGAGGTCGAGCAGCACCGCCGAGGTCAGCACCAACTGCGCGTCGTTCGACTGCGCGCCCAGCGCTTCGAGCCGGGTCGCCACCTCGTACTCGGCGACGGGCCGCGGCAAGGCGCGCAGCACGCGGCCCAGCGACTCGAACGCCCGCTGACGCACCAGCGCCGACCGCGCGCTGCGGATCTGCTCGAGCAGCGGGTCGATCACCAACACCGACACGTGCGCGCCCAGCTCTTCGGCGGCCTGCCAGCGGTCCATCGCGTCGCGCGACGACAGCGCCTTCAAGACCTCGTCGGTCGGCCGCAGCGAGTGCTCGACGAACGCGCTCGCCACGCGCGTGTCCTTCGAGCGCTGCAGCGCGAGCACCTTCTCGGCCTTCGCGAGCCGCTGCGGCACGTCGGGCAGCTCCTTGGCCAGCGGCTGCTTCGCCACCAGCAACCGCGCCTCGTTCAACGCGCCCGAGACCAACAGCCCTTCGAGTTGCAGCGAGAACAGGCGGCGGCGGGCCTCGTCGCGGTGACGCCCCGCGGGGAACTCGCGCAGGTACGCGTAGAGCCCTGCTGCGGTCGTGATGTCGCCCCAGGCGGCGTCGTCGATCTTCGCCGTCGCGTTCTCGACGTGCGGATCATCCGGGTGCTTTCGCACCAGCGTCTCGAGCGAACGTCGATCGTCCGAAGAGATCAGCTCTTCCAGCTCCAGCCTGGCCAGCCGCGTCTCGGCCTCTTCGCGGTGCACGCCATCGGGGTGATCGCGGAGGAACTGGCGCAGCGCGACGGCCGTGTTGCGCGTCATCGCCGCGTTGAAGCGCAGCGACTCGAGCAGCTTCTTCACGGCGACCACCTTCTCGCCCTCGGGGAACTCCTCGAGGTACCGCTTGTAGGCGATGACCGAGTGCGCCTGCTGCGCCTCGGCGAAGCTCAGCTCGTCGAGCTTCTGGTCGGCCGCGTCGCGGTACGGATCTTCAGGGTTCTCGCGGATGAACTGGCGCCACCCGGCGATGGTGTTGAGGCGCGACGCCGTCTGAAAAGCGCCGCTCTCGCGACACGACAGCAGCGAGGCGACGACCGACAGCAACACGAGGGCACGCACGCAGCGGCTCATACCAGAGCGCGGGCCCAAATTTGACGCGCCGACCAGGTCGGCGAACCTCGTCGCCGTGATGCGCGCCCTCCTCGTCGCCGCCCTCGGAGTCCTCGTCACCGGCTGCGCGACCGGCGCGCCCATCGGCGGCCGCCGTTTCTACGTCGAGCGCTACGAACCGTTCTCTCGCGCTGCCGCGACCCGCGAGGTCCCCACCGTCGTCGAGGCCGCGTCACCTCGAGCGCTCGCCGTCGCGCCCGGCGCTCGCGATGCCGCCGTCAGCACCGCGCAGCAGCTCGTCGGCAAGCGCAGCGTCACCGTCAACGGCAAGCGCTACGGCGACGACTGCACGGGCTTCGTGCGCGCCGTCTACGAGCCGCTGGGCGTCAACCTGATGAGCGACGTGCAGCCTGGCGACAACGCCGTCACCGCCATGTGGCGCTTCGCCTCGACGTACGGGCGCATCTTCCACGGTGGCCGCCCGCTGCCGGGCGATCTCGTCTTCTTCAAGGAGACGTACGATCTCAACCGCGACGGCCGCCCCAACGACGGGCTCACGCACATCGGCGTCGTCGAAGACATCGAGGCCGACGGCACGGTGCTCGTCATTCACCGCGTCGCGCGCGGCGTGGTCCGCTACCGCATGAACCTCAACGCGCCGGGCCGCACGAAGACAGCGCAGGGCAAGAAGCTGAACGACTGGCTCCGCACCGAAGCGCCGGGCTCCAGGCCGAAGCTCACCGGCGAGCTGTTCGCGGGGTTCGCCACGCTGCTGCCGGTCGACGCGCGCGTCGCGCAGCGTTGATCAGCGCTTGAGCGCCGCGAGCATGTCGCGGGCGATGCCGTGCTTGCCGTTCAGCGTCACGGCGCGGTCGAGCTGCTCGACGGCCTGCGCCTCGTTGCCGCGCTTGAGCTCGAGGCGCGCCAGCAAGACGTACGGACGAATGAAGGTGCTGTTGCCCTCGCGGGCCTGCACGCGCTCCACACGCTTCACCGCTTCATCGAACGACGTTCCGCCGTTGAGCGCGAACTCGGGCTCGATCAGCTCGGCCCAGTCGTCCACCTGTCCCGTGCGCTGACGAAAGCCCTCCGCGCGGGTGATGGCCTCCACGTTCCCCTGCACGCCCAGCGCGACGCCGTCAGCGCGAATGAACGCCAGCTGTGACGGGCTGGCGCGATCGAGCTCAGCCCCCATCGCCAGCAGCTTCTGGTGCTCCCCGTTCAGCTGCGCCTTCAGCTTCTGCGCGATCTCGGTCTGACCGATGAGCTCCTTCTGGAGCGCGTCGATCGCCGCCTGCCCGCCCTCGTCGTTCTTCTTCAGCTTGCTCAGCCGCTCTTCACCGCGCGCCAACACGCCCTGCGCGTCGTCGAACTGAACGGCGAGCGCCAGCACGAGCGCCGCCTGCGCTTCGAACAACTCCGGGTGCTGCGCGGTGACCGCGCTCAACTCGCTGACAGCCTTCGCCTGCGCCTGCTCGTCGTCGAGGCGCAGCGTGGCCAGCGCGCGCTCCGTCGAGAGGATGGCCTCTGCCGGCACGCGCTGACCGAGGAGATCCTTGCCGAAGAGGCGCCACACCAGCACGCCCGCGAGACCGAGCGCGATCAAGACGAGGATGATCACCACCACGCGACCCGCACCACCGCCCCGCACCGCGCGCATCGCCTCGGCGTCTTCGCGTGCCGCCTGGGCCGCGTCGACAGGCGCGCTCAGCAGCTCGGAATCAAGGCCAGGCTCGGGCGGCAGCTCCAAACGCAGCGGCGCGAGGCGCGGCGCGTCGTTGAGCGGCGTGAGGTTCTGCAGGGTGACCGCGCCCGGCTCCATCGGCGCCGCGGCAGACTCAGGCGGCGTGAGGCCCGACGCGTCGGACAGCAACGACACGCCCGGCGGGTCGAACTGGCCGTCGGGCGGCAACGTGCGGTGCAGATCGACGCCGCCCAGGTTGTCGACCGACACGGCCCCCGGCGGCAACGTCATGTCAGCGCTGATCTCAGCGGGCGCGGTGCCACCCGAGGGCGTCACGTTCTCGGAGCCACGCATCGCGAACAGCTGCGTGCGGTTGTGGCGGTCCTGCACGGCGCCACCACCAGCGGGCGGCGTCGACAGGCCGCTGCCGCCCACGTCACTCATGGCGAAGCGCTGCGTGCGCTCCTGCCGCGGCGGCGGTGAAGGCTCGTCAGAGCCGTGCTCTTCGACCACCTGCGCAGCGTCGACGCGCACGGTGCTCTCGTTCTGCTGGCCTTCCTCGGCCGCGTAGCCCGCGAGCTCGACAGTGCCCGCCGTCACCTTGGGGATGGGCGAGCGGCCAAACATCATCGTGGTGTTCTTCGCGGGCGCGGCGGGCGCGGCCTCGTCGGGCGCGCCGAACATCAACGTGCGGTTCGACTGCCCCGGCCCGTTGTCCATGATGGTCTCTTCGCTGCCATCGGTGGCGGGCTCGCCGAACATCTGCGTGGTCCGGGCGGCGGGCACGGGCGCGGCCGGCGCCTGCGAGGCCGCGTTCGAAGCCGGCGTGCCGAACATCATCGTGGTGTTCTTCGCAGGCGCAGCGGGCGCGGCTGGCGCACCACCGAACACCAGCGTCTTGTTGGCGGCAGCCGCTGGCGGCGGCGCGCTCTGAGCGGCCTGCGACGCAGCGTTCGACGCCGGCGTGCCGAACATCATCGTGGTGTTCTTCGCGGGCGCAGCGGGGGCCGCAGGCGCGGGCTGGGCCCCGGCGCCGAACATCATCGTGGTGCGCGCGTTGGCGGGAGCCTGTGGCGCTGCGGCAGGCGGCGCGTTCGACGCGGCCGTTCCGAACACCATCGTGCTGCGCGCTGAGGGCTGCGCGGGAGCCGGCGGTGCGGGCGTGGCGCCGCCTCCGAACATCATCGTGGTGCGCGCGGAGGGTGGCGCCGCCGGGGCCTGGGGAGGCGGCGGCGCGTTGGACGCCGCGGTGCCGAACATCATCGTGGTGTTCTTCGGCGCGTCAGCGGGCGGCGCGGCTGGCGAGCCGAACATCATCGTGCTGTTGCCCGGCGCTGCTGCTTTCGCGGGCGGCGGCGCGGCGGCGGTCGGCACGCGCGCGGTGAACACATGCGCACAGCGCGTGCACTGAACGGGCACGCCCTGCGGTGGAATCAGGGCGTCGTCGAGGACGTACGTCGTCGAGCACTTCTCACAGGTGATGTGCACGGCGCGCTTCTACCACACCCCGCCGTCCCCCAAGCGGATCTCACACGCCGCCTGAAGCGCCAACACCCGGGCTTCGCCCATGCCCGGCACGCCGTCGATCTGTTCCCAGCTGGTGAAGCCGCCGTCGCGCGCCGTCACCAGCTCCCGCGCCACGTGGCGACCGATGCCCGGCACCAGCGCCAGGTCGCCTTCGCTGGCGGTGTTGCAGTCGAACTTCTGCTTGAGCGTCAGCGCCCGCCCCGCGCGCAGCTCGCGCCCGGGCTGACACGATGCGACGCCGTCGGCACCTTCCTGCCACACCCCGCCGTCTGGGCAGCCGAGCGCGGTCGGCGTCGTCGCCGGACGCCAGAACGCCCACAGCCCGGCCGCCGCCGCGATGATCAACACCACGGCGATGGCCTGGGGCCGCTGCATCACGCCTTCGAGTCGAGACCGAACTCGGTGTGCAGCGCGCGCACCGCGAGCTCTGCGTACTTGGCGTCGATGAGGCACGACACGCGGATCTCCGAGGTCGAGATCGCGAGGATGTTCACGTTCTCTTTCGAGAGCGTCTTGAACATGCGCGCCGCGACGCCCGAGTGGGTGCGCATGCCGACGCCAACGATCGAGACCTTCGCCACCTGATCGTCGATGTCGAACGGCCCGGCCTTGAGCGACTTCGTCACCTTCTTGATGACGTCGGCGGTCTTCACCGCGTCGGCCTTGCCCACGGTGAACGTCAGCTCGGTCTTCCCCTGCACCGGCGTGTTCTGGACGATGAGGTCGACGCTGATCGCCTTCTCGTCGAGCGCGCCGAAGATGCGCGCGGCCATGCCGGGGCCGTCGGGGACACCGTGAATCGAAACGCGCGCTTCGTTGCGATCGAGCGCGACACCGCTGACGAGAATGTCTTCCATGGCCTTGTCTTCCTCACAGACGAGCGTGCCGGGGTCGTCGCTGAAAGACGACTTCACCCAGAGGGGAACCTTGTACTTCATGGCGATCTCGACGGAGCGGATCTGCAAGACCTTCGCGCCGAGCGACGCGAGCTCCATCATCTCTTCGTAGCTGACGCGATCGAGCTTCTTCGCCTTCGGCGCGATGTTCGGGTCGGTCGTGTAGACGCCGTCGACGTCGGTGTAGATCTCGCACGCGTCGGCCTTGATCGCCGCAGCGATGGCCACCGCCGTGGTGTCGCTGCCGCCGCGCCCCAGCGTCGTGATGTTGCCCTCTTCGTCGACGCCCTGAAAACCGGCGATGACCGCGATCTCCCCGCGCTTGAGCGCCGCGAAGATGCCGTCAGCGTCGATGTGCTTGATGCGCGCCTTGCTGAAGGTCGAGTCGGTGACGATGCGGCACTGGTGGCCCATGAAGCTGCGGGCCTTGCCGCCGGCCGCGTTGATGGCGATGGCGGTGAGGCCGATCGACACCTGCTCACCGGTCGCGATCACCACGTCCTGCTCGCGCTCGTTGGGGCGCTCGCTCAGCCCGTTCACCAACTTGAGCAGGCGGTTCGTCTCGCCGCTCATCG
This sequence comes from uncultured Archangium sp., assembly GCA_964459885.1. Lineage (GTDB taxonomy): Bacteria > Myxococcota > Myxococcia > Myxococcales > Myxococcaceae > Archangium_A. Next base: position 12,570 of record CAYWON010000121.1, read on the forward strand.
CGGACACCACGACGACCACCTGATTTCCGGCCTTCTTCGCGGCGATGGCCCGGCGCGCCACGTTCTTGATGCGCTCGAGATCTCCAACCGAGGTGCCGCCGTACTTCTGAACAATCAACGCCATAGGGTGGCGCTGCCTAGAGCGAGCGAGGCACCGGCAACAACAAGTTTTGTTGCAGCGCGTCACCAACGAGCGACTTGCGAACGGCCTGTCGCTCGGGGAAGGAGCCGCCACCATGACCTCGCCGCTCATCCTCGATGGCAACACGCTGGGCCTCACCGACATCCGCGACGTGGCGGAGCGAAACCGTCACGTGGAGCTGGCGCCCGCCGCGCGAGAGCGTGTGGCGAAGGCCCGCGCGCTCGTCGATCGCATCGCCGCTGGTGACGAGCCGGCGTACGGCATCAACACCGGCTTCGGCACGCTCGCCGAGGTGCGCATCGCCAAGAGCGATCTGCAGCAACTGCAGCGCAACCTCATCGTCAGCCACGCCGCCGGCGTCGGTCAGCCGCTGTCGATCCCCGAGGCGCGCGCGCTCTTGCTGCTGCGCTGCAACGTGCTCGCCAAGGGCTACTCGGGCGTGCGGCCCTCCACGCTGGAGCTGGGCCTCGAGCTGCTCAACCGCGGCGTCACGCCGGTGGTGCCGGAGCGCGGCTCGGTGGGCGCGTCGGGCGATCTCGCGCCGCTGGCGCACCTCGCGCTGGTCTTCATCGGTGAAGGCGAAGCGTTCTTCGACGGCGTGCGCATGCCCGGCCGCGACGCGCTCAAGAAGGCCGGCCTCGAGCGCGTGGTGCTCGAAGCGAAGGAAGGCCTCACGCTCGTGAACGGCACGCAGGCGATGTGCGCGGTCGGCGTGCCCGCGCTGCTGCACGCTGAAGAGCTCGCGGAGCTGTTCGACCTCGCGGGCGCCGTCACCATCGAAGGCATGCTCGGCTCGCACCGGCCCTTCATCGAAGGCGTGCACGCGGTGCGCCCGCACCCGGGCCACGGCATCGTCAGCGCGCACATGCGCAACCTGCTTGCGGGCTCGGCGCTCGTCGAGAGCCACGCCGACTGCCACAAGGTGCAGGACCCGTACTCGATGCGCTGCATCCCGCAGGTGCACGGCGCGGCGCGCGATGGCCTTTCATTCGCGCGGAAGATCCTCGAGGTCGAGGTCAACGCGGGCACCGACAACCCGCTGGTGTTCGCTGACGCCGAAGAGCTGGTGTCTGCGGGCAACTTCCACGGGCAGCCGGTCAGCTTCGCGCTCGACGTGGTCGCCATGTCGCTGACGCAGCTGGCGTCGATCAGCGAGCGCCGCGTCGAGCAGATGGTGAACCCGTCGCTCTCGGGCCTGCCGCCCTTCCTCGCGAAGAACTCCGGGCTCAACTCGGGCTTCATGATCGCGCAGGTGACGGCGGCAGCGTTGGTCGCCGAGTCGCGCATCCTCTGCCACCCGGCGTCGGTCGACTCGATCCCGTCGTCGGCCGGTCGTGAAGATCACGTGTCGATGGGCATGACCGCGGCGCTCAAGGCGCGTCAGGTCGTCCAGCACGTGCAGCAGGTGCTGGCGATCGAGCTGCTCGTCGCCGCGCAGGCGCTCGATTTCCGCGAGCCGGGCAAGACGAAGCCGGGCCGCGGTGTGGCCGCCGCGCACGCGCTCATCCGCTCGCGGGTGCAGCACATGGACACCGATCGCGAACTGCACCGCGACATCGCGGCCGTGGCGTCGCTCATCGACTCCGGGGAACTCCTCGCGACGGTTCGGAGCGCGTGCTACGAACCGCGCGCATGAGTGAGCAGCGCGGCGAGTTTCCCCGAACGCTTTCCACCGCAATCCCCGCCATCCCGGACCCCGCAGAGAATCGAGCGCCGGCCACCGCCAGCGACGAAGAAGCCCGCGAGCGCATCGCGGCGCTCGAGCGGGAAGCGCGCGCGATGGGCGCGGTGCCCACGGCCGCCCTGCTCTTTCACGAGATCGGCCTGCTCTGGGAAGCGCCGCTGAAGCACCCGCGCAACGCCGCCGTCGCCTACCAACAGGCCTTCAAGCTCGCGCCGCGCTTCCTCGCCAACATCCGCGCCGCGCGTCGCCTCTTCGCGGAGGTCGGCAACTGGCAGATGGTCGTCACGCTGCTCGACGCCGAGCTGTCAGCCAGCGAGGCACGTCGGGCCCGCGCCGCGCTGCTCTTCGAGAAAGGCCAGATCCTCGAGCAGCGGTTGTCGCGCGAAGCCGACGCCGTCGCGTCCATCGCGCTGTGCCTCGAACTCGAGCCCGAAGACGTCACGCTGCTGGTGCAGCTTGAGCAGTTCTACGGTGAGAAGGCCGACTACGCCGCGCTGGTGAAGGTCTACCGGCAGCTCTCGGCCAACGTGCACGAGCCGGCCGCGCGCGCGGGCTACCTGACCTCCGCGGGCCTGCTCCTCGAAGACCGGCTGCGAGATCCCGTGGGCGCCGCGGCGGTGTTCCGCGAAGCCTTCGCCATCGAGCGGAAAGACCCGCAGCTGCTCGCCGCCATGAAGCGCGTGGCGCAGCGCGAAGGCACCGTCGATGAAGAGCTTGCCGCGCTCGCCGCAGAGGCCGAGCTGCAGGGCCCCGGCGCCGCGCCGACGTTCCTGCAGATCAGCCGCACCTACGAGCGCCTCTCGCGCCCCGAAGACGCGCTCGCCGCCCTGCTCGCCGCGCGTCGCGTCAGCCCGTCTGACCCGCTCATCCTCTCAGAGCTGGCGCGCATCTACGAGACGCAGAGCCGCTTCGACGAGCTCGCCGACGTCTTGCTCGCGTGGGTGAACGCCAACCCCGAAGAGAGCGAGTTCGTCGCCATCAACCTGCGCCTCGCCGCGCTGTACGAGCAGCAGAAGCGCGACGTCGACGCCGTCGGCCGGTACCACGCGATCCTCAACCGTGCGTCGGGCCACTCGGGCGCGCTCGCCGGCCTCGGCAAGCTGCACCACCGCGCGCAGAACTGGCAGGGGCTGATCGACACCTACGACGCCGAGGCCAACGCCACCGAAGACGCGAAGCAGAAGGCCGGCCGCCTCTACAAAGCCGCCGAGACGCTCGAAGAGCGCCTGGGTCGCGTCGATGAAGCCATCGCCCGTTACAACGGCTGCCTGCAGCTCTCGCCTGGCTACCTGCCCGCGCAGAAGGCGCTCACGCGGCTCTACGAGAAGCTGGGCCGCTGGGCCGAGCTGGTCGCGATGTACGAGAACGATCTGCTGCAGGTCGAAGATCGCGAAGAGCAGCTCTCGACGCTGAACAAGATCGCCGCGATTCACGAAGACAGGCTCAACGCTCCGGAGCTGGCCATCGACTGTCTCAAGCGCGTGCTCGAGCTCTCGCCGGATCACCTGCCCACCATGCGCAGCCTCGGCCGGCTCTACGAGCGCACCGGTCGCTGGCCCGAGCTGCTGGAGCTCAACGAGAACGAGACGCGGCTCGCGTCGGACACCAAGCAGATCGTCTCGCTCGCGCACCGCAACGCCGAGCTGCTCGAGGAGCACATCAAGGACCGCCCGGCGGCCGTGCAAGCATGGGAGCGCGTCTTGCAGCTCTCGCCGCAGTACCTCCCGGCGCTGCGCGCGCTCGGCCGGCTCTACGGCCAGGACGGCAAGTGGGACGCGCTCGTGCGCATGTACCGCGCCGAGGCCGAGATCTCGCCGTCGACAGCGCAAGCCGCGTCGTTGGTGCAGAAGGTCGGCGAGCTCTACGAGCAGAAGCTCAAGAACATCGACGAAGCGGTCATCGCGTACCGCGAGGTCTTGACGCTGGCACCCGAGCACGTGCCCGCGCTTCGATCTCTGGCGCGCATCTACCGGGCGCGCGGCGAGTGGGAATCGCTCATCGAGATCCTCCGCGCGGAGGCCGCCAACCGCAGCGATCCCACCGAGCGCGCGAACGCCATCTTCCAGTCGGCGGCGATCTGGGAAGACCAGCTCAACCGGCCCGACGCGGCGATCGAAGCGTACGAAGAGGTGCTGCGCCTCGCGCCCAACCACACCACGGCGCTGCAGCAGCTCGAGCGCATGCTGACGACGCGCGACGACGTGAAGGAGCTGATCGTGCTCCTCGATCGCCAGACGCAGGTGGGCACTGACGCCTCGCGCGTCGCCGCGTGGCTCAAGCTGGCGCGCCTGTACGTCGATCGCCTCAACGAGCCGGCGCGCGCGGCGAGCTGCTGTGAGAGCGCGCTGGCCCTCGACGCCGACAACCTCGCGGTGCTGCGGCTGCTCGAGCGCATCCGCGCCAACGACAAGACCCGCCGCGCCGAGCTGCGCGCTCGCATCGCCGACGCCATCGGCGATCAGAAGCTCTCGGCCGCCATCTCGCTGTCGAACCTCGACGCCAAGGATCCCCAATCGGCGCCTCCAGCCGACGTCGTCGCCCAGCTCAAGACCGCCTACCTCGGAGACCCGACCGACGAGGCGCTGAGCCTGGTGCTGGAGAAGGCCCTGCAGCGCAGCGGCGACGCCCGTGGCCTCATCGAGCTCTACGAGAAGCGCCGCGCCACGGCGACCGACTCGGCGGACCTCCTGCAGCTGCTCCTGCGCATCGGCGACCTGCAGGAGACCAAGCTGAATCACCCGGCCGCGGCGCTCGTGGCGTTTGAGCAGGCGCTCCAGTCGGCGCCCGACCTCTACCCTGCCCTCCAGGGCCAGCTGCGCTGCCAGCGGCGCCTGGGTGACTGGGCAGGCGCACGGCAGACCGCGCAGCAGATCGCCAACACCGCCCGCGAGCCCGGGAGCGCCATCGCCGCGCTGATGGACGCCGGTCGCGTCGCGCGCGATCAAGAAGGCAACAGCGAGGTCGCCCAGCAGCTGTTCCAGTCGGTGCTGGCCAAAGACCCGCTGCACGAGGGCGCGAATGCCGCGCTCGAAGATCTGCTGGCGAGCCGCGGTGGCGCCGACGATCTCGCGCAGCTCCACGAGAAGCGCGCCGAGGTGAAGGCCGCGCAGCGCGATCTGCCCGCGGCCGCGCGCGAGTACTTCGAGGCCGCCCGCGTGCGGCTGGAGCGCATGAAGGACCGTGACGGCGCCATCGGCCTCATTGATCGCGCGCTGATGGCGGTGCCGACGCACGCCGAAGCCCTCGAGCTCCGCGCGCAGCTGGCGCTGGAAGATCAGAACTACGCCGACGCCGCGGCGGCCTTCGCGGTGCGCGTGCAACAAGGCGGCGACCCGAAGCTGCTGGCGCGGCTCAACCTGAAGCTGGGCGGGCTGTACCACGACCACCTCAGCGACATGACGCGCGCCGCGGCGCACCTGCAGACCGCCCTGTCGGCGGACCCCACGTCGGTCGAAGCGCTCGAGCGGCTGGCCAACATCCACGGGCACAACCGCAACTGGACGGGCGCGGCCGACTGCATTCGCCGGCTGCTCGATCTCGATCAGGGCGTGCAGGAGCGCGCGCGGCACACGCTGGCGCTGGCGAAGATCACCGACGAGGGCTTCGGCGACATCGCGCAGGCCATCGTGCTGTACCGCAAGGCGCTCGATCTGATGCCGGGCGACGCGGCCACGCTCGATCGCCTCGCCACGCTGTACGAGCGCACCGGCGCCTTGCCCGAGCTGGCGGTGATGCTCGAGCAACAGGCGCAGCAGGCGCCCGACGTGAAGAAGGCCGTCGCGCTCAAGCTGCGCATCGCGTCGATCTACGCGCGCTCGCTCAACGACCCGCCGCGCGGCGTGGCCACGCTGCGTCAGGTGTTGGAGCTCGACCCCACGCAGCTCCCGGCCTGGGTGGCGCTCGCCGACCTCTACAGCCGCGACACGGCGTCGACCGCGCTCGCCATCGACGCCCACCGCAACATCATCCGCCTCGAGCCGACGCGCGCCGACAGCCTCCACGCGCTCTTCCGCATGTGGGAAGCGCTGCGCCAGACCGACAAGGCGTTCTGCGTCGCCGCCCTGCTCGTGTTCCTCAAGCAGGCCAACGAGACAGAGAGCGCCTATTTTGCCGAGGGCCGCAACCGGCTGAGCAATGAGCTGAAGGGCTCGCTGCAGCCCAGCGACGTGGCCACGCTGCACCCGCCCGCGTCGCGGTCTCCCATCGTCGACGTGTTGCGCGCGGTGGGCGATCAGTTCGTCAAGCTGCAGCCGCCGCAGTTCGAGCTGCTGGGCATCGAGCGCAAGGCCGACCGGCTCAAGAGCGATCACGCCGCGTACAAGGCGCTGCAGACGGTGACGTCGTTGTTCGGCATCACCGAGTTCGAGCTCTACCAGGCGCGGCGTGGGCTCATCTTCCTCGAGACCACCGAGCCGCTCGGCGTGTGCCTCGGGCCTGACGTGGTGCGCCGCTTCAACATTCGCGAGCAGCGCTTCCTCTACGGGCGCGCGGCGATGGGCCTGTTCGACAAGACGGCGATCGTGCGCAAGCTGTCGTCGGGCGAGCTGGCCGACACGCTCGGTAACTCGGTGCGCATTCACCAGCCGAACTGGGACGGGCTGGGTCGCCGCAACGAAGATCACTCGAAGCAGCTGCGCCGCGCGTACTCGCGCAAGGCGATCAAGCTGCTCGAAGACCCGGCGAACGCGTCGGCGGCCGTCTCGAAGATCCAGCTCGACCCCATCGTGCAGGGGCTGATGCTCGCCGCCGACCGCGCGGGGCTCGTGGTGAGCGCCGACCCGACGGCGGGCCTCGGGCTCATGCTGCGTGAAGAGGTCCCGCCCAACTCGCCGCGCCCCGAGACGCCGGAGGCCATCACCGCCGCCGTGCAGAGCCGCCCCGATCTCAAGGAGCTGCTCTCGTTCGCGATCACCGACGACTTCTTCCGCCTGCGTCAGCGCGTCGGCGTCTCGCTGGGCTGAGTCATCATGGACGTCATCGGAGAGACGAAGCGCCTCGCCGCCGAGGCCGCGCAGCTGGCGACCGCCATGGGCAAGAAGCTCGACTACTCAGAGGCGAGCATCGAGGTCGTCGAGAAGCTGCTGGCGATGATCGCCCCGGAGTTTCCGCACCTGTCGGAGGCCGCGCAGGATCTCACCGTGCACCGCTTCGGTTGCTACCTGCTGGAAGCGGGGTTGAGGACGTACGGCGGTCGCCTGCTGTGGGA
>CAYWON010000121.1:19701-20866 GCA_964459885.1 uncultured Archangium sp.
GACGCCGAGGCGAGCGCGTCGATGACGGGGTGCCCCAGCACCAGGAACCTGAGCACCGCCGCGCGCAGAATCATCTGGAACGTGTGCGCCCCGAGCGTGTCAGCGCGGGTGTACGGCTCGCGGTAGAGATCGTTGACCCAGTAGCGCTCGAAGAGCGGCTCCAGACGATCGCCGAGCACACTGTCGGCGTGCGCGCGCTTGGCTCGCAGCACCTCCGACAACGTCACCCACATCAACTGGCGCTCGGGCGCCTGGCCGAGGCTGGGCTGCTGCGCCAGCGCCGCCTCCTGGTACGTCTGCGTCACGGCGTTCAACAGCCGCTGGAAGCGCGGGGTGCCCCGAGAGAGCAGCCCCGTGGTGATCGAGAACAGCATCTGGACGATCTGCACGCCGTCGACCTCCACCTGCCGGAGCGCCTCGTCGGCGTCGCGGCGCGCGTCCACCGACCTGGCCCGTTCGAGCTCGACCGCCAGCTGCTCGCCGACGCGCGCGGGGTCCTGAGCGCCGCGAAAGAAGAAGGGCTCGGTGCGCACGCCGAGCTCGGCGAACTGCGCGAGCCGCGCGCGCACAGGCCAGCGGCGATCGCGGAGGATCTCGACGCCGACGTCGCGCACGAGATCGTGCAGGGCGACCCAGGGCTCGCGCTGGCCCGACGGCGTCGCGGGCTTGACGCGCGCCAGGCCCTCCAGCGGCGCCTCCACGAAGTCCGTGCCGTCTTCGGCGAGCAGACACAGCCGCGCGGCCTCAGGACAGGACAGCGAGGCGACGACCTCCACGCCCGTCGGCGTATGCGCGAAGACGCGCGGGTAGAGCGCACAGACGTCGGGGATGGCGTCGTCACCGAAGCGGCCGATGACCGAGCAGAACCGTGACGGGTCCAGGAAGCCGCACGCGCCCTCCGGGGTGCGAGCCAGCAAGGTCGAATAGCCGCGCATCGGCACCATCAGCGGCTGCAGCTTCTCGTCGGCCTCGGGAGGCCCGAGCACGCCACGCAGGCGCGCGTCGTCGTCAGCGGTGATGGGGATCTGCATCCCCGCGCAGCACGTGTCTTCGCAGCGGTCGGCGATGCAGCGGAACCGGGTCATGTACTTCAGGGCGAAGACTCGTCGCGACATTGGTGGATGGGGGCGCCGTTCCCGCTTACGCGGTGCGGTCTCCCCCACCT
>CAYWON010000122.1:0-20797 GCA_964459885.1 uncultured Archangium sp.
TGTCGTGCGCCGTCACCGGCCGCGTCAACCCCACCACCGACGCCGACTTCTACGCGCTCGGCGTGCGGCCGGCCGGGTCGCGCGTGTTCGCCCTCGTCGACGGCGCGGCCTCGGCCAACGGCGACTTCGACCTCCGCGTCAACACCGCCACCACCACGCTCGAGTACGACGACGGCGCAGCGGCGCCCAGCTTCGGCGGCATTTCGGCGGCCATCGCCGGCACACTGCTGCCGCAAGTACCGACGTGGCTGCAGGTCGACTACTTCGGTACGGGCTCCAGCACCGCCTTTGCAGAGCCCTACGTCTTGTACTCGAAGGTCGAGACGGGCCCCGCGACGCTCGAGGTCGAGCCCAACGACACCGTCGGCACGGCCACCACCGCGACGACGACGTACTTCGAGGGCTCCATCACCGACGGCGGCACCGACGTCGACTTCTTCGCCTTCAGCGGCAACGCGGGTGACCTGGTGTTCGCGGCGCTCGACGCGCTGCCCACCCGCCCCGACGCCGGCACCACGGGCCCGAACTTCCGCGTGTCGGTCGTCGACAGCACCGGCGTGGAGCTCTTCGCTGACGATGACACGTCGACCTCGGCCAACCACGCCGCCGGCACGACGCTGACGTCGACCTCGCCGACGGCGCCCGGTGACGCGTTCGTGTACCGCCTGCGCACCAGCGGCACGTTCGCCATCCGCGTCGGCAAGACGACGGGCACCACCGAGACGCCGTACCTCCTCTCCGTGTCGGTGGGCTGCAGCGACGTCGCGCCCACCATCACCGCGTTGACGCCGTCCGCTGGCACGCCGGCGGGTGGCGACAGCGTCACCATCACCGGCACGGGCTTCAGCGATCGCAGCGTGGTGCGCTTCGGTGCCACCTTCGCCGAGGTCAGCAGCTTCACCGGCACCCAGCTGGTGGTGCGCTCGCCCGCGAGCGCGACAGGCGGCGACGTCGACGTCACCGTCACCAACGGCATCGGCCTGAGCGCCACGTCGGCGACGCGGTTCACCTACGAAGACCCGCCGGGCGTGCCGCCCACGGTGGTGTCCATCAACCCCACGTCGGGCCGCTCGTCGGGTGGAACGGTCGTCACCGTCACCGGCACCATCTTCCGCGCTGACGCGGGCGTCTTCTTCGACGTCGGCGGCACCGCGTTGCCGGCCACCAGCGTCACGCGCAACTCGACGACGCAGCTGGTCGCGACCTCGCCCGCGCACGCAGAAGGCGTGGCCTCGGTACAGGTCGTCAACACCGACGGCCTCTCGGCGACGCTGGCGGCGGCGTTCACCTACCTGGGCCCGCCCACCATCACCGGCATCACGCCCAACACGGGCTTCACCAGCGGCGGTCAGACCCTCACCATCACCGGCTCCAACTTCCGTACGGGCACCACGGTGCGCGTCGGCGCGAACCTCGCGACCGGCGTCACGCCGGCGGGTGATGGGCTCTCGCTGACGGCCGTGACGGCCACCAGCGCGGTCAACGGCGCTGTCGACGTCGTCGTCACCACCGCCGACGGGCAGACGGTGACGTCGACGGGTGGCTACACGTACAACTTCTCGCCGCCGACGCTCGCGTCCATCTCGCCCACGCGCGGCTTCGCGGCGGGCAACACGCTCATCACCATCACCGGCGCGAACTTCCTCGCGTCGCCGACGGTGACGGTGGGCGGCACCGCGGCCACCAGCGTCACGCGCGTCAGCGCGACCAGCGTCACCGCACGCACGCCCGCCGGCACCGGCGTCGCGCCGGTGGTGCTAACCAACAGCGACGGCCAGGCCACCACCGCGGCGGTGAACTTCACGTACGACGAAGCGCCCACCGTCGCGTCCGTCACGCCGACCAACGGCCCGGTGCAGGGCGGCACGCGCATCACCATCGACGGCGCCAACTTCGTCGCGGGCGCGCGCGTCACCATCGGCGGCGTGCCGGCCTTCGCGGTCGCGGTCAGCAGCGGCACCTCGCTGACGGCCACCACCAACAGCGGCAGCACAGGCACGCACGACGTCGTCGTCACCAACCCCGACACGCAGAGCGGCACGCTGTCGCCGGGCTTCACGCTCGACGGCGCGCCGTCGCTGGTCTCGCTCTCGCCCATCAGCGGCGGCACGGCGGGCGGCACGGTGGTGACCATCACCGGCGCGGGCTTCCGCACCGGCGCGACGGTGTCGTTCGGTTCCACGCCGGCCACGGCCGTCACCGTGGTCTCTGACACCGAGCTGACGGCCACCACCGCGGCCCGCGCCATCGGCGTGGTGTCGGTGAGCGTGCGCAACCCTGACAACCAGGCGGCCGAGCTTGAGCGCGCGTTCCGCTACGTCGAGGCCCCGTCGCTCACGAGCGTGGCGCCGACGTCGGGCGGCATCGCTGGTGGCGACGTGGTGCGCGTCACGGGCGTCGGCTTCACGCAGAGCACGCGCGTGACGTTCGACGGCGTCGAGGCGACGTCGGTCTCGTTCATCAGCACCACCGAGCTCGACGCGGTCACGCCCGCGCACGCGCCCGGCGCTGTCGACGTCACCGTCGACGTCGAAGGCGCCACGGCGACGCTGGCCGGTGGCTTTGAGTTCGTCCGTGGCCCGCCGTCGGTGGGCACGGTGGCGCCCAACAGTGGCCCCATCGAAGGCGGCACGCTGGTGACCATCACCGGCTCCGGCTTCCTGGAGGGTGCGACCGTCAGCTTCGGCGGCACCGACGCCACGGGCGTGGTGGTGGCGTCGAGCCAGGTGCTGCGCGCGGTCGCGCCGGCGCACGCGGTCGGTGCGGTGAACGTGCTGGTCACCAACAGCGACGGCCAGACCGCGGCGCTGAGCGACGGCTTCACGTACGTCACCAGCAGCACTGGCCCCGACAACTCCATCACCGACGGTGGCAGCGGCGCGGTGGGCACCGAGCCCAACCCGATGCCGACGCCCGGCGGCGTGAGCTGCGGTTGCACCAGCTTCGACGGGTCGATGTTCGGCTTCGCCGGGCTGGGTCTGGTGGCGCTGCTGTCGCGCCGCCGTCGTCGCAGCTGAGCAACGCGCACCGCTGAAGTCCCGCAGCGCGCCGTGCCCACCGTGGCCGGCGCGCTGTTTCATTTCGCGCAGCGACCATCGGCCCTCCCGCCATCGGCCATCAGTCGACCCGTGAGCCTCACCGTCGACGCCGAGCAAGACGGTGTGACGTCCATCATGACGGTGTCGCTTCCTGGCCTGAGCGACGCGCCCCGTCCCTACAGCGAGCCCATGGTCTCGACGCTCGCTCTCGCCGCGCTGGCACTCGCACCCGACGGTGGGGCCACGCTGCGCGTCGGAGTCGCGGGCTCTGCGCCGTTCGTCCTCGTCGACGAGGCGCCGCGCGGGCTGGCGGTCGACCTCTTCACCGCTGCGGCAGACAACGCCGGCCTCGACGCACAGCTCGCTCCTGTCGCGACCGTCGACGAGGCACTGGACCAGCTCACGCGCGGCGAGCTCGACGTGGTGGTGGGGCCCGTCAGCGTCACGTCGGCGCGGCTGGAGCGCGCGTCTTTCACGCAGCCGTACTTCCAAGCCGGGCTCTCGACGCTGTCGCGGCCGGGCGCCCAGACGCTCTGGTCTCGCGTGGCGCCGGTGCTGTCGCGCGCGTTCCTCACGGGCGCAGCTGTTCTTGTGCTGCTGCTCTTCCTGGTGGGCAGCGGCATCTGGCTCGCGGAGCGCCGCGAGAACCCGCAGTTCCCCGACGACGCGCTGCGCGGCATCCCCGCGGGCATGTGGCTCGCCGTCGTCACCATGACCACCGTGGGCTACGGCGACAAGGCGCCCGTCACCGCGCGCGGCCGCGTCTTCACCGCGCTGTGGATGCTGACGTCGATGATGTTCGCCTCGTCGCTCACCGCTGGCATCACCACCGCGTTGACGGTCTCGCAGATCGCTCAACGCGACTTCGAGCGCCCCGCTGAGCTGCGCCGCCAACGCGTCGCCACCGTCAGTGGCAGCACGTCGGTCGACTTCATTCGTCGGCACGGCGGCGTCGTGTACCCGCGCGCCACGCTCGCTGACGCCATCGCCGCGCTGGAACGCGATGAGGTCGACGCCGTGGTCTTCGACCGGCCGATGCTGCAGCACTGGGTGCACACGCACGCCGACGCGCCGGTGCTGCTGTCCGACGCCGAGTGGGAACCACAGGGCTACGCCTTCGCGGTGCCGCTCGACAGCGAGGCGCTGCACGCCCTCGACGTCGCGCTCGTCGAACTTCAGGAGTCAGGTCGCGTCGCGGCCATCACCTCGACCTGGCTCGGCGGTGCGCCGCGCTGAGCTCGCTCCGGCAACAGCGGCAGCACCAGGTGCGCGAGGTAGCTGCGCGGGCCCTCACCGGGGTTGCCCAGCGGCCACGTCTCTTCGCCTGCCGGTGGTCGGTGGTACGTGCCGAACAACAGGTCGGTCCACGGCGCGAGGTTGGCGAAGTTGTGCTTCGTCTCGCGCGTCTCGAGGTGGTGCCAGTGGTGAAGCTCTGGCGCGCCGAGCAGCACGCGCAGCGGCCCCAGCGGCATGCGGACGTTGCTGTGAATGAAGATGGCCCACACGCCGCGCAGGCCAACGAGCCAGCCCAGCAGCGTCATGTCGACGCCGAGCAGCATCGCCGGCCCGTTGATGGCCAACTGCGTGAGGAGCCCGTCGACGGGGTGTTCGCGATGCGCCGCGAGCCAGTCGAGGTGCCGCGACGAGTGGTGCACCGAATGAAACCGCCACAGCCACGGCACGCGGTGCGACGCGACGTGGAACCAGTAGACGCACATGTCTCCGGCCGCGACGGCCACGAGGGCCTGCAGCGCCCAGGGGCACGCCGCCACCGCGCCGCGCAGCGCGCCCGGCACCACGAGCGCGAACACGGCGTCGAGGTACGTCAGCACGTGCAGCGCCAGCAACGGCCACACCAGGTACTGCCCCGCCATGAACGCGAGGTCCGTCGAGAACTCGCCGCGGAAGAGTCGCTGCGCGCGCGCCGGGAAGAGCCGCTCGAGCGGCCAGAACACCGCCGGCAACATCACCAGGGCGATGCCCAGCGACAGCAGCGCGCTCACTGCGGCGTGCCACCGTCAGTGGGCTGCGTGAGCTCCAGCGGCAACGGCGCCGACTTGGTCGCGGGGAAATACTTCGGCGAGCGCGTTCCGCCATCGGCGCGCGGCGACGGCCCGGCGAGCGCGTCGGCCGACATGCCGAAGAGCGGCTTGATCTTGCTGCTGCCGAAGAAGAGCTCGCCGGTGACGAGCATCACGCCCAGCGTGAAGACCACACCGATGAGGATGGACAGCGGCTTGAGGACGTTGTCGACGAACCAGCGCATGGCGCGCAGTCTTTCCGTCCGCCACTCGCCGGGTCAACGCGCGAAGGAGCGCTCCCCTGCGACGTGGGCGGGAGTGTCGAGGCGGAACGGTGCTGTGGGTGGAGTTTCCAACCGGTGGGAAGAAATCGCCGTCAGTTGCGTCAACGTGACGAGCGCCTCTCGCGGCGAGAGGCCACCCCGAGTCGAGCGCGAGGCCAGTCGACTCAGGCTTCAGCAGCCGTCAGCTCACAGCTTGCCATGCAGCACAGCATCGGCGCACAAGCGCCAACCGAAGCCATCGCAGAGGTCTTCACGGCCCTTCGCCTCGCCGCGCGCCAACTGCAGTCCGGCCACGATGGTGCCGAACGGCGTACCCCGCGGGTGCAGCGCCGACGGGTTCTGCCGAAGAAAGGCCTCCAGCAACCGCAGCACGCCGGGCTCGTCTTGCACGCCCACGTCGATGACAGCGGCGTCGGCGCGCTCGTAGTCGTACGGCGAGTTGGCAACGTGCAGCGAGAAACGGAGCTGGTCCGCCCATTTCCCCGCGCACGCCTCGACCAGCGCTGGCGCGGCCTCGTAGGTGACGGGCACGAAGAGCTTCGCGTAGCCGTGGCCGACGACGCAGCCGCCCTGGCCGCCGTACAAAGAGAAGCGGTGCGGGTGCAGGTTCTCTCTCGCGCGCGGCAACCGCAGCGCCACCGTCTCGCCGGCCTTGGCGTCGCCCGGCACGTACTGCCCCGGCTCGTCGACGAACACCGTCAGCTTGCCGTCGCTCACGAAGGCCCAGTCGTGGCCGACGCGCACCAGCCGGAAGCTCCAGTCCCACCCGGTCGCGCCCTGCGTGCACGCGGTGAGGTGCGCCACGAAGCCCGAGTCACCTGACGCGCGGTGCAGCTCGGGCTCTTCGCCCGGCCGCAGCGAGAACCGACGCGCGTGGAAGTACCGCACGCGCGGGTCGATCGACGGCGTCATGACAACTTCCCCCACAGCACCGCGGGCCACTCGGCGGGCTTGCCCAACATCTCACGGGCCTGCTTCGCCACCGCGTGCGCGCGCTGGTCGAGGTGCTGCTCGTAGTGCGAGATGCCGTAGACCGAGATGAGGAGCGCCGTGCCAATCCACCTGACGACGCGCTCCTGAAAGTCAGCGTCCAGCCGGAAGCCCGGCTCGCGCGCCGACGCGTAGGCCTGCAGCAGCGCGTGCGAAAACGCCTCCAGTGTGGGCCGCGACAGCACCTCGCTGCGGTGCTCTGGAGCGATCCACCCCAGCACGTAGTCCGACAGCAGGCTGCCGAGGTCGCGCGCCGGGTCGCCGAAGAACGAGAGCTCCCAGTCGAGGTACACCACGTGCGCCGCGCGGCCCGAGCGGGTCACGCGCAGCAGGTTGGCCTGGCGCAGGTCACCGTGCAGCAGCGCGTTCTCGCTCTCGCGCTGTTGCTGCTGCGAGAGCGCCTGCAGCCCCTGCATCGCCGCGGTGTCGGCCTGCACGCTGGCGAAGAAGTCGATGCCCGCGCTCGAGAGCCGCGCGTAGAAATCAGGCCGCATGCGCAGGAAGCACTCGAGCAGGTCCGAGTCGTCGCGGAAGGTGTCGGCCAGCGCGTAGTGCGCGCGCGCCTCGCGGCTCATGCGGTGCAGGAAGCCGAGCGCGTTGCCCACCTGCGCCGCCAACGCCGACGGGTACTCGCCCGAGCGCCGGTGAAAGTGGTGCAGCGTCTCGCCGTTGGGGATCCACTCCAGTCCCAGCAGGCCGTGCGCCGGGTCGAACGCGTACACGTGCGGCAGGTGCAGCGGGCTGCGGGCGCCACGCGAGAGCGGCTCGACGCGCTCCAGCACCGAGCCTTCACGCAGCACGCCCACATTGCCGGGGCCGTCGGCGATCTTCACCAGCACGCGCTTCTTACCGCTCTTCGCCTTGCACACGACGGTGCGGTTCTTCGACGGCGGCGGGTTGGTGATGGAAGGGTCGCGCACGAGCCCCAACCCCGCGAGGCGGGCGTCGAGCTCGGCGTCAGTCAGCGGTGCGCGCATCTGGCGGCGAGGTGTCTGCCGAGGGTTGCGGTGCCGCGCAAGCGCGACGTGCAGCGCGCCTTCAGAGCTCCGGGCGCTTCAGCTCGTCCTTCGGGGCTTCAGCGCCTTCCAGGAACTCGAACGTCGGCGCGGCGGGCGCGGGCGCGGGCGCGGCTTCCACCGGCGCGGGCTCGACGACGGCGGGCGCGGGCGTCGGCGCGGCGGGCGTCAACGGCGCGGCCGGCTGCGGCGCGCGACGGGCCACCTTGCGCGGCGCGAGGTTGGGCAGCGGGTGCAGCTCATCAAGCTCCACCACCGGCGGCGCGACGACGACGGGCGCGGCGGCCGCAGGCGCGGGCGTCACCACCACGGCCGGCCGCTGGTTGGCCATGAAGACCACCACCATCACCAGCGCGAGCGCCGCGCCGGCGAAGGCACCAAACATCACCCACACGCGACGCTGCTGCTGCGCGTCGACGGCCGCGTCGACCTCGGAGACCGTCGCCGCACCGGCCGCCACCAGCTCGGCCGAGACCGCGATGCCGTCGTTGAGCGGCACCGAGTCGCGCACCGCTTCGAACTCCACGGTGGGAATGCGCACCTGCGGGCGCGTGTCACCGACGGCCTCGATGACGCCGTCACCGGTGATGCTGCGCGCGTGCATCGCGGACCGCAGGAACGGGTGCGCGGCGTCGCCCTTCGCTTCGGTCGCGGCGGGCAGCGCGTCGCTGCTCGAGGTGCGCGGCTGCGGCGCTTCGGCGGCGTGCAGCGCGGCGCGCATGAATGGGTGCGGCGTCGTCTCGGGCTCGGCCTTCGGGACCTCGGCGGTCACGGTCGGCGCCGCGATCTCAGCGGTCACCACCTCCGCTGCCTTCGGGAGCTCGGCGGTCACGGTCGGCGCCGCAACCTCGGCGGTCACCACTTCCGCTTCCTTCGCGGCTGCGACGGGCGCGAGGTTCAGCTCCGGCACCGGGTCGACGGCCAGCGGAAGCGCCAGGCGGGGCTCGACCGGCGTCAGGTCGACGCTGGCGGCCGCGGCGGCCTGCACTTCATTGAGCGACAGCTCGCGCGTCGGCGCGCGCATCGCTTCGGCCTGCGACTTCATCGCGGCGTCGGCGGCTTCGATGATGGCGGCCGGCAGACGCACCGCGGGCAGCTCGGGCACCGTGGGCAGCGCGCCCTGGCCGGGCACGCGCGCGAAGGCCAGCGCGACATCGGCGGCGCCGGGGCGCGCGGCGGCGTCGGCAGACACCATCTTCGTCAGCATCTCGCGCCACGCCTCGGGCAGCGTGTCAGGCACGCGCGGCGTCCACCCGCCCGACGCCACGAGGTGCACCGCCGCCAGCGTGGTCGACGCGGTGGGCAGCGGCGCGCCACCGGCCACGCACAGCAGCGCGCCCAGCGCGTACACGTCGCTCGCCGGGCTGGCGCCGTCACCGCGCGCGCGCTCAGGAGAGAGGTACGGCGCGGTCTTCACCAGGTTCTGCATCAGCCGGCTCTCGCCACGGCGATCCGCCAACCGGTTGGCGATGACCAACGGCATGTCCCACAGCACCGCGCGGCCATCGACCGTCAGCAGCACCGAGTCGCGGCTGAGCTCGCCGTGCACCACGCTCTGCGCGTGCACCGTGGCCAGCGCGTCAGAGAGCTGCGCCGCCAGCTTGAGCAGCGCTTCGTTGTCGAGCCGCTCTTCACCGCGCGCCGCCAGCGTCTCGCCCTTGGGGAAATCGAGCGCCACGAAGGCCGACGTACCGACCTGGCCCGTCTGCAGAATCCGCGGCAGCGTGGGGTGCACCGGCAGCTTCTCGCAGGCCTTCACCGCCAGCTCGCCGTTGGCCTCCAGGGGGACCCAACGCACCGCCAGGCGCGCCCCCGACTCCGCGTCTTCCGCGCAGTCGAGCCGACCGATGCCGTCACACCTCAAAGGCGCGCGGATTCGGTACCGAGGGTCCAATTCAACCATTTGAAATTCCTCCACTTTCGGAACTTCAGTGCCCCTCGACGAGGGCGCCGAGCGACCCACCCCATACCACCCGTGCGCCTGCTTGCACACCCCCCCCCAGGACACCCGTCACCGTGACGAGACCGGGGCCCCAGGCGGCGCCGTCGAAGCGGCGGAGCGCGGTGGTGTTGCCCGACACGAAGGCCCCGTAGACCTCCTGCGGGCCGCGGGCGACGAGCCGGGTGAGACCCGTCTCAGGCAGCAGGGGCGTCCAGCCGGTGCCGACGGTGAAGCGCGCGAACGTCGACGGACCCGCCACGTAGGCGCCGCCCTGCACCAGCGCCACGGTCTCGAGCCGCGGCGCACCGGTGAGCGCCGGCGTCACCGCCGCCCACGCGCCAGCCGTCATGCGCAGCACCGTGCCGCCCGCGCCCACCGCCACGGCCACACCCGCGGCGCAGTCGACGGCGAGCAGGTCTTGCGTGGTGGGCGAGGTGACCTCCATCGCGCCGGCCGCGGTGACGCGGAAGATGACGCCGCCGGTGCCGACCGCCCAACCCTCGGTGTCGGAGACCCGGCAGACGGCGTTGAACGTGGTGTTGGCGCGCGTGGCGACGGTGGTGAACGCCGCGCCCACGTTCCGAATGATGAGGCCGTCGGTGTTCACCACCGCGCGGCCGACCAGCAGCGTGCCGGTGCCGTTGCGCGCCTCCAGCGCACGAATCGACCAGTCGGCGGGCGGGCGGCGGAACTCGAAGGTGCTGCTCGCCGCAGCGCGCACCACCACGTCGCCGAAGCCGCTGGCCGCGACCAGCCCACCGGTGTCGTCGACCGAGGCGCCGATGAGGTCTTCGCCGATGTCCAACGCCTCGTTGGTCACCGGCCCGCGACGGAAGATGTTGTTCACGTTGTCGAGGCGCCGCACCTCGGCCACCAGCACGCCGTTGGCGTCGTTGGGCGAGAGCACCTCTTCACCGAAGTACGTGGTCAGCGCGTCGACGCTGGTGACGCCGCCGAACGTCGCGCGCGCCAGCCGGTACAGGTGACCGCGGCCGTTGACGCCGGGGCTGGGGTCTTTCGACGAGGTCAGCACGTAGACGTCGCGGTTGTTCGCCACGGCCTGCGCGCTGATGCCCACCACGCCCTGCCCCGTGAGCGCCGGCGACGGCGTCAGGTTGGTGAACGTGCCGAAGCTGGTGTGCGTGAAGAGCGAGTTGTCGCTGATGCCGAGCGCCGCTTCGCTGGTGGCCGCGTTGGGCACGCCGAAGCCGCCGCCCACCGCCGTGAAGGCCGTGCCCGCCTGCGAGTCGAGCGAGAAGTTCGAGCTGGTGCCGTTGAGGTTGCGGAACGCGACGCAGCGCTGGCGCGAGGCGCCGTTGGCGCAGCTGCCCACGAGGCGCTCCCGCAGCGACTCGTCGAGCTGCACGCCGTTGATGACCCACGGCGCGTTGGCCATCGGCAACGTCCCGCTCGTCCACGTGCCGCCGCGCGCGCGCCACCACGCTCCGGCGCCGTCGGCCACCAGCACCTCGCCTTCGCCACGACCGCTGACGTGACGGAAGGTGGTGGAGCTCGACGCCAGCAGCGTCTGCGGGGAGATCTGCCCGTTCGACGCGCGCACCGTGTACGCCGTGCCGCCCGCGCCCACGACCCACGCCAGCGTGCCGGTGACGAAGCTGACGGCGTGCAGGTTGCCATTCGACGGCGTCGTCAATTCTCGCCACGTGGTGCCGTCCCACCGGGCAAGGCGACCACCGTTGCCCACCGCCAGCGCGGAGTCACCCGAAGAGCCCGGCGCCACGTCGATGGCGTTGACCGCGAAGCGCACGCGCGGGCCCGTCTGCGTGAAGTTGAGGCTCGCCATCAAGCACGCACCCAGCGCACAGCCGTTGGGGCACGGCGTGTCGGCCTGCGGGTAGCTGCACTGGCCGGTGCCGGGCTCGCACGTGCCGGGCGCCGTGAAGGTGCGGCGCGTGGCGCCCATGCAAAGGGCGTCGGGTGGCGTGGTGCACGTGACGCCCATCGACGCGCAGAGGTCGACGCCCTTGCACACGCCGTTGTCGCAGCCGTTGGGGCACGCGGTGTCGGTCGACGCGTAGTCACAGCGGCCAGCCGCGCAGGTGCCCACCATGGCGAAGGTGCGCAGCGTGTTGGCGTCGTGGCACGTGGGCGACGGCGCCGACGTACAGGTCACGCCCACGCACGCGTCGACGCACGCGCCGGCTGCACACGAGGTCGGGCACGTCATGTCGACGGGCTCCTGCTGGCACTGGCCGGCCACGCAGCGCGCGGTGAACGTGCGGGCCACCGCGTTGGACACGCACGTCGGCGCGTCGGCGGTGCAGTTGACGCCCGCGCACGGGTCGAGCGTGGTGCCGCGGCGACACGAGCCTTCGACGCACGCGTAGCCCACGGGGCAGGCGTTCACCGCGTCGCAGCGGTGGCCTTCGGGGTCGACGGCGACGGCGGTGTCGCAGCCGACGAGAAAGAAGAAGGCACAGACCGTCAGCGCTCTCACTTCGCACCCTGCGCTTTCATGCCGGGCTCGGGCATCGAGAAGACGAACATCAACGCGCCACCCGCCACCGCCGCGCCACCCACGCCGAACAACAGGTTCGCGCCGAGCGCCTTGCCGTTCGACGCGTCGGCCGCTTGCTGCGCCTGCGCCACCGTCAGCGACTTGTCCTGCGCGGCGGCCTTGTCACCGTTGGCCAGCAACCCCAGCGTCCCGCCCACCACCAGCGCCGCGAGACCGGCCGCGGCGACGACGTAGCTTGCCACGCGCAGCGGCTTCACGGTCGGCGCCCCATCGACGCCGCTCGAGACCTGGGCCTCGGTCAGCGCGTTCTCGAGGCCCAGCAGCGGCGGCTGCACCGGCTCGAACTGCACGGTGGTGGTGTTGCCCGCGCGCACCGCGATGGACATCTTCTTTTCGCCCGATGGAAACACGGCGCGCACCTCGTACTCACCGGGCGGCACGAACGCGGCGACGGGCGGCTCCGGGTACGTGTGGCCGCGGAACACCAACGCGTCGGCGCGCGGCGCGTCGAGCTCCACGAAGCCCAGGCCCTGGCTCTCGAGCCGCGCGATGACGACGCCCACCTTGCCCGCGACGTCGAGCGTGTCGGCCGCGTTGGGCGCCCGGCGCAGATAGAGCCGGTAGTAATAGAGCGTGTACGCCTCGTCGCCGAGGCGCTCGAAGCACTTGGCGAGGTCGTAGGCCACTTCGGGCGTCGCGCGCGCGCGGTCGGCGTCGCGGAAGTTGGCGATGGCTGCGCCGTAGTCGCCTTCCTGAAACTGCGCCTCACCACGCTCGAAGGCCGCCTTGAAACGGGCGGCTTCGGCATCACCGGGCATCGGCGCCGCGAGGACGCTCAAGAGAAGAAGAGGGAGCAAGGGTCGCGCGCATTACCAAAGCCGTGTGCGCCAAAACAACACCCCCACCGTGAATGTAGTCACAGGAATTGGCGCACAGCGCCTCGGGCCGCAGCGAATAGGGTCGGCGCCGCGATGCGAGACAGACCGTGGAGTCGCGAAGCGCCAGGCGGGCCGTGGGACGTCATCGTCATCGGCTCGGGCATGGGTGGGATGACGTGCGCGGCGTTGTTGGCCAAGCAGGGCAAGCGCGTGCTGGTGCTGGAGCAGCACTACGTGCCGGGCGGCTTTACGCACACGTTCTCGCGCAAGGGCTACACGTGGGACGTCGGCGTGCACGCGGTCGGCGAGGTGATGCCTGAAGCGATGCCGGGGCGGCTGCTGACGGCGCTGACCGACGGCGGGCTCAAGTGGGCCTCGCTGGGCAAGACGTACGACGAGTTCCACTTCCCCGGTGAGTTCCGCATCGATTTCCCCGACTCGCCGACGCAGTTCCGAAAGAACCTCGCGGCCGCGTTCCCCAAAGAGGGCGCGGCCATCGGCAAGTACCTGACGCTGTGCAAGCAGGTGACGCGGCACTTCATGAGCTACGCGATGTCGCGCGTGCTGCCGAACGCGACGTCGTGGCTGACCGACGGGTTCCTGCAGCGCGGCATCAAGCCGTACCTCGAGCGCACCACCGAGAGCGTCATCAACGAGCTGACGCAAGACGAGAAGCTGCGCGCGCTGTTGACCGCGCAGTGGGGCTACTACGGCGTGCCACCGCACCGCTCGTCGTTCGCGATGCACGCGCTGGTGGTGAAGCACTTCTTGTGGGGCGGCTTCTACCCCGTGGGCGGTTCGGCACAGCTGGCGCTGACGCTGCTGGGCACCGTGGCGAAGGCCGGCGGGTGGACGCGCATCGTCTCTGACGTGCAGGAGATCCTCGTCGAGAAGAACAAGACCGTCGGCGTGCGCTTGAAGGACGGCACCGAGTTCAAGGCGCCGGTGGTGGTGAGCGCAGCGGGCGCGCGGCCGACCGTGGAACGCCTGCTGCCGACGGCGCTGCGCGAGAAGCCCTGGGCCGAGAGCGTCGCGCACCTGAAGGCGTCGCCGGCGCACGTGTGTCTGTACGTCGGCTTTCGCGGCGACATCCGCGAGGCGGGCGCGACGCCGGCGAACCAGTGGTTCTACAACACGTGGACCCACGAGCAGGAAGCCTGGCCCGTGGCGCTGGGCGTGAAGCCCGACCCGGCGCGCGTGCTGTACGTGTCGTTCCCCTCGCTCAAAGACCCCGAGTTCAAGGGCGACAAGCACACCGCCGAGGTCGTCACCTTCGTCGACTACGACGTCTTCGCGCAGTGGAAGGACAAGCGCTGGCGTCGCCGCGGTGACGAGTACGAGACGCTGAAGAAGGACATGGAGGCGATGCTGCTCTCGCAGCTGCTGGAGCGACTGCCGAAGTTGAAGCCGCTCGTCGACTTCGTGGAGCTCTCGACGCCGCTGTCGACGGAGCACTTCGTCAGGCCCGCGCGCGGCAGCATCTACGGCCTCGAGCCCACGCCCGAGCGCTTCGCCAACAAGTGGCTGCGGCCGCGCACGCCGATTGATGGCCTGTACTTCGCGGGCGGCGACATGACCTCGGTGGGCGTCATCGGCGCGATGATGGGCGGCGTGATGGGCGCGATGGCGGTGTCACCCATCGACGTCGGGCGCTTCGTCGCGACGCAGGCTCGAAGACACCTGCCTCCTCAATGGTGATTCAACGGCCCCAGACAACGCGTCATAACGTACCGCCATGTCAAAGCCGAACAGCGACGCAGCGTCCGAAGCACTGGCCATGAAGCTGCTCTCGACAGTGGAAACGCTGGTCGAGCCGGGCCGCGGCCCCCGGCCGGGTGGCGCGTGGGACCCCATCGCCGCGCCGTACCGCGTACCACCGACGCTCGCGGCGCTGTGGAACTGGTGTCATCAGGAGGTGACCAACGGGCTCTTTCTGCTCGCGAGCGCCGTGCTGCCCGGCTTCCCGCCCGAGGAGGGATCGTTGATGGCCGCGGTGTCGAACGTGCAGCTCCGCGCACCACACGACGCCGCGAGTGCCCGCGAAGACTGGCCGAGCGATTGGTTGATCGTCGGCGACACCGGAACCGGCGACGTCCTGGTGGTCGACGGCGACGGCGGAGCGTGGCTCTGGAGCAGCAACATCGACGTCGAGCCGGTGCTGGTGCACGCGTCCTTCGATCGATGGCTCAGCGAACTCGGGCGGGCCATCGACGGCGGGCGCTTCGTCATCACCCGCGACGAGGCCCGGCACGCCGTGGTGGTCGACGACGCCTGGCTGTACGACCTCCACGACTACGGCTGGGCGAAGGTGCCCTGAACGGCACCCACGATTTCACGGCGACGACGGAGGGATCGGCGGCGGCGGCGGCGGCCCGTCGACGGGCACAGGCTGACCGACGGGGCCCTGCGCGGGCTGCGGCGGCGGCGGCGGCGGCGGCGGCTCGACCAGCGGAGGTGCCTGCCTCCGCTCATACGACTCGGCCGAGCCGAACAAGAGACCGATGCCGAACTGGAAGATGAAACCACCCACGCCGGTGCCGCTCGCGGTGCCACCGTTGGTGACGCTCGCCGTCGCGTGGAACGGCGCGACGAACGACGCTTCCGGAAGAATGCGCACCGGCCCGGCCTTGATGGCGAAGCCCAGCGACAGACCACCCGACAAGATGTTCACCGCCGCGCCGCTCGTGGCGCCGTTGGTGGCGACGCTGCCGAACAGCACCTGATCATGCAGCTTCGGGCCGATGATCAACTCATGCCCGCCGATGTCGATGCCGAAGAGCAGCGGCAGCTGGAACGACAGGTTGCCGACGAACGCGCCGGCCACGCCGATGCCGAAGAACCCCACCTGCGGGTTGAGCGAGAAGTTGAAGCCGCGGTCCATCGTCGGGGAGCGCAGCAATGCGAACTTTCCTTCGAGGCCGATGCCGTTGAAGCCCAGCTTCGCGCCGAGCTCGACGTGGTCTGACGCGCCGACGCGCACGCCACCTTCCACCATCGGGTAGCCGACGCCGGTCGACGCGGCGCCCGGCGACGACCCGGTGGCGATGATGCCGCCGCCCTGCAGCCCGACCCAGCCCTGCACCGCGCCCTGATTCAGCGTGCGCGCGAGGCCCATCGTCGACGTCGACGCACAGCCCACAGACACGGCGCCCACGAGCGCCACCATCAGCAAACGAAACATGAAGTCCCCTCCCGCGATGAGCGGCGCAGCCTACTTCGTCGGCGCCGCGTGCAAGGCTTTCGCGAACACACTGCCGACGCGCTGCGCCTCACGGGGGTCCAACACCGCCAGCTCGCGCAGCAACCCGATGGAACGAAGCCCGTCGTGCTTCAACTTGCGCACGGCCGCCGCGTCACCGTGCTCGAGCTGCGACGTCTCTGACTTGATGACCGCCACCAGCGCACGCTTCACGTCTGCGGTGCGCCCGTCAACCAGGTCCACCGGGCTGTCGGTGATGAAGTGCGAGAGCTCGCTCTCGAGCAGCGCCGTGGCGCGCGTCAACGCGTCGTCGCCGGCGCGACCGATCAACCGCGCGTGCGTCGCGTCGAGCTTCGAGAGGTCGGGCGTGCGCCCGTCGATGAGCGCCTCGACCACCGCCGACAGCTTGCTCGCCGTCTGCGCGCGCGGGGTCAGCCGCTCAACCCCGACGATGGACGTGCGACGCCCGTCGTCGAAGCGCTTGAGCGACTCGCGCAGCATGCCCGCTTCGTTCTCACCGAAACCCATGCTCTTGAAGTGCGGCCACATCGGCTCGGCGAGCCCGAAGCCGTTGAGCGTGTCCATCATGTCCTGCGCCTCACGCGGCGTGCCGCCCATCGCGCGTGCGTGCGCCCTCGCTTCGGCGGAGATGGGTGACTTCACCGCCACCGGCTCCAGCACCGGCGCGTGCAGCCGCTGCCAACGGTCCACCGGAGACTCCGCAACGCCTGCGCGCGCCGTGGCCGTCCACGCAGCGCTCGCGCGCGGTGAGGACTTCTCGTGCCCGATGACGGGTTTCGGGAGAACCGACGGGGCTGTACGCGCGACTCGCTGGGGCATGACGCCTTTGTTGCCGATCGCCGACGCGACGCTCATTCGACGACGCGAAAAGTTCCGTCACTACGTGAATGTTGAACCTGCGGCTCGCCACGTCGATCGTCCGCGACGACGCCGTTCCCTGCGGCGAATGGTTCACTTTTTGTCTTAGCTACGCGCTCCATGCGCTCTCTGGTCCTCGCGTCGCTCTCGCTCTTCACCGCGTGTGCAGGCGTACCGCTCTACCCGTCGCGCCCGGCGTCTTCGACCGCGCCGCTCGTCGCCGACCCGCTCCCCGCGAAGCTCGTGGTGCACCTCGACGCCACGCAAGCCGGCCTGACGCACGCGCTCGACGAGTCCGTGCCCACCGAAGGCGAGACGCGCTTCGATTTCCACGGCGAGCGCACCGTGAAATGGAAACGCACCGGCTTCACGCTGCGCTTCGCCGACGCGCGCATCGAAGTGAAGACCGACCTCACGCTGGAGCTCGCGCTGCCGATGCTGGGCGCGCAGGTGATTCCGCTCAACGTCACCGTCGTCGGCGAGCCCATCATCACCAGCGACTGGAAGGCGCGACTGCAGGGCGCGAAGGTGAAGCTCGAGTCGAAGGACATGCGGCTGCGCACGCTGCAGGGCCTCGGCGGCGCGCTGGAGGCCGCGACGAAGCTGACCGAGGCGTACATCGACGGCTACGCATGGGACCTCTCGCCGCGCGTCAAAGACGCATACCAACGCGTCGCCACGCCCATTCCCTTCACCGTCGGTGACGCCGAGGCGTGCGCGGTGCTGCGCGTGACGTCGATGGAAGCCGGCCCCACCGTCATCGCCGGTGGCCTCGAGAAAGACGTCGCGCTCGTCGTCGAGCCGTCGGTGATGTTGCCCTGCGGCGTCACCGCCATCGCCAGCGAGCCGCCGCGCCTCGCCAACGTCGCCACGCTGCCCTCGGGGCCGTTCACCGTCGTGGTGCCCGTGGCCGCGAAGTACGACGAGCTCGCGCAGGCGATGTCGGCGGCGTTCACCGACGGAAAGCTCTTCTTCTCGAAGAGCTACCCGCAGCTCTACCTCTCGAAGCCCGAGGTCTACGCGTCAGCGCGAGACGAGCTGGTGGTGAAGCTGCACCTCGAGGGCCCCATCGAAGCCGCCGGCCTCAAGGCCACCCTCGATGGCGACCTCTATTTCTCCGGACACCCCGTCGTCGTCGACAACGAGCTGCGCATTCCCGACCTCGAGCCCACCGTCGACACGAAGAGCTTCCTGCTGGGGCTCAAGGCCAGCCTCGACCACAACGGCATCCGCGACCAGGCGCGCGAGGCGCTCAAGCTCGACCTCGGCGCGCGCTTCGAAGCGGTGCGCAACAAGCTGTCGAAAGACGTCGGCTTCGGCGGGGACCTCGGCTGCATGCGCGCGCACGTGGCGAAGATTGAGGTGACCGGCGTGTACCCGCACGCGTCGTACCTGCGCGTGTACGTGGCGACGACGGCGCAAGCGTCGGTGCACCTGCCCTGCCCTGTCGAACCGACGCCCGTCGCTTCGACACCGTGAACACCCGCGCGGCGACATGGCTCGCGGCCCTCGTGGCAGTGCTCCTCGTGGGCGCGCTCGGCTGGCGCACGTGGAAGCGACGACAACCAGTTGTCATGTCACCGCCCGTCGCGCACGACGCAGGCGTCGGCTGTGCCGAGAGGTCTGTGCCCTTGCCGCGCCTGTTGCCGCACGTCTCAGCGGCGCCGCTGCTCTTGAACACGCCCGGCGTCACCGTGCGCGTCGACGGCGCGCCGGTCGGCACCGCGCTCGCTGAAGGCACCCACCTCGTCGAAGCGACGGCTGACGGCGCCCAGGCGGCGCGGCTGCAGCTGCGCGTCGAGGCCTTCACGCCGGTGCTGCTCGACGCGCGCGAGCACGAAGGTGTGGTGACGCTGTTGGTGCTGGGCGCGCGGTGCGCGTCATGCCCGCCTTCCGACACCGACCTCGACCTGCGCTTCCGAACCAACGTCTTTGGCGCGCCGCGCGACGTCGCCAGCGCGCTGAGCACCGGCGACTGGCTGCGCGCCGCCCAGACGATGCCCGCCATCCCCGAGGCCGACCGCGCGGCGCCCGAGCTGCGTCGCCTGTTGGCTGTGCTGTACGTCTTCGCTGGCCGCCCGTCGCTCGCCGAGGCCGAGCTCGCGAAGCTGCCCGCCGACGACGCGCTCCGAGCCCAGCAGACGGCGCGCGAGCGGCTCGTCAGCCAGGTGTCGCGGCGACAGCTCGACACCGCCACCGAGCGCTGGAACGCGCTGAGCGATCGCTTTCAACGCGTCACCGAGGCCTTCGTCGACGACGCGCCCGAGGTGGTGACCGACCTCACGTGGGCCCTCGACGGCTTTTCCCAACGGCTGCTGCTCGCGCACGGCACGCGCGACGCCATCGGCGGTGAAGTCGCCATTCAGGGCGCCACGCTCGCCATCGACAAGGCCCTCGAGCAGCTGCGCGCGCTGCACCCCGACGACTGCGACTGGCAGCGACGTGTGGCTACGACATTTTGACGTTCATCTTCAACCGCGACGCCCACGGCCGGGCGAGCGGCAAGGGCTGTCAGGCCGCGCGCGGCCCTGCGTCCGCTGCGCATGAGCCGCAGCCACCATGGACGTCAGCGTCACCCGAGCCGCTGGGGCGCGCGCACCGCGAACAAGATCGACCGCGCGTGGACGCGCCAGAACATCCGCGCGGTCGCGGTGTCCACGTTCGACGAGCTCGTCGAAGACGTACTCGCCGACTTCCTCGAGGAGCGCGGCGCGCTGGAACAGGCGATGCGGATCCGCAACAAAGAAGAGCCGTGGTTCACGACGCGTCGACGCGAGAGCTGGCGCGCGTGCTGAGCGCGGCGTCGCGCACCACGCCTCGCAGCCAGCGATGCGCGTCATCGCCGTCACGCAACGGGTGCCACAGCTGCTGCACCACCAGGGCGTCGTGCGTCACCGGCGCCGGCCTGACCTCCAGCGCGAAGTTCTCGGCGAAGCGGCGCGCGACCGACTCGGGCAACGCGGCCAGCACGTCGCTGCCAGCGAGCACCCATGGCGCGACGAGGTAGTGCGGCGTGAAGAGCACCACGTTGCGCTGCAGCTTCGTGCGCTTCTCGAAGCGCCCCTGCGTGCCGCCGCGAGGTGAGACGTGCAACTGCGGCGCGTCGAAGTCGAAGCGGGCGCCAGGCTTGAACGCCGGGTGCCGCTTGCGACCCACCACCACGTAGCGCTCGCGCGTCAGCACCTGTCGCTTCAACCCACGCGGCGCGCGATCGCCCGGCGCGAGGTCGAACACGCCCAGCACGAGGTCCACCTCACCGCTTTCCAGCTCGCGCAGCGGAAACTCGCTCGAGGGCGCCACCACGCGCAGCTTGATGCCGGGGAACGCCTTGAGCTGCGTCATCAACGCCGGCAACACCAGCAACTGGGCGTGGTCGCTCGCCATCAAGACGAACGTGCGACGGGCCATCTTCGGGTCGAACGGCGCGGGAGCAACGAGCGCTTCCTGCAGTTGCCGAAGCGCCGCCGACACGGGCCCCTTGAGCTGCAGCGCCCGCGCGGTAGGCACCATGCCGACCTTCGTGCGCACCAACACCGCGTCGCCGAGCGCGTCGCGCAATCGGTTCAGCGCGCTGCTGGTCGCGGGCTGCGAGAGCCGCAACTTCAGCGCGGCGCGACTGACGCTCTGCTCGCTCATGAGCGCCTCGAAGACCCGCAGCAGATTGAGGTCGAGCTCCGCCACATTCATGCGGTGAATATGCACCATCCGCCAATGCATGCGGCGGATAGTCCGTCGCGGGAGCACGGTGGGGTCATGAAACGACTCCTCCTCTCGCTGTGTCTGGCCAGCTGCGCCTCGCTCCCACCCGCGCCGCCGCACGCCTTCGTCGCGCCTCCTGAAGTGAAGACCCCAGTGTCAGTGTGTTGGATCGACACCGGTGGACTCACTGTCGCCGGTGGCTACGGCGCAGCAGGCGACGTCACCGCCAAGACCTGGGACGTGACGTCCGCCGCGCTGTTGATTCGACACCCTGACGGCGACGTCTTGCTCGACACCGGCATCTCGCCGACGGCGCACGACGAAGCAAAGTCGCTCGGCGGCTGGCGGCGCTTCGTCTTCGGAGAGACCGCT
>CAYWON010000123.1:0-20780 GCA_964459885.1 uncultured Archangium sp.
GGCAGGTGGCTGCGGTGCTGAATCAGCAGCTCGGTGAGGCCGCGCTGCGGGTACGGCAAGCGCCCGGTCGCGAGCAGCCACGCGATGCAGCCCAGCGAATACACGTCGCTGCGGCCGTCGACGGGCGTCGAGTTGGCCTGCTCCGGCGACATGAACTCGGGCGTGCCGACGATGAGCCCCGCGGCGGTCTTGGTGGACGAGCGCTCGGTGTCGAGCAGCTTGGCGAGACCGAAGTCGAGCACCTTGACGAAGTTCTCGGCCTTGCCGCGCTTGATGAGGAAGATGTTCTCGGGCTTGAGGTCGCGGTGAATGATGCCCGCGTCGTGCGCGGCCTGCAGCGCGTCACAGACCTGCGTGAGAATGGGGATGGCCACCGACGCCGGCACCGGCTGCGTGAGCAACCAGTTCAGCGGCTTCCCCTCGAGGTACTCCATCACGAGGTAGTAGCGGTTCGGCGGAACCACGTTCATGTCGAAGATGTTGACGATGTTCTCGTGGCCGATGAGGTTGACCGCGCGGGCTTCTGCGTAGAAGCGCGCGACGAGGCCCTCGTCTGCTGCGAGCCGTTCCTGCAACACCTTGATGGCGACGCGGCTGCCGATGACGGCGTGCTCGCCCAGGTAGACGGTGCCCATGCCGCCTCGGCCGATCACCCTGGTGATCTTGAACGAGCCGAGAGTCGTCCCCACCACGCCGTCGGCCGCTTGCGTCGTCATCGGTAGCGCGACTGTAACGACTAGCGCCGGGTGATGGCAGCGCGAAACGCCTTCACGTCGCCCGCGTTCACGACGTCACTCTTTCGTGCCCAGCCGCGGCGCGCCGACGCGAGCGACCACGGCAGGTGCTCCTTCAATTCGGTCACGGAATGCGCGTCAGTGCTCAGGGAAAGTCTGATGCCTCGCTGCAAGGCCATTCGAACGTGCTCGGGCTTGAGGTCCATGCGTTCTGGACAGCCGTTCACTTCGACGACGATGCCTTTCTTCGCCGCCTTGTCGAGGATCTCTTCCATGCGCATGGGCGCGGGCTCGCGCTTGAGGATGAGCCGCCCCGTCGGGTGTCCCCAGATGTGCAGATGTGGGTTGTCGAACGCCGCGAGCACACGTTTCGTCATCGCGTTCTCGTCTTGCGAGTAGCGCTGGTGGATCGACCCGATGACGACGTCGAGCTGCTCCAGCACCGAGTCGGGGTAGTCGAGGCGACCGTCTTCGAGGATGTCGCTCTCGATGCCGCGCAGCAGCGTGATGCCGGGCACCTTCTCCTGCACGGCGGCGATCTCGTCCCACTGCGCCTTGAGTTGATCGAGCGTCAGACCGCCCGCGTAGTTGCTGGTCTGCGAGTGCTCGGTGACGGTGAAGTACTTGAACCCCAGCGCCAGCGCGGCGCGCGCCATCTCCTCGAGCGAGTTGCGGCCGTCGCTCCAGGTGGTGTGCGAGTGCACGTTGCCCTGGATGTCGGCGGCGGTGATGAGGTCTTCAGGCAGCTCGTGCTTGAGCGCGGCTTCGATCTCGCCCGCGTCTTCGCGCAGCTCCGGCGGCACGTACTGCATGCCGAGCAGCGCGTAGAGGTCTGACTCCTCGCGAACCCGCAGCTTCTCTTGCGCGCCTTCGTGCTTTGCGGTGCCTTTCTTCGGCGCGTCGGCGTCTTCGGCCATGCGGAAGACCCCCCACTCGGAGATCGTGAGGTTCTTCTCAAGCGCCATGCCCCGCAGGCGAATGTGGTGTGCCTTGCTGCCGGTGAAGTGGTGCAGCGCCGACGCGAAGTCTTCGTCGGGCAAGACGCGGAGGTCGACCTGGAGGTCGGTCTCTTTGAGCCGAATGGACGTCTTCGATTCGCCAGAGCCGATGACCTCGGCGAGCAGCGGGAACTTGAGGAAGTGCGCGAAGACCGGCGCGGGGTCAGCGGCGGCGGCGATGAGATCGACGTCGGCGACGGTCTCTTTCATGCGGCGCACCGAGCCGCCGAGGCTGGCGCGAATGACGCCAGGCGCCTGCTTGATGAACGCGAGCAGCGCGTCGGCCTGCGGCTGCACGTCGGCGAGGCGCTTGCGGCCACCGGCGGCCATGCTGCGACGCGCGAGCTCGATGCCGGCGAGCAGCTTCTCTTCGCTCTTCTGGCCGAAGCCCTTGAGCGCGCGCACGCGACCGTCACGACACGCGGCCTCGAGCTCGTCGATGGAGCCGACCCCCAGCGACTCGAAGAGTGATTTGGCTTTCTTGGGCCCGAGGTCCTGCACCTGCATCAGCTCGAGGATCTTCGGCGGGTAGGCGCTCTTGATGTCTTCCAGCGCGCTCATCTTTCCCGTCGTCAGCAGGTCGGCGATCTTGGTGGCGATGCTCTCGCCGATGCCGGGCAGCGAGGTCAGCTTGCCGGCGACCGCCAGCGCGTGGAGATCTTCGGTGGTGCCCTGAATCCGCTCGGCGGCGAGATCGTACGCGCGTGTCTTGAACGCGTTCTCGCCCTTGAGCTGGAGGTATTGGCTCATCTCCGTCAGCGCGCGCACCACGGTGCTCTTGTCGACCGGCGTCATGAGGCTCTCATAGCGTCGGAAGTGCGCTAGGTGCACGCCTGTGACGGACGTGAAGAAGCTGAAGCTGGGCCCGGCCGACCTGCAGGAAGGTGAGCTGCGCGGTTACGCGGTGGGCAAGCGCAACGTTTTGGTGGCGTGCGTCGGCGGGCGCATCAAGGCGCTGGACGACTGGTGCAACCACGCCGGCTGTCTGCTGTCAGGTGGGCGCCTCGAAGAGAACACCGTGGTGTGCCCGTGCCATGAGATCGGCTTCGACCTCGATACCGGGAAGAACGTGACCTCGCCCGGCGTGGCCGACGATCAGCCCGCGTACAAGACGGAAGTCGAAGACGGTCAGCTCGCGGTGATCGACTTTCCGACCGAGTGAACCAGGCGAGGCTCAAGCCGCTGCTCGATGACTTCGTCGAGTCGCGCCCGTGGATCGATCGCGTTCGCGCGGACCCGGTCGAGTTTCCGCACCGCTACCGCGATCCACGAGACGTGGAGACAGTGGCGTTGCTGTCGGCCTCGCTCGCGTATGGCCGCGCGTCGTTCTTCAAGCCGAAGATCGCGTCGATTCTCGAGGGGCTGGGTCCGTCACCCGCCAAGGCGATGGCGTCGCTCACGATTGCGGGCGCGCGCGAGCTGCTCGACGGGTTCGTCTACCGCTTCAACCTGCCGAGCGACGTCGCGGTCTTGCTGATGGGCATGGGCGCGCAGTTGAACGCGCACGGCTCGCTCGAGCAGGCGTTCCTCGCGGGTCGAACTGCGAGCTGGCAGACGACGCTGGCGCGCTTCGCTCACGGCATCCGCGCGGCGGCGCCCGAGAAGGAGATCGTGCGCAAGCTGGGGCCGTTGCGCGGGCTCCATCATCTGCTGCCGTTCGCCGAGGCCGGCGCGGCGAAGCGGTTGAACCTCTACTTGCGCTGGATGGTGCGCGGGCCCGACGAGATCGACTTCGGCATCTGGAAGCAGGTGAAGCCCTCGGAGCTGGTGATCCCCCTCGATACGCACGTCATGCGCATCTCCCGGTGGCTGGGGCTGACGAAGCGCAACACCATCGGCTGGGCCACGGCGGAAGAGGTGACGGCGTCGCTGCGCAAGCTCGATCCGGCGGATCCCGTTCGCTACGACTTCGCGCTCTGTCACTACGGCATGAGCGGCGCGTGCCCCGCGAAGCCGGTGCGGACGAACTGCGTGAAGTGCCCGCTGCGCGGCGAGTGCGCCATCGGTCGAAAGCTGAAGTCGTCACCGGCGAAGTGAGCTAGTTCGACCGCCGTGTCACTCGGAGACGTTCAAGGACAACCGCGGGCCGTCGATGCGCTGCGCGCCGCGCTGGCGAAGCAGCAGGTGCACCACGCGTGGCTCTTTCAGGGGCCAGACGGCGTCGGGAAAGAGCTGACGGCGGCGGGGTTGGCGCAGGCGCTCGTGTGCCCCGAGAAGCCGTTCGAAGGTTGCGGCAAGTGCTCGGCGTGCAAGCGCGTCGACAACCGCAACCACCCCGACGTGACGTGGGTGATGCCCGAGGCAGAGCAG
Organism: uncultured Archangium sp.; assembly: GCA_964459885.1. GTDB lineage: Bacteria > Myxococcota > Myxococcia > Myxococcales > Myxococcaceae > Archangium_A. Next base: position 4,043 of record CAYWON010000123.1, read on the forward strand.
GTCGACCGCGGCATCGCGGGGCGAAGTGACTTCAGCAACACGCCGTCGCGCGACATCCGCATCGAGCAGGTGCGCAAGCTGCAGGAGCGCCTCGCGTTCCGCGCGCTCGAGTCGAAGTACAAGGTCGCGCTCCTCGTCACCGCGCACGCGATGAACCAGAACGCGCAGAACGCGTTGCTCAAGACGCTCGAGGAGCCGCCGAAGGACACGGTGCTGATCCTCATCTCGTCGGCGCCCGACAAGCTGCTTCCGACCATTCGGAGCCGCTGCGCGAAGGCGAACTTCGGGCCGTTGCCGACTGCGTTCATCGCGGAGCAGGTCAAGGCGGCGTCGAAGAAGGGGATGGAGGACGCGTTGGCCCAGCAGATCGCCGCGATGGCGGCGGGGAGCATGGCGCGCGCTCTCTCGTTCGACCCCGCGACGTTGGAGCGGCGCAAGGAGCTCATCGAGGCGTTCGAGGCTCTGCGACCGAACGACGCGAGCGGCTGGCTGACGCTGGCTGAGTCGTGGGCGGAAGATCGCGGCACCGCGGAGTCGTCGCTCGATGTGTTGCAGGTGTGGTTCCGCGACGTGGCGCTGGCGCAGGTGGGCAGCGATGCGCTGGTGAACGGCGACCTCAAGGAGCTTGCGCAGCAGGCGATGACGCGCGTGTCACCGGCGAGACTTCAGCGGCGGACGCAGCTCATCGACGAAGCGAAGAACGCCATCACGCAGCGCAATGGGTCGGTGCGGCTGCAGCTGGAGCGGATGTTCGTCGAGATGTTCCTGGCCTGAGCCGAGGTCGGAGCGTCGGAGCTGCGTTTACGGCTCTCGAAACCTGACTTTCTGGACCAGGCGCTTGGATTCGCGGGGCCGCGCGGCCACGTACGAGGCTTCACCGCCGGTCTGAACGTCGTCCGCCCAGAGAACGTCTTGGATTTCGGCGGTCATCGTTGGTTCTCGGCCACCCAATGCGGCCACGACGACGCACTCCGACAGCACCTCCTTTGGCTTCGCGCGCGTCGTCGCCGGCAAAAGTGTGAATCGACACGACTCGGCGCCGCGAAATCCAAGAGGGTCCAAGGAATTCTGTGCCGACGATCGGCGCGCGGTGACCCAACAGCCCGCGTGGCTCCTCAAAATCCAAGGCTTTGTCAGCCGACAGCCGTGCTGGGGCGCTCAGCCGCGCTGCGCGACGGCGATGCGACAGTCCGCGCTCGCGGCCCGGCCCATCGAGTCGACGAGGTGCACGGTGCGCAGCGACGTGGCGCCGGGCTGCGCCTCGGGGATCTCGACCGACGACGTGGTGACGACCGACCCGCGCACGTCGCTCACGCTGCATTCCAGGCGGACCTTCCGCAGCACGTCAGCCGTGTCGTTCGTGTACTCGAGCACGAACGACCGCGTGTACTTCACGGCGTACGAGCGCAGCACGCTCAAGTGCCCGAGCTCTTCGCTCGTCGACACCTTGAGGCCCGGGGCTTCGTCAGCGACCTCGCCGCCGCACTTCATGAGCTGCGCGTCTTGCGCGTCTTCGCAGACCTCGCGGTCTTCCTTGTCGTTGAGGCACGCGCGGAAGCCGCGGTCGGCTTCACGGTGGCAGCGCTCGCCTTGATCGTCCGTCTCGAACGTGACGTTCGGCCGCACGCGCGCACACGACGAGAGGGCGACGGCGGCGAAGGCGATGAGCAGCGTGCGCATGGGGCGACGACGGTACGCGTTCAGTCGCAGCACGCCAACGGCAACGTGTTGGTGCAGTTGGGCGACGAGCTGCTGTTGCTGGCGAGCTCTCCGCCGGGCAGCAGCAAGTACGCCGAATACGAGGTGCTCGCCGTCTGGAAGCTGCGGCACGAGCCGGAGGTGGCCGGGTCGCGCGTCGTCGGGTCACCGAACGAGTCGATGAACACACCGGGCGCGGGGATGGGCAGCGGGCTACGCGCCGACAGCACCTCGTAGCCCGTGCAGACGTGCGCGCCGGGGAACTCGCTCGCGCACAGCGCGTTGGCGGCCATGCGCCCGGCGATCGCGCCCGGCAGCACGGGCGACGAGAACCCGCGGAGCCGTGCCGCGGTTGGTGTTGAACAACACGCGAGCGGCAGCGTGGACGTGCAGTTGGGGGACGAGCTGCTGTTGCTCGCGAGCTCGCCGCCCGGCAGCACCAGGTACGCCGAGTACGAGCTGCTCGCCGTCTGGAAGCTGCGGCACGACCCCGACGTCGCGGGCTCCCGCGTCGTCGAGTCTCCGAAGCTGTCGATGAAGGCGCCCGGCGGCGCCAGCGTCGTCGCCGGTCGCGCGGCGAGCAGCTCGTAGCCGGTGCAGACATGCGAACCGGCGAACTGCGACGCGCACATCGCGTTGGCCTGGTGGCGCCCGCCGATGGACGTGACGGCCACCGCGCTCGAGAAGCCGGCGAACGTGGGCCGCCCCGCGACGCCGGGCCACGGCGAGCCGCCGTCGACGAGCAACACCGCGCCCGGAGGCCCCATCGGGCCGACAGCGCCCGTCGGACCTGCAGGCCCGGCGGGACCAGCAGGGCCCGTCGCGCCGACACCACCAGCGGGGCCTGTCGCACCAGTCGGGCCGGCTGCGCCGACAGCGCCGGCGGGTCCAACCGGTCCGACAGGGCCCTGCGCGCCGGCCGCACCGGTGGCGCCCATCGTTCCCGCGGGACCAGCAGGGCCCATCGGGCCGACCGCGCCGGCGGGTCCAGCAGCTCCAACCGGGCCCTGCGCACCGGCAGGACCGGTCGCGCCCATCGCGCCGGCGGGGCCAACAGGTCCCATCGGGCCGACCGCGCCGGTCATGCCCGTCATACCGGTGGCGCCAGCCGGGCCGGTCGCTCCCGTCGCGCCTGCAGCGCCGTTGCAGATCGGCAGCGCGCCGCCGTCGGGCAACCCGAGCAGCACGCCGCCTGACACGCACTGCGCGCTCATGGTGGGCAACGTCGTCGCGGTGACCGCGTTGCCCGGCGCGCCGTTGCACACCGAGCTGACGCCGCCATCAGACAGCTGCGTCAACCGCACGCCACCGAACGGACAGGGCTGGCCACCGGCGGTGATGGGCGTCACGACGACCGAACTGCCGGGCGGGCCGACGACCACGCCGCCGTCCACGACAAGCACTTCACCCGGAGGCCCCTGAACGCCTTGAGGCCCGACAGGACCTTGCGCGCCGGTCGCGCCGATGGCTCCGGTCTCACCCGCAGGGCCCTGCGGTCCGGCGACGCCGTCCGCGCCGCTCGGGCCCGGCGCACCGGCCGCCCCTGCGGGGCCCTGTGGGCCGGGTTCTCCCTGAGGTCCTGCAGGGCCGGTCGACTGACACGCCACGAGGGCCAGACACGCGGACAGAACGAGAGTGCGCACGGTGGCCTCACACCGCACCCGCCTCCGAAGTGCATCTTGAATCGACGCAGCCTGCGTCTGGCCCCGAGTCTGGAGACAGGTCGTCGCGACACCGGTGATGGCCAACTGCCGAAAGTACGACCCGCAGGTCACGCCCAAAGCGCCTCGAGCAACGCGGCCCAGCCGGTGTCCTCCGAGAACGTGAGCAACGCGTAGTCGCGACGCACCTTCTTCCACTGCAACGCGTTGGCTGGAGAGAAGACCGACAGGCCGAGCGCAGCGGCATACGCAGTTCCGCTCTTCTTGCTGACGACGAGCGCTTCGAAGGCTGCGCGCGCGGCCGCGATGGCCTGCGAATCGAAGCCGCCGACCCTGGTGAACGCGTCGAACAGCGCGCCGGCATCTGCGAGCCCGCCCGACACGTACTTCACGATCGAGCTGGTCGCGCGCTGCAGCACCGACTTCAGGCTCTCCGCGTCGTTCGGCAGCGAGAGCGTCTGCACCAGCTTGCCGAACCGTCGCTTCGCTTCCTCGAGGCGCGTGGCGTCGAGGTCGATGGCCACCGCGGTGTCGAACACCGTGCGCGGCACGAACGAATTCACGTACGCAGCCGCGACTTCACGAGCGTTCGCCCGCCCCTGACGCTCGTTCAGCATGCGCGCCACCGCCGCGTGGTCGAGCCCCGCCGACGAGAGCTCGTCGATGGTGGCCACGAGGTGCGACGCGCAGCCCTTCAATTCGACCGCGAGCTCGACGCTGCTCATCAAACACGCGTCGAGCACGAGCACCGAAGTGTTGCCCACGGCGTCGAGCGCCTGGCGCAGCTCGAGGTTCGACAGGAAGTCCTGACTGTCGGCGTCGAGCATGATGGCGCGCGTTTCGATCTCCTTGAGCCGCCGAGAACTGAACACTGAGCGCGCGTTGCGCCGTGCGCCCAGCGGAATTGGCAATCGCGTGGTGACGAGTTGATCAGCGACCGAGTCCTGCCAGGCGACGCCGTGACCCGAGAGCACCAGCGCGTGGTGGTCGGCCGCGCAGGTGTCGTGGCTCCAGCGCGTGAAGTCGACCATCGACGCTGGCGTGCCGGTGTTCACGTTCGGCAGGTACGTCGGTGCGAAGCGCCCGAGTGGGTCGAGCACCATGCGCACCGTGGCACCGCCCTGCTGATCGAGCTGAGCGGTGCCACTCACGTAGCGGGACGTGATGTGGCGAGCGAGACCGTTGAGCTGCGCGGTGATGGCGCTGTCGAGGGCTGCGCCACCGCCATACACCGAGAAACCCCAGGGCCATCGCTCGCTCATGATCAGCCCTTGATGCCCGCGTAGATGTCCATCACGCCGTCGGCGATCTTGATGCAGCCGCTGACGATGCGGTCCCACTTCACGCGGGTCGGGTCGTCGATCATCGCGCGCAGCGTGTCGGCCATGCTGACCTCCGCCGACGTTCCCGCGGTGAGCCGCGCTTCGAAGGTGCCCGCGGGGGCGTAGCCAGCGCCTTCGAGCCAACCGAGCACGAACGCGCCGAGCACCGCCACGCGCGTACGAGCGGTCTTCACGGCCTCTTCGTTGTCCGCGCTCGCGGCGATGCGCTCCTGTTCGGCGAGGAGTTCGATGATGCGACGAACGCCTTCGAGCGACGGGCGCGGCGCCGGCTGCGCGCTCACCGACGGGTTCTCCGAGAAGTCAGCCGGAGACAGCCGCGTGGATCCCAGCGGAACGGGGCGCGGATCGAAGATGGGCGGCGTCTGCCACGGCGGCACGCACGGGTAGGGGTACGGCCACCGCGGTGACTCGGGCCAGCTGAAGCGGCTGCCTTCGAACGGAGGAAACGGGAACTGCATGTAGTGCGGCAGTGGTTTGTTCATGCATGTTGCTCCTGTGTGGGTGGCGTTGCGCGGCGCTCCTGAGCAACCGTCGCGCCAGCTCGCTGCCGCAGTGCGCGCATGTGGAGATCGTCAACGGCGCAAGACGGTGCGTCGTGAGCCGTCAAGCCGTTTTGACAGTCACTGAGTCACCTCCGCTCGGAGCGTGAACGGGCACGCACGTTGCTCACCGGGACGCGTCGTTCTTCCCGGGGGTACGCATGGTTCGTCTGTTGGCTGCAACGTCGTTGGTCGCGTCACTCGCGGTCGCGGCGCCGCTCCGTCCCGTTCCGCTCGAGTCGGCCAACCCCGAAGAGCCGAAGCAGGCGGCGTGCGAGCGCGCGGCGTCACTCAACGACGCCGCGCTCGATGCCTTCGTGGCCAGCAGGACGGCGGCGCCGGGTTCGCTGAGCCTCAAGGCGCAGGTCGAACACAAAGACCTTGTGGCCACGGGATGCGACGGTGGCACGCGCGCCGAGATCAGCACCTGTCTCAAGGCCTGCGTGGCGACGAGGGCTCCGGGCCCCATCGGGGCGCCTGCGTTCCCCGGCGTCTCGTGGGAATCGGCGCTGCTCCAGGGCCTGTCTCAATTCCTCGCCGAGCGCGCGCAGAGCGAAGTGGGCGTGTGGTTCTTCGAACGCTTCGGCGAACAGCTGTGCGGCCCGAAGCCGAAGCCCGAGAAGAAGGACGACGCGGCCAACAAGAAGGAGAAAGCGCGCGACCCGCTCTTCCCCGACACCTGCGAGGTGCTCAGCAACGTGAAGTCCGGTGGCTCGCCCGGTTCACTCTTCACCGCGGCTTTGCGAGGCGACCTCGAGCGCCTTCCAGGCATGGCGCTGTTCTCGCTCGACACCACGACGAACGCCGATCTCGCGCCTCAGCGTACGCAACTCGCCGACGGCCTCTTCGAGGTGTTCTCGATGCTCAGGCGTGGCGGCAATCCGCTCGAGAGCCTCGGGTTGTTCGAGACCGACGAAGGTTTGAAGGGCGCGGCGACGAAGCTCTGCGAGAAGGGCTCTCACGTCGGTTGCATGTTCCGCGTGGTCGGCTTCGTCACCCACTACGCGAAGGGCCTCGTTACGCCCTCGGAGCGGCCGGAAGTCGAGCGGCGACTGCTCGAAGAGAAGGTGAAGCGCGAGTTCGCGAAAGACGACGCGAAGCTCCTGGTCGACGCCATCGTGCGGCTCATCGAGACGCAGCGCCGCTGGCAGCAGCCGCCGACTTCTTCCGACGACGGGCTGCAGCGCGCGGCCACCATGCTCTGGCACGTCGGCGACATCCTCGGCGCGGGTGCCACCGTGGCCGATGTTCCCGACGTCGCGAAGGTGGCGCGCGTCTTCACCGCCGCTTCGCTCACGTTCCGCGGTGACTACGCGGGTGCACTCAAAGAGCTCGTGCTGCTCGGCACCGGTCTGTTCCCCGAGCGGTTGCAGAAGGCCGTCACGCTGGTGGCCGATCTCGCGAACGCGCGCGATGCCACCTCGGTCGCATCGATTCTCGACGCGCAGACAGCCCCGGTCGGCAGCTGGCGGCTCAAGCGCGAAGGCTTCTCGATGAGCGTCACAGGTCTCGTCGGCGGCGGTGGCGGCGCCGAGTACGCCATCAACGCGTCGATGCAGCAGTGGGGCGGCTCCATGGGCCTCTTCGCGCAGCTCGGCGTCGACTTCACGTGGGCCGTTGGCAGCTCTACCGTCGGCATCATGGTGACCGGGCTCGACCTCGGTCAGCTGACGTGGAGCCGGCTCGACGCGGTGGCGCGCGGTGTCGACGGGCCCGAGCCATTGCCCGAGGTGGGTTTCGCGCAGGTGCTCTCTCCCGGCGCGTACTTCCTGGTCGGTCTCGGCAAGTCGCCGATCGTCTTCACCATCGGTGCCTCGCTGGCGCCGCAGCTGCGCCGCTACACCGTCGGAGGCCTCACCGACGAAGCGAGCGTCATCCGCTTCAACGCGGGCTTCTCTGTCGACATCACGCTGCTCCCACTCGTCGGCAAGTCGTACCTGGAGAAGCCGAAATGACTGACACCACCGAGCTGTCGTCGCCGGTTCGCAAGATCCCCGACAAGAAGCGCGCCTTCGACGCCAACGCGATGGGCCTGAGCCTGTCGGGCGGCGGCTACCGCGCGATGTTGTTTCACTGCGGCGCGCTGTTGCGGCTCAACGCCACCGGGCTGCTCGCGAAGCTCTCGCGCGTGTCGAGTGTGTCGGGCGGTTCGCTGGTGGCGGCGCGGCTCGGGCTGGTGTGGGACCAGCTGACCTTCGAGCACGGCGTCGCCGCCGACTTGAACTCCCACCTCGTCGAGCCGCTTCGCGCGCTCGCTTCGCGCACCGTCGACGCGGGTTCGATTCTTGGCGGGGCGTTGATGCCGGGCACCATCGGCGACCGCGTGGTGAAGGCCTACGAGCAGCATCTGTTCGGCGGCAAGACGCTGCAGGACCTCACCGCCAGCGGGCCCCGCTTCATCATCAACGCCACCAACGTGCAGTCGGGCGTGCTCTGGCGCTTCGAGCGCGACGTGATGCGCGACTGGCGCGTCGGCGCGGTGAAGAACACGCAGTTGAAGCTCGCGGTGGCGGTGGCGGCGTCATCGGCGTTCCCGCCGTTTCTCTCGCCGGTGGTGCTCGAGCTCGACGAAGACGCGTTCACGCCTGGGTCCGGTGACGGCCTGCAGCGGCCCCCGTACACCACGCAGGTCACACTCACCGACGGCGGCGTGTACGACAACCTCGGGCTCGAGACTGTGTGGAAGCGCTGTGGCGTGGTGCTGGTGTCCGACGCGGGCGCGCCGTTCGACGAAGAGCCCGAGCCGAAGCACGACTGGCCGCGTCACGCACGTCGCGTGGTGGACATCATGGACAGTCAGGTGCGCGCGCTGCGGGTGCGCCAGGTGCTCGATTCGTTCCGTCGTGAAGAGCGCCGCGGTGGCTACTGGAGCCTGCGCACCGACCCCGCGAAGCTCGGCGTGCCCGATGCCTTCGAGGTGTCGGCGCGGGTCATCGAGGAGCTGTCGTCGGTGCGGACGCGGCTCAAGGCCATCGAGTCGGTGCTGCAGGAACGGTTGATCAACTGGGGCTTCGCGACGGCCGATACGGCGATTCGGCGCAACTTGCAGCCCGGGCCGCGGCCTGCGCTCCCCTTCGCCGAGACGGGGCTCTGAAATGTCGGAGAACGATCAGACGCGCGAGTTCAGTGATTTCGCTGGCTGGGTGCTCATCGTGCTGGGTGCGTTCCTCGCGGTCGGCTTCGCGTGGTCGTACGTGGCGTCGCACGTCACGCCGCACGAACTGCTCGCCGACAGCGTGAAGAGCGCGGTGAACGACAAGACGACCGTCGCCGAGCGGCTGTGCATCGGCCATCTGCAGCTGGCGATCTCGACCAACAGCGACCTGCTCGGGCTGCGGTTCATGGCGATCATCGTGGGCAGTCTGTTGTCTGTGCTCGGCTGTCTGTTCGTGCTCACCGGCATTCGTGAGGCGTTCCGGCTGACCGGCGCCGCGGCGACCACGCCGGGCGTCTCTCGCGCCACGCTGGCCACGTCGTCGCCGGGCCTCGTGTTGATCTCCATCGGAGCGGCGGTGATCATCACGTCGCTGCTGCGCACGCAGTCGATGGACTTCAAGTGGCCGAGCGGCTGCCTCGACCCGCTGGTGGCGCGCACCGAAGCCGAGCCGGTGCAGACCAACGCAGTGCTCGAGCTCGGAGATCGGGAGGCCGGAAGATGATCAGTGCCATGTTGAGTCTCCTGCTCGCGTCGTCGACAGGATGCGAAGCCGAGCTGAAGGACGGCCAGCCGGAGAAGCTGTTGCGCTGCGCCGAGACGCAGGACGGTTGGTGGCGTCGCTATCTGTTCGCGCGCGCCTTCTACGCACTGGGGTCGACCGGCGCTGGCGACCATGAAGCAGCGCAAGCCCAGGTGCTCGGCACGCCGCCGCAGGTCGCAGCGATGAAGCAGGACCTCGCCGTGGCGCGCATCAAGTCAGAGCGAATCGCCAAACCCGTCTGCACCGCGCCGAAGGTCTGCACGTCCAACGGCGGCGGCATCGGCTGGGCAGGCCTCAAGAAGTTCGACGGGCTCAGTGAGACCGAGCGGAAGCGGTTCGAGAATCTGTCCACCGCGGAGCTCAAGGTGCTGCTCCACGTGCCCCAGGCTGAGCTCGACAAGGCCACCGAGCCTCGCGGCCTGCGGCCCCTGCCTGACGAACGCTGAACAACGCCCCGGTTCTGGCAGAGTCGCCGCATGGTCGAGCGTGGGCGTGCCGATGACGTGGTCGAGGTGCCGCTCGGCTCGACCGTCGCCCACTACCGCGTGCAACGCCTGCTCGCGACCGGAGGCATGGGCAGCGTCTACGTCGCCACCGACCTGATGCTCGCGCGGCAGGTGGCGCTCAAGGTCTTCCGGCTCGTCAGTGAAGATCAACAGGCGATGCTGGCCGAAGCGCGCATCACCGCTCGCTTCAATCACCCGCACGTCGTCACCGTGCACGGCGCGGGCGTCATCGACGGGCTCACCTGGGTGGCGCTGGAACTGGTCGAAGGCGGCACGCTGCGTGACCGGCTCGACGGCAAGCCGTTGCCCGTTCCCGAAGCGCTGCGCATCGTGCGCGCCGTCGCCGAAGCGTTGTCTGAAGCCCATCGCCTCGGAGTGGTGCACGCCGACTTGAAGCCAGAGAACGTGTTGCTGCCCGACGACGGCCGGCTGCGTGTCGCCGACTTCGGGCTCTCGCTGCACGTGGGTGAAGGCGAAGGGGGCGCCGGCAGCCCCGCGTACATGGCGCCCGAGCGGTGGCGGCTCGGGCCCGTCACCACCGCCATCGACATCTGGTCGCTGGGCATCCTGCTGTTCGAACTGCTCACCGGTTCGCGCGCGGTGCCCGACGCCGAGCTGGGCCCGTTCGTCATGCGGCCGCACGTCATCGAGTGGCCGGCGGTCCTGCGAGGCCTGCCCGGCGCGGCGGTGTTGCAGCGCATGCTGGCCGTCGACCCGGCCGCGCGGCCGTCGGCCCGTGAGGTCGTCGAGGCTGCAGCGCTGCGCGACGATGCGCGCAGTTCGCTCAAGCCGTTTCGTGGGCTGCGGCCCTTCACCGAAGACGACGCGGCGGATCTCGTGGGTCGCGAGCTCGACGTCGACTACGCCATCGAAGGGCTCCGCCGCCATGGTCACGTGCTGGTCGCTGGCCGTTCGGGGCTCGGGAAGAGCTCGCTGCTCGCGGCGGGGCTGTCACCGCGCTTCCGTGAACTCGGCTGGCGCTCGGTTTCTCTGCGGCCCGGTGCCTCGCCGCTGCGACGACTGGGCGCTGCGCTCGGTTGTGACGGTGACGAGCTCGCCGAGGTACTCGCGCACCCGCGTTCCATCGCCGCCGTGGTGATGCGCTCGAACGAGCTGGTGCTCGTCATTGACCAGCTCGAAGAGGCCTTCACGCTCGCCACCGACGCCGACCGCACGGCCTTCTTCGACGCGCTCGCGGCGTTGCTCGATACGCGCGCCGGTCGCCTGGTGCTCGGCCTGCGGGAAGATCATCTCGCCAACGTCGCCTCGGCGCTGGGGGGCCGCGTGCTGACCTCGACGTTGCTGCTGCAGCCGCTCGGGAGGCCCGCGTTGTTGCGCGCCGTCACGCAGCCGCTCGCGCGCGTCGGAGGTCACTTCGAATCACCGCAGCTGCTCGACGCGCTGGTCGACGACGTGGTGCACAGCCGGGTGGCGTTGCCGCTGCTGCAGTTCGTCTGCGAGCTGTTGTGGGACGCGCGCGATCGTCAGACAGGCACCATTCGCCGCGCAGACTACGAGTCACTCGGTGGCGCGAGCGGCGCACTGGCGACGCATGCGGAACGAACGCTCAACGCGCTGGGCGTGGAAGAACGGCAGCACGCCCGCGCGGTGATGCTGCGGCTGGTCGGAGGTTCCGGCAGTCGTGTGCCGTGCCGGCAGTCGACGTTGCTGGAAATCGCGCCGCACGCGCGCGCGGTCATCGATCGGTTCGTCGAAGAGCGACTCCTGGTGTCGACGCGTGACGCCGATGACGACTCGCCGTTGGTGGAGCTCGCGCACGAAGCGTTGATCGCCGAGTGGCCGACGTTGCGCGGCTGGCTCGACGAGACGCTGGAAGAGCGCTCGATGCGCGACGACGTGGAGCAGGCCGCCGCGCGCTGGCATCGCCGTGGTTCGCGCGACGACGACACGTGGGGCGGCACGACGTTGGTGGTCTCGCTCGAGCGTGAACGCACGCGGCCGTTGGGGCTCTCGCAGACCGCCGTCGATTTCCTGAGCGCGGGGCGACGGCGTGACGAGACGCAGCGGGTGCAGGCGCGCCGGAGAGCGACGGCCCTGGTGGCGGCGCTGTCGTTGATCGCCGTGGGTGGCGTGGCGGGCACGGTGGTGACGTTGAGCCAGCAGCGTGAAATCCGCCTCGCGGCGAGCAACTCGGGGCAGTTCGAGTTGCGGTTGCGGCCCTTCGTGCTCGAGCTCGACGGCGGACGACGCGACGTGCCCGTGGAATCAGTTGGCGCCATCAGCTGGTCACTCGCGCCTGCGCCTTTCTCGCGAACGTCGTCGGTCGATGAGCTGGTGCCGTACGGTGCTGATGCGCTCGAACTCCAACCGCGCGGTGGGGCGACGTGGTTGGTCCGGGCTCCCGCGGCGCCGGCGATGTTGCAGGTCACGCTCGGTGATTGTGCGCCTTCGTCGCTGCGACTCGAGACGTTGCCTGGCTTCGAGAAGACGCGCGACACGAGGCCCGTGGTTGAAGTTCCGGTGCCGGTTTGCAGCACGAGCGACCTGGTGACGGTCCCCGAAGGTCCGTTCCTGAGCTTCGACGACGACCGCGTTGAGCTGCCGGCGTTCTCCATCGAGCGCACCGAAGTGACCGTGGCCCGCTACGCCGCATGGTCGTCGCTGCGCGCGTTGACGGGAGAAGACGACGTGCCGTTGCCTCCATACCTCGCGGGAAATCCGCAGTGGCCGATGGCTGGAGTTTCGGCGCAGCAGGCCGACGCGTTCTGCCGCTATCTCGGTCGCCGGTTGCCCGACGCGCAGCAATGGTTGAAGGCGGCGCGTGGCGGGCTGACGGTGAATGGCGTGACGAACCCCGCGCCCGCTCGTCACGAGCCGTGGGGCAACGAGGTCGTCGCCGGCCGCGCGAACTGGAGCGGTGAAGCGGGCGACGACGTCACGCCGGCGTTGATGAACGTGGGGGCACTTGAGGCTGACGTGAGCCCGTACGGTGTTCGCGACCTCGCCGGCAACGTGTCGGAGTGGACCAGCACGGTGGCGACGTCGGAGAAGCTGCGCGGCCTGCGCATCGTGCTCGGCGGGCACTGGGACATGCCCGCCGACGCACCGGTTGCGGCGATTGATTTCGCGAACACGCGGCCCCCGCAGGCGGTGGAGTTCCGAACGGGGTTCCGGTGTGTGTCGGCGGCTACTTCGCCCACACCATCTCTAGCGAAGAGTAATTGAAGCCCGTCTCGTCGAAGTAGTGAGGCTCGACCATTTCGGCAGAAGCGCCGACGCGAAGGTTCTTTTGTGAGCCGCGAAGCGTCTCTGCGACCCAGTTCATGGCCAGTTGCGGTCGGTAGCTCCACCCCGAGTCTTTGTCGATCGCGCTCGCGAAGTCGCACGAGAAGATCCGGAGCTCTTTCAGCGCGGGCTCTGCCGACGCGACCTTCAGGTTGCACTTGTTTCGGTAGCAATAGATGACCGGGTCATCGCCCTTGATGGCGCACTCACCGCGATTGCCGTGCGCGACGATGTCCAGACGCTCGAACCGTCCGGTCTCGAGGTGCGACGCGATCTTCGCGTTCAACTCCGCGACGGTCTCCCACGGTTCCACGGTGAGGTTCGCAGGGCGGCGGGTCCCATCGCCCAACCTGGCGGCGATGCTGACCAGGGTGGCGTTCGACGATGCACGACCCAGCATGAGGAGCGTCTTCATCGTCGATACTTGGCGATGATCTTCTGGAGCGTCTGCAGGTCTGCGGAGTCGCCACGCTTTCGGGTGATCATGTCGCGGAGCGCGCCAGTGAGATCCTCGATGAGGTTGTCGAGGGTCTCCTCGAGCGGGAGGCTGATCGGCCACTTGCCTTCGGGAATGGCGTACTTGCTCGCGTCGAGCGAGAGCTCCGCATCGAAGTACTTCCGGTCGATGAGGAGCGCGCAGCAGCGACGCGAATCGGGCATGCCCTGTGCGAACCACGTCTCGATCGTCGACGGATAGGTCGGGAAGTGCGTCGGCGCCGCCGCGACCTTTCCAGACCGCGGGAACGTGAACTCCTTGTCGAGCAACACCGGCGGCTCTTGAGAGACGTCGTAGATCTTGAACGTGAAAGTGTCCTCGTTCCCGCTCTCGATCCTCACGATGCACAGGTTGTGAACCGTGGAGCGGTCCAGTCCCCAGGCTGGGAGAACCTTCGGCGTCTCCTGCGGTTCAAGAATCGCTTCGTCGAATTCAGCGAACGCATCACTCATGTCTGTACTGCTCCTTTCGCACTGCGAAACTCGATGTTGAGCGACCGCACCAGGTTGTAGATGTGCGCACGCGTCAGCTCGAGCTGCCGCGCCACCTCAGACACGTTCCACCCCGCGTCGATCAACCGTCGCCTCAGAAACTCCCGTTGGAACGCCCGCGTCGCGTCATGAAACGTGCGCGCCTCTTCCACCGGCGCTTCCCGTTCCCGTCGCAGGTGCCGCTGCTCCAGCTGACTTGCGCCTTCTCCCGCCGCCACGATGAGCCCCGCCTCGAGCGCATTGCGCAGTTGCCGCACGTTCCCCGGCCACGGCGTGATCTCACACCACGTGCGCACGCCCGGTGACGCAGCCAACTCGGGCAACCCGTGCTCCTGCGCGATGCGCGGCAACAATGAATCGACGAGCGCCCCCACGTCGCCCTCGCGCTCGCGCAATGACGGCATGCGCAGCGACAACACATCGAGCCGGTAGAACAGGTCTTCTCGGAACTTCTTCTCGGCCACCATGGTGCGCAGGTCGGCGTTGGTCGCGGCGATGAGCCGGATGTTCGCCGTCACCACCTGGCTGCTGCCCACCGGGTAGTACTGCCTGGACTGCAGCAGCTGCAGCAGCTTGCTCTGCGCCGACGCGCTCAGCTCGCCGACCTCGTCGAGGAACAAGGTGCCGCCCTGCGCGGCTTCCACCTTGCCCGCGTTGCGGCGCGCGCCGGTGAACGCCGCCGCCGTGGTGCCGAACAGCTCGCTCTCGATGAGTGTGTCGGGCATCGCCGCGCAGTTGAGCTCGACGAACGGCCCACCGGTCCTGCGGCTGTGTTGATGAATGAGCTGCGCCAGCTGCGACTTGCCGGTGCCACCTTCCCCCGTGAGGAGCACCGTCACGTCGAGTGGCGCGGCCATCGAGGCGCGCTCCATCACATGGGCCAGGGCCTCGCTCCGGCCAATCAACTGTGGAGCCGGAAAGCGCTCGCGCACCTTCGCCGTGGCATCGGCGCTCTGCGATGTGAACGTCACCGCGCGTTCGAGCACCGGCACCACGTTGGCCGCGAACTCTTCGGCCAGCGCCACGACGGCGTCGTCGAAGCCGCCGGCTCCACGTTCACCTTCGAGGTACAGCACGCCGGTGTGCCGCCCCACCAACGGCACGCACAACACCGCCTCGAGCCGCTGCTGTTGCACGCTGCGCAACCGGCTGAAGCGCACGTCGAGCAGCGCAGACGGAGACTGGATGCTCTTCCCCTCGGCCAGCGCCGCCGCCACGATGCCGCGCGAAACGGCGGCTTCGATGAAGCGCTCGTCTTCGTCGGTGCAGCCGTGTTGCAGCGTCCACCGCGCGTCGCTCGTGGGGTGACTGACCTCGAGGTACGCACGCTGGGCACCGGCGCGCCGGGCCAGGTGCTGCAACGCCTCGCGGAGTGGCTCTGCAGGGTCTGCGGCCCGCCCCGCTCTCAAGAGTGAACGGAACAACGCTGCTTCGAGCCCCGCGACATCATCCATGTCCGACCTCCGCGCGGGCAGCATTGTCATCGAGCCAAAGCAAGAACGCGACCGCGGCGTTTCGAGAGGGGAGCCCCTGGTCGGAGTGTCAAAGGCGTTTGACGGTGTGCGGTGCAGGTGACCACTGTGCTCGACGCCGGAAACGCCCGATGCGTCTGGGCGCGACGGTCCGCCAATTGCTGTCGGCGTGGTCATGGAATGGTGTCCACTCACCGCGCCACTCGAGCTGGGCAGCACGGGCTTCGAAGTGAAGGTGTTGCAGGAATGGCTCAACCTGCACGGCTACGCGCTGCCGGTGACGGAGATCTTCGGGTCGGCCACGGCCTCGGCGCTGTCTGACTATTGCTTCGATCGCGGGCTGCCATTGACTGGCCGCGTCGACGCGGTGTTGTTCGAAGCCCTGCAGGCGCCCTTGAGAGCGGCCGTGCGTGTCGCCCGTGAAGACGGGTTGACGGTGGCACGCAGACAGCTGGCCAATCGCGCGCGTGATGTGGGGGCGCGGTGGCGCGGGCCGTGGGCGCGGCTGTACCTCGACGGGCGTGAAGGCGTGTCGTGGGCGGCGGCCTTCGTCGCATACTGCGCACCGGGCGTGGCTCCGGAGCCGTCACTGGCCCTGCGCGTGGGCGGTGTCTTCGTGACTGCCGACGGCGCGACCGGGTTGGTGGCGTCGATGCACGGGGATGCGTTCGAGAGCATCGAAGTGGTGACCGGACCTTCGGGCTCGCGCGTCGCGGCGCTCAACCGGCGGCTCTCCGACGCGCGGGTCGGGCGTTGAGCAACGCTTGCGGCACAGGATTACGTCGTCGAACGCCGTCTTTGCAGCCTTCCACAGGTGGTCGGGGGCGTCCGCCCGGCCGCGGTGGCTTGAGCTTTTGACCACGGCGCGGGCCCAGGCCGCGGGCATGAGCGCCGATACTGCTTTATGAAGCACGTCGGTTTGCTTTGGTCGGACCACCGGCGTGAAGCGAGTTCCTGCTGCATGGAAGATCGGCGTGCTGACGGTGCTCTACGCCGCGCAGGGTCTGCCGTTCGGCTTCCAGTCGAACGCGCTGCCGCTGTACCTGGGCGAGCTCAACCTCTCGTACACGCAGATCGGTCTCGCGCGCGCGTTGGCCCTGCCGTGGGCGCTCAAGGCGCTCTGGGCGCCGTTGGTCGATCGCTACGGCTCGCGCAAGGTGTGGATCCTCGGTGCGCAGCTGTTGCTGACGCTGACCTGCATCGTCGCCGCGTTCTTTCCGCTCAGTGAGGCGACGCTCGTGCCGTTTCTTGGCTGCGTGCTCCTGATGAACCTCTTCGCCGCGACGCAGGACATCGCGGTCGACGGCCTCGCGGTCGATCTCCTCGCGCGCCACGAGCTGGGCGCGGGCAACGCAGCGCAGGTCGTCGGCTACAAGGTCGGCATCCTCACCGGAGGCTCGCTGTTGGTGGCGCTCTCGGCTGCGTGGGGCTGGGCGTCGCTGTTCTGGTCGATGGCGGCGCTGTGCGTGCTGGCGATGGCGACGGTGATGTTCGTGCCTGATCGCCACCACGCGCCCGCCGAAGCGCCAAAAGAACGCGTCTCGTGGAGCGAGCTGCTCACGCGCCTCAAGTCCATCGTCACGCGGCC
>CAYWON010000124.1:0-4804 GCA_964459885.1 uncultured Archangium sp.
GCTGACCCGTCGCCGTAGAGATACGCGTCCGCCGGCGTGCCGTTGCACACCACGGCCGTCCCGCCGTCAGCCGACGTCAGCAACGCGCCGCCACCTGCGCACTGCGTGCCCGCATCGAGCGCCGTCACCTGCACCGACTGCCCGTCGAGGCCGGCGACGCCCATGCTGCCCATGGCGCCGACAGCGCCGGTCGCGCCGGGGGCGCCCTGCTCACCCGCGGGGCCCGCGGCGCCGGTCGCGCCCGGAGACCCAGTGGCGCCTGGAGCGCCCGCCGCGCCGGCTGGCCCGGCCACGCCCGCAGGTCCCGCTGCGCCTGCGGCTCCGGCAGGCCCGGTGTCTCCTTTCGTTCCGGTACACGAGACACCACCCAGCGACAGCGACAACGCCAACGCGACCACGCTTCGTTTCATGTGTGTTCCCCCAAGCGAAACCGACTCAAACGTCACTGAATGTCGATGGCATAGATGCGATTGCCGCGCGTGCCCAGCACCGCGCGGCCGTTGAACACCGAAGGCGACGCCTCGATGTCGCCCTTCAGCTGCAACGACGCGACCTCCCGACCGCTGCGCGCGTGGTGCAGCCGCAGCCGCCCGCCGATGCCGCCATGCAGCAGCCACGCGTGGCCGTCTTCGTCGGTCAGCAGCGTCGGCGTCGACCAGCTGAACTGCGCCAGCAACACGCGCCACACCTCTTTCCCCGTGCGCTTGTCCAACGCCAGCAGCACACCGTCTTCGCCGCCGGGACAGCGCGAGACCGAGAAGAACACCAGGTCGCTCACCTCGCCGGTGCCTGGCGTCGGCGTCGCGAACACGCCCGCGTCGTTCTTCTTGGGCTTGAACGACTGCGTGCACTTGAGCCCCACGCGCCACTCTTCGGTGCCTGAGAACCCGTCGATGCGCCGCAGCCAGCTCGTGCCCTTCGGCCCCGTCTTGTCGACCTCCGTGCCGGTGTAGAGCTTGGGGCGCTCGTCTTCCAGCTCGAGCGCCAGCGTGGCGTCGGTGTCGTCACCGGCCTCGAACTTCCACCGCGGCGTCATGGTGCGCAGGTCGACCGCCTGCAGCGTGCCGCCGTTGTCGGCGAAGAACGCGAGGTTCGACAGCACCGACAGCGAGTTCTCGATGCCGAAGCTGGTGAGGCCCGCCGACTTGTAGCGGTAGCGCGCCACCTCGGGTGACACCTTCAGCGTCAGCGCCAGCGGGTCGAAGTCGGTGTTCAACTTGATGAGGTAGAGCAGCCCGTTCTCGCCGCCGACGACGTAGGTGTCGGTGGCGCGGTTCAGCAGCCCCGACGAATCGAAAGCGCCCCAGCCGCGGCGCGGCGCCGCCTTGTCGCTGCCCGGTAGGAAGAAGACCTCGCGGTGGTTGATGAGCTCGAACACGCGCAGGCCGATGGGCCTCGTCTGCGGAATGCCCTGGCCCACGAAGAGCAACGGGTAGCCGCGCGGGTCGAGCGACACGCTGCCCTTGATGGAGTTGCCCGTCACCAACGCGGGCCGGCTGCGTTTGCCCGTCGCGAGGTCGATGAAGTGCACGCTGCCGTCGAGCGAGCCCTGGATGACCTCCACGAAGTCTTCCTCTTGTCGCAGCGCGCCCAGCTTCGGCATCGAGTGCCGCATCACCGCGGGCCAGCGCACGATGACGGGCTGCCCGGTCCAGCCGCTGCCGCCGTACCAGGGCGCGCGGCCTTCGCCGGTCGACACCGTCCACGCCACGGTGAGTGACTTCGGCTTGCGGGGAATGACGCCGTACGCGCCGCCCGTGCGCCGTGGCCCGCCGCGGAAGGTGAAGACGCCTTCGTGCTCGGAGTACGGCTCGCCGAAGACCTGCGCGTCGGCCAGCGGCACGCCGCCGTCGAGCAGTTGTTCCTGCTTCAGCCTGGCGAGCGAACGCTCATCGACGGGGAGCTCGATGACCTCGCGCGCTGGCTTCACCACTGGGGGTGGCCCCGGCTCGGGCGTGGCCTCGATGGTCAGCTTGAGTGCGGGTGGCGGTGGTGTCGGCTCGGGTGCAGTGCGGCACGCGCCGAGACAGCAGGTGATGATCAACCATGACCAGCGCCGCACGGTCGAACTCAGCCCCTCACCCCGACCCTCTCCCCGCTGTCGCAGGGAGAGGGAGACTCGCAGCGCTTCACGCTCAGAAGCGGATGCGCACGCCCGCGCCGATGCGCGAGTCACCGCGTGAGTCGTGGCTGGCCGACAACGCGAAGTCGACGTTGTCGCGCACGCGCCACGCGGCCTCGGCCGTCGCGGTGGTGTGGTTCGTCTGGAAGTTGTGGTTCACGCCGCCCGACAGAGAGAAGTCGTCGTTGGGGCGCCACGTCACGTTGCCGCCCACGGTCTCGAGGCCGTTGCGGTTGACGGTGGTGTACGCCGACAGGTTCAGGTCCGGGCGGTTGAGGTCGTACTGCAGCCGCGCGTGGTCGAAGCCGTCGGTCGAGTTGGCCGTCACCGACGCCGACAGACGCCCATGGTCGCCAAGGTCCACGCGGCCCGTCACCGTGCCGCTCGCGCGGAAGTTGGTGAAGTGCTTGTCCCAGTCGCCACGCAGCTTCACCTCGAGCTGATCATCGAAGAAGCCGGCCTTCACCTCGGGCTTGATGCCGAGGCTCGCCAGCTTGCTGCTGCCCTGCGTGTACGCCACCACGCCCGCGGCCGCCGCGAGGCCCGCCGCCAGCCCGTAGAAGACCGCCGGCGAGTTGGACCGCAGGTCCTTCACGAGGTCCTTCGCGATGTCGCCGCCGATGCGGCCGAGGTCGCCCAGCTTCGTGCTGGCGATGTCGCGGGTGTTGATGCCGGCCGCCTGCAGCTTTGCCGTCACCGACGCGGCGAGTTCGGGCGACAGCGCGCCGATGGGCACCGACTTGAGGAAGTCCGTCGACGCGTTGCGGAGCTCGTCTTGCTGCGCGGTGGTCAGCGCGTCGCCTGCGCGCACCGGCGTGCGGCCGCGCGCCATGCTCATCGCGTCGTGGTTGAGCGCCTGCTCGAGCCGCGTGTTGTACGCCGACAGCGCGGCTTCCAGCTGGGCGCGCACCGGGTTGGGCATCGACGCGCGGACGTCGGCGTTGCTCACCGGCGGCGGCGGCAGCGAGAGGTCGAGCGCGCGGCGCGGCTGGCCACCGTTCGCGTTCCAACCGGCGGGCTGGGTGCTGGCCGGCGTCGTCGGCTGCGGCTGGCGCGGCGCTTCGGCGTTGGTGGGACCGGTGGTGACAGGCGTTGATGGACTTCCGACGCGATTCAGGGGCATGGTGAAGCGTTAAACCCGAACCCCCCGGAGCTGCGCAATGGCCACCGTTCTCGTCGTCGATCTCACCGTTTTGCTCGACACCAGCAAGGTGGGTGTGGAAGCGACGAAGGCGCTCGAGAAGGACTGGAAGGCCGGCGAAAAGCTGGAAGACAACGCCCGCGTCGAGCTGCTGACCAAGCTGCAGGCCCGCCGCGATGGGCTGCGCACCGCGCTCTTCAACCGCGCCCGCCCGCTGCTGGCCGACCTCGCGAAAGAGAAGAAGGCCGAGCTGGTGTTGGACCGCAGCGCCGTGCTGTGGGCCGCGCAGTCGGAAGACGTCACCGCCGAGCTCATCAAGCGCGTCGACGCCGGCGGCCCGCTGCCGGTCTGACGTCAGCGCCCGTCGAGCAGCTCGTGCAGCGCCGTCTGCAGCGCCTCGAACGCGAACGGCTTGGTCAGCACGCGCGTGCGCTCGGGCGGCAGCGATGACAGCTCGGCGCCCTTCGAGAAGCCGCTGATGAGCAGCGCGCGGCCGGTGGGGTTGCGCGCGAGGTACTCCATCGCCAGCTCGTTGCCGCGGCGGCCCGGCAAGACGATGTCGGTGATGAGCAGGTCGAAGCGCTCGCCCAGGTGCGGCGCTGCGGCTTCGGCGCTGGACGCCGCGACGCTGCTGATGCCCAGGCGCGAGAGCAGCCGCGGCAGCACGGCGCGAATCGCGTCCTCGTCGTCCACCACCAGCGCGCGCAGCGAGTCCCAACGGCGCAGCGCGTGCGCCTTCGACGGGCGGCGCGGCGCCTGCGTCGAGCTGGGCAGCGAGAGGTGGAAGACGGTGCCTTTCCCGGGCTCGGAATAGAGGTGCACCGCGCCGCGGTGCTCGCGCATCACGCCGAAGACCGACGCGAGGCCCAGGCCTGTGCCTTTGCCTTCGTCCTTGGTGGTGAAGAAGGGCTCGAACACGCGCGCGACGTTCTCGGGCGCGATGCCCACGCCGGTGTCGCGCACCGACACGCGCACGTGCGGCCCCGCGGTGAGGTCGAAGCCGCTGGTGCGGCACCAGTCGGCGTCCAGCTCGACGCGCTCGGTGGAGAAGGTGAGGGTGCCGCCGTCGGGCATGGCGTCGCGCGCGTTGACGGCGAGGTTGATGAGCGCGCTCTCGAGTGACGCGGCGTCGCCGTCGACGAGGTCGGCCTCACCACCCGGCGTGAAGCTGACGCGGATGGTGGGCGGCAGCGTGCGCTCGAGCAGCTTCACCGCCGAGATGACGACCTGGGTCATCGACAGCGGCCGCTTCTCGGTGGCCACGCGGCGACCCACTGTCAGCAGCCGCGTCGTCAGGTCGCCCGCGCGCTTGCCCGCATTCAAGATGGTGTCGAGGCTCTCGATGACGTCGGGCGAGAGGTGGCCGTCTTCTTCGAGCTCGAGCCGCAAGACCTCAGCCGACGACACGATGGCCATCAGCACGTTGTTGAAGTCGTGCGCCACGCCGCCCGCGAGCTGACCGACGAGCTCGAGGCGCGCCGTGCGCTCGCGGCGCTCTTTCATCAACGCGAGGTCGGTGACGTCGCGGCCCTCGGCGATGA
>CAYWON010000124.1:4904-20557 GCA_964459885.1 uncultured Archangium sp.
GCCACCGTCGCCGCGCGGCCGCCGTACAGCCAGCCCGACAGCGAGATGAGGAACAGCATCAGCATCGTCGACGGGCTGCGCAGCCCTCCGTTCATGGTGAGCGCGGCCAGCACCACCACGACGACGCCGGCCATCAACGTGCCGACGGCGAGGCGGTAGCGCTTTCGCCACAGCAGGGCTCCCGCCAGCACCACCACGCCCAGCAGCGCCAGGCTGTTGCCCAGCCGCGCCGGGCTCTGCGCGAACGTGCCGGTGACGACACCTACGACGATGGCGATGAGCGTCACCGCCGCCAGGGCCGGCAACGCCCAGCGCAACACATCGCGCACGATGCTCTGTTGGGCAGCGGTGACGGCGTCTTCAGCGGGCTGACTCACGCCCGGCGCAGCATAGTCGGTTCACTGCTCGCGGCGGCGCACGAGGCCTTCTTGTGCCGTGGTGGCCACCAGCCGACCGTCGCGCGTGTAGATGCGCCCGAAGCTCAAACCGCGCGAGCCGGCGGCGCGCGGGCTGTGCATGGCGTGCAGCAGCCACTCGTCGGCGCGGAACGGCGCGTGGAACCAGATGGCGTGGTCGATGCTGGCCACCTGCATGCCCGGCGTCAGCCAGTTCACGCCGTGCGGCTTGAGCGAGGTGGTGATGAACGAGAAGTCGCTCGCGTAGGCCAGCATCGCCTGATGCAGCACCGGCGTGTCGGGCAGCGTGCCGTCGGCGCGGAACCACACGTAGCGGTCGGGCGCTTGTGGCGCCTTGTTGAACGCATCGGGCTCGTTGACGGTGCGCAGCTCGATGGGGCGCTTGGCCAGCACGCGGTCGCGCAGGAACTCGGGGAACTTGTCGACCTGCTTCGCGTAGCGCTCCTGCTCGGTGGGCACCTCTTCGGGCGGCGGCACCTGCGGCATGTCGTCCTGGTGCTCGTAGCCGGGCTCGGGCTTCTGGAAGCTGGCCGACATCTCGAAGATGGGCTGCCCGCTCTGAATGGCCTTCACGTGGCGCGCGCTGAAGCTCGAGCCATCGCGAGACCGCTCGACGTCGTAGACGATGGGCTTGCTGACGTCGCCCGGCCGCAAGAAGTACGCGTGCAGCGAGTGCACCTGGCGCTCTGACGGCACCGTGTTCAGCGCCGCGAACAACGCCTGACCGATGACCTGCCCGCCGTAGACCGTGCCCCAGCCGGGGTCCTGGCTCTGGCCGCGGTAGAGGTTCTCTTCAATCTTCTCCAGCGACAGCAGCGAGACGAGTTCGGTGAGCTTCGACACGCCGCATCATCTAACGAACCAGCGCGCGAAATGCGCGGCCCTTACGTCGGCAGCGTCGGCCACGGCAGCGC
The DNA here is from genome assembly GCA_964459885.1 of uncultured Archangium sp. GTDB lineage: Bacteria > Myxococcota > Myxococcia > Myxococcales > Myxococcaceae > Archangium_A. The sequence continues at coordinate 6,235 of CAYWON010000124.1, forward strand.
CGCTTCAAGCTGGGCAGACAATTCCAACAGCAGCGCTTCCTGCCCGCGGTTGGCGCCGAACTGCAGCCCGATGGGCAAGCCCTCGGCGGTGCGGGCCAGCGGCAGCGAGATGGCCGGCGCGCCCGAGACGTTGAAGGCCGGCGTGAACGGCACGTACGCGATGAGGCGCTCGAACTGCACGGCGAAGTCGACGTCGGGGCTCAGGTGCCCCAGCGGCGGCGGCGGGTGCGCCAGCGTCGGTGTCAGCAACACGTCGAAGCGCTCGAAGTGCGCGAGGAAGCGCTGATGAAACGTGCGCAGCCGACGAACGGCGCCGAGGGTCTTGAGCCGCTGCGACGAGAAGCGCGCGCACAACCCTTCGGTCCACGCGTCGACCTGCGCGCCGTCGAAGCCGCGCTGCGTGACGACGCCCATGAACGTGCGCTGCGCCCACGCGACGAAAGACCAGTAGTCGAGGAAGTCGTTCATGAACTGCGCGTCGATGAACGACGGGTGCTCTTCGACGTGGTGGCCGAGCGACTCGCAGGTGCGCGCCACGTGCTTCATCGCCTCGACGTGGCGCGCGTCGACGGGGCCGCCGTTGGGTGTGCCCGCCGAGAACGCGATGCGCAGCGGTCGCCCGGGCTCGCGGCGCGTCGACGTCATCGGCGGCAGGTGCTTGCGCGGCACCGCTTGCGACAGCGCCGCCCAGAACGCGCCCGTGTCACGCACGCTGCGCGTCAGCACGCCCTGCACCGCGACGTTCACGGGCAGCTGGTTCGAGCCTTCCATGTCGAAGCGGCCGCGCGTGGGCTTCAAGCCGACGAGGCCACAGCACGCCGCGGGAATGCGAATGGAGCCGCCGCCGTCGCTGCCGTGCGCCATCGGCACCACGCCTGACGCGACGAGCGACGCCGCGCCGCCCGACGAGCCACCAGCGCTGCGCGTGGGGTCCCACGGGTTGCGGCACGGCGCGAAGCCGAGCGGCTCGGTGGTCGCGGTGAGGCCCAGCTCTGGCGTGGCGCTCTTGCCCAACGACACGAAGCCCAGGCCCTCGAAGGCCGAGACCCAGGCCTCGTTGGCCTTCGACGGCGTCTGGTTGGCGCCGCGCGAACCGAAGGTGGTGCGCACGTCGCGCTGCTTCGCGAGATCCTTCAGCGCCGACGGCACGCCTGAGAACGGGCCGGGTCGCGGCTGCTTCGCGTCGGCCAGCGCGCGGTCGAAGGTGGGCGTCACCAGCGCGCCCAATTCACGCGCCGCTTCCGCACGGCGAACAGCGGCCTCCATGACCTCGACAGGGGAAACGTTCTTCCTCGCGAGGTGTTCGAGCGTCTCGGTGGCGTCCCACGTGCGCAGCGTGTCCATGCGTGGCTTCATGAAAGACCGCGCGGCCACGTCAAGAGTAAGTGGACGCCATGAGCCAGCTCGATGGTGCTTTCTGGTCGTCTCTGTCTGCCCAGCTGGGCGACGCACAGCGCGCGTTCGCCGCCCGGTTTCCCGGCGAATCGGGGGAACGACAGCCCGTCAGCGTGCTCTACGGCGGCGCGCACCTCTTCAAGTCCGACACGCCGGCGAAGCTGGGCGGCCTCGCGCGCAAGGCCTTCGAGACGTACGGCGCCGACTTCACGAAGGCCTTCGGCGTGGGCCCCGAAGTGCGCGCGCGCGTGCAGCAGAAACTGCAGCGTGAGCCGGTGGAAGACCTGCGCATCGACTTCGAGGACGGCTTCGGCCACCGCAGCGATGAGGAAGAAGACGCCACCGCCGTGCAGGCCGGCCGCGAGCTGGCGGCGTGTACACAGCTGCCTCCTTTCATCGGCGTGCGCATCAAGCCCATGTCGCAGGAGCTCGGTGCGCGGGCCGTGCGCACGCTGGAGCTGTTCCTCGCGCAGCTGCCGATGCTGCCGCCGGGCTTCGTCGTCACGCTGCCGAAGGTCGTGTCGGCCGCGCAGGTGCGCGTGTTCGTGTCGGCGCTCGAGGCGCTGGAAAAAGCGCGTGGGTGGGCCCCCGGCGCGCTGAAGCTCGAGGTGATGGTCGAGGCCGCGCAGGGCCTCGTCGACGCCGACGGCCGTGAGGTACTGCCGCAGGTGTACGCCGCGGCGAAGGGTCGGCTGCGCGGCGCGCACTTCGGCACCTACGATTTCACGGCGTCGGTCGGCATCGCCGCCAACGAGCAGCGCATGCAGCACCCTGCGTGCGACGACGCCAAGGCGCACATGCAGCGCGCGTTTGCGGGCACGGGCGTGTGGCTGAGCGACGGCGCGACGACGGTGATGCCGGTGCCGGTGCACCGCGGCGCGGAGCTGTCGGGTGAGCAGCGCGAGGAGAATAGGCAGGCCGTGCACGCGGCCTGGAAGCAGTCTGTCAGCGACACGCGCCACGCGCTGGCCGGCGGTTTCTACCAGGGGTGGGACCTGCACCCCGCGCAGCTCGTCTCGCGGTACGCGGCGGTCTACGCGTTCTTCCTCGAGAACCTCGCCGAGTCGACGCAGCGGCTACGTCACTTCGTCGACAAGCTGGGGCAGGCCACGCTCTCGGGCACCACGTTCGATGACGCGGCGACGGGGCAGGGCTTGCTCAACTTCTTCCTGCGCGGTCAGGCCTGCGGTGCGTTGACCGACGCCGACGTGGCCGCCACGGGGCTCACGACACAGGAGCTCGCCACGAAGTCCTTCGCGCTCATCGCGAAGAACCGGCGCGGGTGACGTTGCGCGGCGCGCCAGCCACGCCAACAGCAGGTGTGCAGATGCGCCGACCGGCGCGTCACGAAGCGCCGACGCCGTCGTCCTTGAGGTGCGCGAAGAGCCGCCCGAGCTGGTGCTTGTGCCGCTCGATGATGTCCGGCGGCGTGCCCATGGCCGCGGCCTTGGTGGCCAGCACCTCGACGGCGGCCACGAGGCCCGCCCGCGTCGGCTCGTTGAAGTCGGCCTTCACCGCGCGAAACGCGAGGCGCACCGCGCCCTGCACGGTGGCCCACAGCTGCGCGTCGTCGGGTGCCGCGCCCAGCTTCGTCGCGGCGCGGCTGAACGTCTCGCGCTGCGCGTCGAAGAAGCACTCCACCACCACGTCGCGCGCCTGCTTCACGTCGAGCGCCGCCACTTCTCCGTCGGTCAGCGCTGCCAGCGTCTTCTTTTCACTGCTCTGCATCGTGGGAGACACAAGCACAGCCGCGGCCGTCGGCTCGCCTGGCGGGCCCCGCGGCCCCCTCGGATTCACTGTGGCGGCTTGCGACAAGCGCGCCCGCTTTGCGATGAGCGTCGCCCCCATGCGTGCTCTGTCGCTCGTCATCGTCTGCTCGTTGCTCTCAGCCTGCCCGCCGGAGCCTACGCCTTCGCTGTACACGCCGCGCTGGGCCTTCGAGCCGTGGATCAGCAAGGACATCTCAGACGGGCCCGACAGCTACGCCTTCGTCGACGGCTTCCTGTCGCGCGACATCCCAGTGGGGGTGCTGGTGCTCGATAGCCCGTGGGAGACCAACTACAACACCTTCGTTCCCAACCCTTCGCGGTACCCCGAGTTCCCGAAGATGGTGAACGACATGCGCGATCGCGGCGTGCGCATCGTGCTGTGGACGACGCAGATGGTGAACGAGTCGTCCATCGACGCGGAAGCGGGCGGTGACCGCTACGACGGCCCGTCGCCCAACTACGGCCGCGGCCTGCGCAACGGCTACTACGTCAACGACGGCGCGCTCGAGGTCTGGTGGAAGGGCACCGGCGCGGCCGTCGATTTCTTCAACCCCGAGGCCGTGAAGTGGTGGCGCGAGCAACAAAACGCGCTGCTCGACCTGGGCGTCGCCGGCTGGAAGCTCGACTTCGGCGAGTCGTACATCACGCGCGTGCCCATGAAGACCTTCGCGGGTGAGAAGTCGCTGCAGGAATATTCCGAGGCGTACTACCGCGACTTCCTCGAGCACGGCCTCGAGCGCGTGGGCCGCGAAGACTTCGTCACCATGGTGCGGCCGTACGACAAGTCGTACTACTTCGAGGGCCGCTTCTTCGCTCGGCCGGAGCACGCGCCGGTGGCGTGGGTGGGCGACAACCGCCGCGATTGGATTGGCCTCGAAGACGCGCTCGACCACATGTTCCGCAGCGCGAAGGCCAACTACGTGGTGCTGGGCAGCGACGTCGGCGGCTACCTCGATCGCGACGACTTCGACCTGCTCGACCTGGTGCCGTTCGACCGCGTGAACTTCCTGCGGTGGACGGCGCTCGGCGCGATGACGCCCTTCATGCAGCTCCACGGTCGCGGCAACATGACGCCGTGGACGCTGGAAGGTGACACCGACGTCGACGCCACCGTCGCCATCTACCGCTACTGGTCGAAGCTGCATCACCAGCTGGTGCCCTTCTTCTTCTCGACGGCGCAGGCGGCGTACGTCGGCGCGCCGGTGCCCATGCAGCCCATCGGCGAGCTGCCCGACTGGCCCGGCGACTACCGCTACGTGCTGGGTGACACCTTCCTCGTCGCGCCCATTCTCAACGGCACCGGCGTGCGCGACGTGCCGCTGCCCGCGGGCGCGCGGTGGGTCGACTGGTGGACCAACGCGGTGCATGAAGGCGGCACCACGTTGAGCAACTACGACTCGACTGACCTGAAGCGCCTGCCGCTCTTCGTGAAGGAAGGCGCGGTCTTCCCGCTCAACGTCGACGATGACTCCACGGGCCTCGGCAGCGTGGCGTCGAAGGGCCGGCTCACCGTGCTGGCGTACCCCGCCACCACGCGCACCACCTTCAAGTCGTACGACGAAGACGGCAAGACCACCGAGCTCGCGAGCGTGCGCGACGACCGCGGCGTCACCGTCGAAGCGAGCCGCGCGCCCCAGGGTCTCGTGCTGCGCGTCTTCACGCCCGGCGGCGGGGTGAGGTCGGTCGGCGGCTTCACCGCTCGCGCGACGCGCGACGCCTTCGACGCCGCGGCGGAAGGCTGGCTCGTCGACGGCGACTTCACGTGGGTGCGCGTGGCGCCGCGCCCCGGCGCCGTCTCAGTTCGTCTCGTCCGATGAGAAAACAGGTGTGTGTCTCGAAACAGAACGGCAACGAACTGAAGTTGTCCTGTTGTGAGTCACATGTCTGAAAGTCAGACGCGCAAGCCAGCTAAATCACGTATATGTATAAGTTCGTGACGATTTGGCTGGTGTGGTGCTGTCCAGCGCTGATCGACTGATCAACGGCTTAGCGCTGGCCCAGGACGTGCTCAGTGGCCACGCCCATGAAGCGAATCACGACGATGTTGGCGCTGGGTGTTCTGACGGCGTGCGGTCCGGACCTCGCGGTGGTGGGTGAAGGTGGCGAGGAGGGCTTCGACACGGCGGAAGGTCGCATCGTCGGTGGCGTGGACGCGGACATCGCGGCGCTGCCCTGGCAGGTCGCGGTGATGGACGGTCAGTACATCCAGTACTGCGGCGGCAGCATCATCGCGGCGCAGTGGGTGCTGACGGCGGCGCACTGTGAAGTGGCCGTGGGCGACCGCATCGGCGCCGGTCACTCGAAGCTCTCGACCATGCGCACCACCGGGCAGATCCGCTCGGTCGCGCAGGTCATCACGTATCCCGGCTTCGTCTCGCCGGAGTACGGCAAGGACATCGCGCTGCTGAAGCTGAACGCGCCGCTCGACCTCTCGGGCGCCAACGCGAAGGCCATCACGCTGGCGACCGAGGCTGACGCGACGTACTTCGCGACGGGCTCGGTGGCGACGGTGAGCGGCTGGGGCACGCTGCGCAGCAACGGCAGCTCGCCGAACAACCTGCAGCGCGTCGACGTCGACGTGTCGTCGGCCTCGGCGGTGCGCTCGGCGTACGGCACGCTCTCGTCTGATCAGCTCGGCGCGGCGCGCTCGGGCAAGGACTCGTGCCAGGGCGACTCGGGCGGCCCGTTCATCGTGAAGAAGAACGGCACGCCGATCCTCGCGGGTGTCGTCAGCTGGGGCGAAGGCTGCGCGCGCGCCGGTTACCCGGGCATGTACGCCCGCGTCGCGTCGTTCAACTCGTGGATCGTCTCGAAGATCGGCACCACGCCGACGCAGCCCACCGAGCCGACCAACCCGGGCAACACCACGTACCTCTCGTCGACGAACCTCTCGGGCGCGCGCAACGCCACGCTGTCGGGTTCGTTCACCGTGCCCGCTGGCACCCGCAGCCTCACCATCGTGATGTCGGGCGGCACGGGCGACGCCGACCTCTACGTGCGCTTCGGCTCGGCGCCCACCACGTCGTCGTACACCTGCCGCCCGTACAAGGACGGCAACGACGAGACCTGCACGTTCACCAACCCGCAGGCCGGCACGTGGTTCGTCAACGTGCGTGGCTACACGGCGTTCAGCGGCGTGTCGCTCGTCGCGACCAACCCGTAAAGCCGCTTCGGTTGCTGAAAGCTCGAGGCCGGCGCTCTTCACGGGGCGTCGGCCTTCGCCGTTTCGGCGGGTTGTTGCGTCATCGGTAAGATGCGAGTCTTACCTCGTGAAGACGACCATCTCCTCGAAGGGTCAGCTGGTGTTGCCGCGGGAGCTCCGCGAGCGCGACGGCATCGAGCCCGGTCAGGAGTTCACCGTCGAACGGCTGAAGGCCGGTGAGTACCGCCTGGTGCGTCGACGCCGCCGCAACGAAGGCTTCGTGAAGGCGCTGTTGGCGTGCCCCGAGAAAGACTGGTTCGTGCCGCTCGAGTCAGAGTCGACGGACACGCTGTGAAGTACCTCGTCGACGCCAACGTGCTGAGTGAACCCACGCGCTCGGCGCCTGATGACACCGTCATCGCGTGGCTCGCCGCGCACGAAGCCGACCTCGTCGTCGACCCCATCGTGCTCGGCGAGCTCGAGTACGGTGTGCTCCAGCTGCCTGCGGGGAAGCGCCGCGCCGCGCTCGAGAAGTGGTTCGCCGGTGTCAGCGCTGCGATTCAGTGTCTGCCGTTCACCGGTGACACCGCAGGTGAATGGGCGCGGTTGTTGGCGTCGCTGCGGCGGCGCGGTGTGGCGATGCCCGTGAAAAGGCAGCCTCATCGCGGCGACCGCGCTCACGCACGGGCTGACGGTGGTGACGCGCAACGTGCGTGATTTCCGCAGCGCTGGGGTCGCCGTGCACGACCCGTTCGCGAAGCGCTGAGCAGTCCTCGTCAGGTTCGCGCGCTGCGAGAGTCCCGGCCGGCATGATCCGCACCCTCGCTTCCATCGTTCGCATCAAGGGCCTCACACCCATCGCTGGCGCCGATCGCATCGAGCTCGCGCGCGTCGCGGGCTGGCAGTGCGTGGTGAAGAAGGGCGAGTTCACCCCCGACGCGCTGGCGCTCTACCTGGAGATCGACTCGGTGCCGCCCGACACGGCCGCGTTCTCCTGGCTGTGGAAGGGCGGCCCGCGCCCCGAGAAGTTCCGCATTCGTACGCTGACGCTGCGAGGCACGCTGTCTCAGGGCCTGCTCGTGCCGCTGTCGACGCTCCCGCTGGGCGCCGTGGCCGAAGGTGACGACGTCACCGCGAAGCTCGGGGTCACCAAGTACGAGCCGCCGGCGCCGAGCGGCATGGGTGACTGGCGCGCGCCGTTCCCGTCGTCGGTGCCGAAGACCGACGAGATGCGCGTGCAGGCCGTGCCGCAGGTGTTGGAAGAGCTGCGCGGCAAGCCCTTCGTAGCCACCGTGAAGATGGACGGCACGAGCTCCACGTTCGTGATGGTCGACGGCGCGCTGCACGCGTGCGGTCGCAACCACTCCATCGCCGAGGGCGAGAACCTCTACTGGTACATCGCCAGGAAGTACCGGCTCGCCGAAGTGCTGCGCGACTCGACGCTCGCGATTCAGGGCGAGATCGCCGGCCCCGGCGTGCAGGGCAACCCGGTCGGCCTGAAGGACAAGCGCCTGTTCGTGTTCAACGTCTTCGACACGAAGACGGGCGAGCACCTCGGTGACGCGGCGCTGCGCGCGTTCTGCGCGACGCACGGCCTTACGCCGGTGCCGGTGGCCTTTGAGGCGGAGCGCTTCGACGAGACGGTCGACTCGCTGCTGCAGAAGGCCGAGGGGCTCTACGCGGGCACGAAGAACCAGCGTGAAGGCATCGTGCTGCGGCCGGTGACGCCGACGCACTCGGCCACGCTCGGCGGTCGCTTGTCCTTCAAGGCGATCTCCAACCGGTACCTGCTCGACGAGCCGGACTGAGGCGGGCGGCGCGTCAGATTCTGGCGCGCCGTTCTCCGCGGGCTACGACCTGTGCGCATGACCCGACTCGTGGCTCTCGTCTTCGTCCTCGGAGGCGCCAGCGCGTTGGCCGACGACGCGCCGCGGCTCGCCGACGTCTCCTCGGCGCGGCTGGTGCCTGACGTGGCGCCGCCTGTGCAGTACGGCTCGCTGTTCGCTGCCACGTCGGCCTTCGGCTTCACGGCGTCGGTCACCGGCGTGCTGGTGGGCGCTGGCTTCGGCGCGCTCTCGAACAACCTCTTCGGCGCGCTCTTGCCGGGCGCGTTGTTGGGCAACCTCTTGCTGCCGCCCCTCATCACCGCGCTCTCGGCGGTCTTGGTGGGCAACGTCGACGGCGTGCGCTTCACCGCGTGGTGGCCGCTGCTGGGCGCGTTCGTCGCCAACGCGGCGGTCTACCTGCTCACCTCGCTCGTGTTGCCCATCGCCGTCAGCTTCGCCAACCCGGCGACGCTGCTGCTCTACGCGCTCGTCGACGGCCTCGTCATGGCGGGCGCCACGACCGGCGTGATGGCGCTGACCGAACAGAAGCCCGTGTCGACGGTGCGCAGCTTCGCGCCCGGCGTCACCGACACCACCTTCGTCGCGCTCTCGACGGTGCAGCTGTGAAGCGCGCGCTCATCGTGTCGATGCTGTGGGCCACGGCCGCCGCGGCGCAGTCGGTCTGCCCCACGCGCACCATGTGGCCTGACGGCGACGGCAACTGGCCGGTGCAGCTCGTCACCGGCAAAGACGCCGCCATCGCCGAGCTCGAGTCGTACGCCTTCACCATCGAGGGCGAGCTGTACGGCCGCAAGGGCCTGCACACCAACGGGCTCGTGGTCATCCACCACGGCGTCCTCGTCTACGAGAAGTACGCGCGCGGCTTCTCGGCCGAGAACCGCCACATCTCGTGGAGCGTCGCCAAGAGCTTCAGCTCGGCGCTCATCGGCGTGGCGGTGCGTGACGGGCTGCTGAACCTCGACGACTCCATCTGCGTGCACCTGCCCGAGTACGAGGGCACCGAGGCGTGCGGCATCACCGTCAAGCACGCCATCACGTTCGGCACCGGGCTCGACTGGGTCGAGGAGTACGAGAACGGCAACTACCAATCGAGCTCGGTGCTCTCGATGCTCTTCGGCGTCGGGCACGCGGACCAGCTAAAGCACATCCTCACGCACCGCTTCGCGACGACGCCGGGGCAGCAGTGGCGCTACTCGACGGGCGACGCGGCGCTGGCGTCAGCGGTGGCCAAGCGCGCGCTGACGACGAAGTACGGCGACGCGCCGTTCTGGCCCGCGCTGTTCGACGTCATCGGCATGCGCGACGTCGTCGTCGAAGAAGACCTCAAGGGCACGCCGCTCGGCGGCTCGTGCGTCTACGCGACGCCGCGCGAGTACGCGAAGTTCGGCTACCTGTTCCTCAACGACGGCTGCTGGCAGGGCACACGCGTGATGCCCGAGGGCTGGGTGACGGCCAGCACCACGCCGAGCGACGTGTTCGTGACGTGGGGTGACGAGCGCGCGCAGAACCCGTCGGGCTACTCGTGGTGGCTCGGCGTGCCGGTGCCTGAGCGCCAGGTGCCGTCACGTTGGCCCGACGTGCCCGCCGACACCTACGCCGCGCAGGGCCACTGGGGGCAGCGCATCATCGTGGTGCCGAGCGAAGACCTCGTGGTGGTGCGCGTGGGCGACGACCGCCAGACGGCGATGAACACCAACGACCTCATCAAGCGCGTGCTGGAGGTGGTGCGATGAAGCGCTTCGTTCTCTTCGCGGCGTTGGCGCTGACCGCGTGCGCAGACCCGAACGGTCAGCCGCGCACCTTCGCCAACAGCGACCTGCAGCTGGCCGTCGGCAACGGCGCCCGCATGGGCTGCTCGTGCATGTTCGTGATGAAGATGAGCGAAGAGTACTGTCGCCAGTGGGTGAAGGCCTCGCCCGACGTGGCGAAGCTGACCTTCGACGTGGCCAACAAGCAGGTCGAGGCTTCGTCGTTCATCAGCTGGGCCGCGCGCGCCCGCTGGGTCGATGCGAAGCACGGCTGCGTCCTCGAGTAGCCCGCGGCCAACCAGAGAAGCGAAGGGTCACTTCTGCTTTTTCGTCGTTGCCGTGCGGTTGGGGAAAATTACCCCGACTGTATGGACCCCGAACGAGCGACAGCAGTCGAGCGGTTGAAGGCGTTGGGTTTCTCAGGCACCGACGTCTACCTCGCGGAGCTGATTCCGGCGACAGAGATGGCGTGGGCCGACGGCCAGGTGCAGCCGAACGAGGTCGCGGTGCTGGAGTCCTACTGCGAGGCGCTGGTGACTGACTTGAACCGCGAGGTGGGCGCGCGCCTCTTCTCGACGGCCCGCGCGCTCAAGCAGCTGCGGCGGTTGCTGAAGCGCCGGCTCAGCAACTTCGAGCGAGAGTGGGCCATCGAGTCGCTGCGGCGCCTGTCGTTGGGCACGCGCGGCCACGAGATGCGCGAGCGCATCATCGCGTGGTGCGAGGCCGTCGCGGCGGTCGACGGCTCACCGGTGTGGGACGTGCGCGAGCTCTTCTGGCTGCAGCGCGTGCGTCGCTCGATGGGGCTGGCGTAGCGCCGCGTGGCTCAGCTGCCCCGGTACGTGGAATAGCCCCACGGGTTGATGAGCAACGGCACGTGGTAGTGCGCCGCGCCGTCGACGATCTCAAAGACGACTTCCACGTACGGGTAGAAGCCCCTCGTGCCGGTCGCCTTGAAGTACGCGCCGGTGTCGAAGCGAATGCGGTACGTCGCGGGCTCCACCGGGCCGGGCGGGGTGATGGTCTTCAGGCGCCCGTCGTCGTCGGTGGCGCCTTCGCCGACGCGCTTCCACTCGGCGCCGTGAAGTCGCTCCAACTGAATCGGTACGCCGCGCGCCGGCTTGCCCAGCGTGGTGTCGAGGATGTGCGTGGTGATCACTTGCCGTGCTCCTCGAGCCATTTCGCCAGGCGAATGCGCGTGATCTTCGCCTGCTCTTCGGCGGCGGTGCGCACCTCGCTCGCCTTGTCGTTGGGCAGCCGCGCGTCGAGCAGCGCCAGCAGCTCGTCGGCTGACTTGCCCGTGGCGCACACGATGAAGATGAAGCCGTGCTTGTCGAAGTACGCGTCGTTCTGCGCCTTCAGCTTCGTCAACGTGGCGTCGGCGGCGCTCGAGGTGCCCGCTTGTTCCTGCGCGTTCCACTTGCCGCCGGTCTTGTCACCGATGCGCGGGTGCGCCGCGAAGGCCTCGAGGAAATCGACGTCTTCCAGCTTCCACCACTGCGCCTCGGCGACGCGCAGCAGCGCCGGCACGTTCTCGAACGGGCGCGCCCAGGCCATCGCGGTGGCCCACTTCTTCGAGCCGCACACCTTCAAGAACTCGCTCGCCGCCGCGTCGGTCGAGAGCGCGTTCAGTTTCTGCAGGCCGGCGCTCGGCGATTCAGACAGCTCGCCCCACACGCGCAGACGCGCGACGCCGCCGTCGGGGAACACCGAGAGCCTCACGTGCGTAACGGGGCCGACGCGCCGCAGCTCTTCTTCGAAGAAGTGGCGCGTGTGCGGCTGCAGCGGGCTCTCGACGAGCGTGCGCCAGCCGGCGAGCGCGTCGGGCTTGGCGTCGCGCGGGCCGACGCAGCCTTCGATGACGCAGCGGCCGGGCGCGTTGCCCTTGAAGTGCGTGGTGTCGACCTCGATGCGCTGAATCGTGCCGGCCGACGCGAGCCGCACCAGCGACCAATCGTTGCCGGGGCCGCGGCGGCGCTTGGTTTCCCAGCCGTCGCCCATGTTCACCGCGCGGTCGGGCTTGATGAGGTTGTGCCGCGAGCCGAAGAACATGTCGCTGCACGACAAGACGTAGGCGCCGTTCTCCAACGCGGCGAGGTCGACGAGGCCGCCGTGCGCGCGCAGCTTGTTCCAGTCGGGCACGACCTCGCCGTGTACGCGCAGCCGCGCCACGCCACCGTCGGGGAAGATGTTGAGGCGCACGTGCGTGAAGCGGCGCGCGTCGTTGACGGCGAAGTAGTTCTTCGAGTCGCCCTGCAGCTTCGCCTTGGGGACGATCTCCACCCACTCGGCGGTCTGGGCTTCGTTGATGTCGAGCGGGCCTTTCAGCGTCGCCGCTTCGATGGAGCACGACTCGGGGAAGTTGCCGCGGAACCACTTGGTGTCGACGACGAAGCCCTTGATGACGCCGGGCAGCCCGAGGCGGATGACGCACCAGTCGTAGCCGGCCTCGCGACGGCGGCGCGATTCCCAGCCGTCCATCCACTTGCCCTTGTGCGTGTACGCGTGATCTCGCCACTCGGCCTCTTCGGCCTTCAGCAGGTTCTCCTTCTCGGCGAAGAAGTCGTCATTCGTGCCGATGGCGGCGCCGCCGACGCGCTCGGCAGCGAGGTCGGGGAAGTCGATGAAGTCGGGTGCAGTGCTCATGTCGCGGCGCACCGTAGCCAAAGGCGGCCCTCGCATCGAAAGTCTTGGTGGCCGGGCACCGCCGGGGTCACAATCGACCGATGGGCAGCGCACTCTCGAGCATCGTGGCTGAGGCCGAACGCCTCGGCGGTCTGCAGGGCAAGTTGATGTTGGCCGGCATCACCCGCATGACGACCTGGCAGGCCAACTCGGTCGCCGACACGCCCGAGCTCATCGCCACGTTCACCAGCGCCCTCGAGACGCTGAAGCGGACCGTGAAGGCCCAGGGCGGCGACGCGAAAGAGCTGAAGCCTGGCGCCACGGTGGAGCAGCTCCGGCGTCACGTCACCGGCTTCGTCGACCTGATGACGCAGCGCTCGCTGGTGTTGGGCGATGTGCTCGAGACCGCGCGACGCGTCGACGAGCTGGCGACCGAGACGCTGAACGTCGCGCGCGTCAGCGTGTGGACGCTGAAAGCCGACGGCTCGTCCATCACGTGCGTGGACCTCTACGAGCGGGAAGTGAAGAAGCACTCGTCAGGTACGGAGTTGTTCGCGAAGGACTTTGGACCGTACTTCGTCGCGCTGGGGACCCAGCGCACCATCGCGGCGCACCAGGCCCAGACCGACCCGAACACCGCGTGCTTCGCGGCGAGCTACCTCAAGCCGCTCGGCATCACGTCGATGCTCGACGTGCCCATCTGGGTGGCCGGCAAGATGGTCGGCGTGGTGTGCCACGAGCACATCGGGCCGTCGCGTGTGTGGAACGCGGACGAAGAGAGCTTCGCGTACCTCATGGCGGGCTTCATCTCGCTGGCCATGGAGCGCGCGCAGCTCGGCGTCAGCGCAGGCCGGCGCTGAGGTCGAAGACGAAGGTGCCGGCCGACGCGTAGTCGAGCACCGCGTGGTGGTCGAAGCACTCGCCGCTGCGGCTCGGTGCGTCGATCTCGACGAACTTGATGCCGTCCGCGGTCCGGTACGGGCAGGCCATGAACGGGTTGTTGCCGGCGATGAGCCGTGGCCGCTGCGTCGAGCCGAGCCTGCATTCCTCGAAGAGCTCGAGGCTGTGGCGAGGCACGAGGCCTGTTGCCGTCAGCTCATTCCACTGCAGCTCGGTGTCGGAGCAGGTCCAGACGCCTTCGTCGGAAGAAGCAACAAACCGGCGCGGCTCCGGCTGCACGCCCAGTGACGTCCACGACGTGCCGACGCGGCGGAACAGTTCGAGGCTGCCTCCCGTTTCACTGCCCACGGTGAGCACGTCGTCGCTCGCCGCGAGCTTCCGCGCTCCATCGATCGAGATCTGCGGAGTCAGTGACGGCAACTCTCGCGAGAGGTCTCTCTCGAACACGCGCACGCGGTCGCCAGCGAAGACGTAGACGTATGCGGCGTCACTCGCGACGGCCTGCGCCTCAGAGCCGAATGGCAACACCGGCTGCCAGGTCGACAACCGTTGGCCTGCGCGAAGCCACCCGATGCCCTCGAGTGACGTGATGAGGAAGTCACCGGACGTCTCGAAGAGCTTGCTGTGCGCGGGGAGCGCGAAGCGTTCGGTCTCGCTTTGCTCGGTCACGTTGCTCGTTCCTTGCTCAGTGCCGAACTGGTTGCACACCGTGCGGCCATCGGAGACGCGCACGGGTGGGCGGCATCGGCCGTCGACGCGCGCGAATGCGCTGCCTGCGGCGACTGGCGCGCCGACGTACATGCGTACAGAGCGGCGACCGCCCGGGTAGGTGAGCGTGACGTCGACCCAACCCGTGACGAGCTCCCAGAAGATGATCGAGATGTCGACCGAAGCGCCCGA
>CAYWON010000125.1:0-20351 GCA_964459885.1 uncultured Archangium sp.
TCGGCGAGGCGACTGAAGACCACGAAGTCATGGCCCGGCAGCTCGTCGACACCCTTCGGTGTGCCGCGCCGCGAGAGGTACGTCGGTGAGGCGAACAGGCGCAGGTCGAGCCCGCTCAACTTCCGCGCGACCAGGGTCGAGTCTTTCAGCTTCGAGCTGATGCGCAGCGCGACGTCGATGCCTTCGCCCACGAGGTCTTCGAGGCGATTCGACAGCCGCACGTCGAGCTGCACCTCGGGGTACCGCGCGGTGAAGCGCGAGAGCAGCTCGGGCAAGAGCGTGAAGCCGAGGTCAGGTGGCGCGGTGAGGCGCAGCGTGCCCGACGGCGTGTCGTCTTGTTCCGGCAGGCTGTGCGTGGCGTCGCGCACCATCGCCACCAGCGGCGCGGTCTTCTCGTAGAACGCGCTGCCCGCAGTCGTCATGCGCACCTGCCGCGTGGTGCGGTGAAAGAGCTGCACGCCGAGCGCTTCTTCCAACGCGGCGATGCCGCGGCTCACCGAAGACTTGGGAAGCCGGAGTCGTCGCGCGGCCTCCGACATGCTGGCGGCGTCGGCGACGGCGACGAAGAGCGGGAGCTGGTTGAGATCGACCGTTCCGGGCATGGAACGATGGTGGCGTGGCGGTGCCGCTGAAGCAACGGCTACTGCATCAGCTTCGCGTCGACGGGCACGCGCTTGAGCGAGACCAGCTCCATCGCGAGGTCTGGCTCGCCGCGCGTGACGTGCGTGAGCTTCACCACCAGCCCGGCCGCGCCATGTCGCGCCAGCGCAGCGAGCGTCTGCGCGTCAAGCCGCTGCGCGCTCATCACCAGTCGGTCGCGCTTCACGTCTTGCAGTGCGTCTTTGGCGACGCAGTACTCGGTGAAGCCCTCCGCTTCGTAGAGGCGCACGCGTTGGCACTTGAGGTCGAGCACCTTCATCTCGCCGACGGCCTCGGTGCGCGTCACGGCGCGCTGCGGGGGCTGGGGCGGCTGTTCGACGAAGGCCTTCTTCTCGGCGTTCCACACCAGCGAAGTGCCCGGCGCGTCGGCCTTCACCAACACCGTCGTCTCGCTCTTCGTGGTGCCGAAGGGCAGCAACCATACGCCGCCACAGCGGGGCAGACGACTCAGCTCACGAGCTACACGACAGCGCAGAACAGCCCGGCTTGTTGCGCGCCCAGTCGGGCCGCTTGCCAGCGACGTGTTCCCGCCCCGGCTGCTCGGTGAATGGCGTGCGCATCACCTCGTAGAGCGCGGTCACCTTCGAGTCGTCGCCTTCATGCGCCGCGTCGATGGCTTCCTGCGCGAGCCAGTTGCGCACCACGTACTTCGGGTTGACCGCGTCGAGCTGCGTGGCGAGCTCGCCGGGCGTGGCTGTCTGCGCGCGCGTGCGGTGCCACCACTGCTGGAGCCACGCGAGGCCCTTCGCGAGGTGCGCTTCGGACGGCGCGCCGTAGAACGCCGGCTTCAACGCGTCGGGGAAGCTCGTCGGCGCGGGCGCGATGATGACCGTCGACAGCGCGCGGAAGAACAGCGTCATGTCGGTCTCTTCTTCGCCGAGCCAGTTGAAGAGGCCGTGCGCCAACTCCGGCAGCGCGTCGTCGTTGGGCACGCCCAGCTTCGCGGCCCAGCGCGCGGCGGCTTCACGCTCGAACGTCTGCTGGTACGCCTCGAGTGCGGCCACCACCTTCGACTCGTCGTCATTCATGAGCGGCAGCAGCGCCACGCCGAGCCGCTCGATGTTCCACAGGCCGATGCCGGGCTGGTTGCCGTAGCGGTAGCGCCGCTGGCCGGCGTCCGTCGTGTTGGGTGTCCAACCCGGGTTGAAGTCGTCGACCCAGCCGTAGGGCCCGTAGTCGATGGTGAGCCCGAGAATCGACATGTTGTCGGTGTTCATCACGCCGTGCACGAAGCCCACGGCCTGCCAGTGCGCGATGAGCTTCGCCGTGCGGCGCGAGACCTCGAGCAGCAGGGCTTCGGGCGTCTGCACGTCGGCGAAGTACTGCGTGCGCACGAAGTCGAACAGCCGCTGCAGCAGCGCCTTGTCTTCACGCGACGCGGGCAGCTCGAAGTTGCCGAAGCGAATGAAGGACGGCGCCACGCGACACACGATGGCGCCCGGCTCTGATTCCGGGTTGCCGTCGTAGAACATGTCGCGCACCACGCGGTCGCCGGTGGCCACGAGCGAGAGCGCGCGCGTGGTGGGCACGCCGAGGTGGTGCATGGCCTCGCTGCAGAGGAACTCGCGGATGGACGAGCGCAACACCGCGCGGCCGTCGGCGCGACGCGAGTAGGGCGTGGGGCCAGCGCCTTTGAGCTGCAGCTCGTAGCCGTTGAGCTCACCCAGGCCGATGGCGCGGCCGTCGCCGAGCTGCCCGGCCCAGTTGCCGAACTGGTGGCCGCCGTAGTTGGCCGCGAACGTGGTGGCGCCGGTGGGCGCGGCGTTGCCGGCCAGCACAGGTAATAAGGTGTCGACGTCGGCGGGCGAGAGACCGAGCAGCTTCGCCACGTCGGGCGACGCGACGATGAGCCGCGGCGACGAGACCGGCGTGGGCGTGACGGGTGACCAGAGCGCGCCGCGCACGGCACGCGGCGTGTTGTCAGCGACAGACTCTCCGGGGAGCTGCGCGACGAAGCGGTTGTTGAACTGAGGCGACGACATGCGGGCCACTCTAACGGCGTCGGGTGGTCGCCGCAGGTCAGCGCGACCACTCGACCAGCTCGTCCACCATCACGTGGCCCCAGCCACCGGGCGTCTCGTCGACGACGCGCAGTTGCGCCCGCTTGCCGCGCCACGCCGCGGTGTCCCACGCGCGCTCGCCCAACCACTCCGAATCGCAGCCGCGCACCTCGCGGACGCGCGCGCCGTCCACCAGCAGCTCCACGCGCGTACCCGCCGCGAAGCCGCCGCCGACCAGCAGCGTGAGCGCGTCGCCTTTGAGCTCGAACTCGGGCGACGTCGTCACGCCAGTCGCCGCGTCTCCGTCGCGCGTGTACGTGTCGACGAAGCCGCCGCGCTGACCGAACGGGCGCTGCTGGCGTGGCGGCGCGTCGTGTACCCACCAGCCGTTGTCGGCCCACGCGCGCTCGAAGTCGAACACCGTCCGCGGTGTCCACCCGCGCGACGCGGGCGGCTCGAGCACCAGCGCCACGTCGTTCGCCAGCTCGACGTCTCGCGCCTGCAGCTTCGCCAGCACGCGGTCTCGCCGCGTCGGGTCGGCGTTCACCGGGAAGTAGTGGCTGGCGAGAAACCACGCGGTGCACTCCACACGCGCGCGCTCTTCGTCGAGGCGCTGCGCGTCGACCCACGCGCCCACGTCAGCGCCGCGCAGCGCTGACACCAGCTCTGGCTTCGAGCGCCGGAGCCAGAACGGCGTGCCGCCGACGTTCACTTCCATCAGCGCTGCGTACGGCGGCGGCGCGAGCGCGATCATCGAGAGGTCGACGTCGGCTTCCAGCACCTGCCCGACGGTGGCGACCTTCTCGTGGCCTGGCCGCGTGCGCGCGAAGATGGGCTGGTGCGCGACGCTGCGGCTGGCGAGCCCGCGGAGGTCGAACGTCGGCAGCCGCGAGTAGTAGCCCGTCATGCCCAGCGAGAAGATGGCCACGCGCGGTGTGAGGCCCTTCGCGGTGAGCTGCGCGTGCAGCGCCTGCCCGAGCCGGAAGCCGTGCGCGTCGACCTCCATCGGCGAGAAGCGGGTCACCGGCGTGAAGGTGCGCTCGTCGGCGATGCCTTCGTAGATTTCGTGCTGCTTGACGATGTGCACCGGCGTCAGCGCCAACGCGGCCACGAGGCCCAGGGCGGGCGCGGCGCGGCCGTCGAGCGTGCGCAGCCCGGCCTCCGCGAGCAGGAACAGCAGCGGGAACGCGCTCACCAGCAGCCGCCCCAGCATGAAGTCGCCGCCAATCTTCGCGACGTACGCGAGGTACCCCGGCAGCGCGATGAGCGCGAAGCGGCCGAACAGCGTGGCGCGTGTCTTTACGAGGCCGACCACCACGAGCGGCAGCGTCAGCGCAGCGCCCGAGCCGATGAGGCTGACGAGCAGGTACTTCCCGCCCTGGCTGAACCACGCTTCGCCGCCGGACTTCGCGTAGTACGTGTTGGGGAAGAGGTCGCCGTAGTAGTGCCAGCGCCAGAGGAACCACGGCAGGAAGACGATGAAGAACGGCGCCGCGTACCGGAGCGCGCTCTTCAACGAGCGCGTGTGCCACAGCAGCGCGACGCCCAGCGCGCCGTAGAACAGCACGTGGTCGGGGTGGCTCATCGCGGCCAGCACGCCGGCGAGGCCCGCCGAGAACGCTCGCCCGTCGTGCGCGAGGTCGACTGCCAGCAACACCAGCATCATCGCGAACACGGTCTCGAGGCCGCCGGTGGCGAAGCTGGCCACGCTGTAGTTGGCCGCGGTCAGCGCCAGGCCGAGCGGGAAGGTCGCCGTGCCGGGGAGCGTCCGCGCGCGCCGTACCACCAACACCAGCGCCGCGACGAAGCTGGCGAGGCTGAGCAACACGCCCGACTCGCCCGGCGGCAGCCCCAGCTTGATGCAGGCCGCGATGAGGAGTGCCCAGAGGAAGTCGGTGTAGCCCTCGACGCGCTCGCCCGGGTTGAAGACGAGCCCGTGGCCGTTCGCGAAGTTCTCTGCGTAGCGGAAGGTGATGAAGGCGTCGTCGCTCGCCCACAGCAGCGACCACGCCCACGCGACACCAGCGACGATGATGGCGATGGCGCCGATGCGGGCGCGCGGTGCTGTCCAGACGTCTCGCTTCCAGACGAGCGTGGCGACGGCCAGCGCCACGACGCACCACCACGGTTGGCTCACCAACCCGTCAAACCAGCGCCTCCACAGCTCCGCGAACATGGCGCGGCACCTTCTCACGCACTGTGCGTCGTCAGAAGGCGAACTGCGCCAGCACCAGGGCGCGAACCCGTGGCCGTGTGTCCACCACGCGGTCGACCACGTTGATGACGCTGCGCTGCGTGGTGACGTCGGCGGTCGCGACCAGCGAGACGTTGCGCGTGGGCTGCCACGTCAGCGAGCCGCCGAGGTGTACTTCGACGGGCGTCCCGAGGTCGGCTGGGTAGCTCCCGTAGCCGTCGCGGTCGATGGCGAAGTGTCTCGGTATGTCCAGACCGGGCGGTGGGTTGCTGCCGCTGGGGTCGATGCGGGGCGGCACGAGCACCGACGGCACCGACACGCCCGCCAGCACGCCGGGCGTGAGGCCCGAGCGCTCGAACCGGTACGCCGCGCCGAGCAGGCCCAGCACGCGCATGTGCTTCGCCAGGAACTCGACCGGGTGCGGCACCTGCAAGCTGGCCGCGAGGAAATCAAACGTCTGCAGTCGCCCCGTCGCCGAGACCCGCACGTTGCCGACTTGCAGGCGCGCTTGCAGGTCGAGCCAACCACCGGGCGCTGCCGTCACCCGTGCTCCGGGGGCAATGCTGCGCCAACCGCCGAGGAAGCCACCTTCCAACGACACCTGCAGCGCCGTGCCGTTCGACGGCTGCGTGAAGAAGCGCTCGAAGCGTTGCGGGTCGTCGCCGTAGTTCACGAAGTCGGCGATGGGCGCCACCGCGTGCCGCCACGTGTAGCTGACGCGCGCGCTGCTGATGAACTGCGACCCCTTGTTGTACGGCAGCAGGAACGACGGCGTCTGCCACGCCGCGCGAAACGAAACGTCGAAGCCGTCGAACAGCGTCACGTCGAGGCCCGCGAGGAAATCGGGGACGGGCCGGCCATACACCGCCGCGGGGATTTCGTCGGCGACGGTCAAGTGCGCGAGCCGCCCGGTGAGCCACGCGGTCACCTGCTGCAGCTCGAGCTGCAGCGTCAGCGCGGAGGTCGGGCTGCGCACCACGCCGACGCGGTTGTCCCAGTCGAAGAACGCGCGCCGGTTCACCGGGTTGAGCGGGATGAACTCGAGGCTGATGGCGCGCACGGTCTGCGACGGCCGCACGCCCACCGTGAGGCTGCTCCCAAGGTCGTGCACCAAGACCGTGGAGCTGCCGCTCAGCAGCACTGAGCCGTTCGCGCGCACGAAGAAACGCGAGAGCTCGAAGCCCACGTGCAGTCGACCGTGCGTGACGAGCTCCGCGCTCTGTGTCTCGCCGCGCGCGTTCATCGCCACGCCAGTCGTCACTGCGCCTTCGGGGCTCGTGAGCCCCGCCAACACCACCAACGCCACCCAATTCATGTCAGCCGTGTCTCACGTTCGTCGGCGTCGCCACCACAACAACGCGAGGCCCCACCATGGGAACGCGCCGGCGCTGCAGCCGCAGCCCATCGGCTCGACCTCGCCGGGCTCTTCGTGGTGCGAGTGTCCGTCACCGGCGTCTTGCGTCGTCGCGCCTGCGTCTTCAGTGGTCGTGCCCGCGTCTTCCGACGTCATGCCTGCGTCCACCTCGAGGCCAGCGTCGGGCTCGACACCCGCGTCGACGCCAGCGTCCACTTCGACACCCGCGTCGGGCATCACGATGCGCAGCGTCGCGCACTGAAAGTAGAAACACCCCGGCGCGTGGTTCGACATGAACTGCAGCAGCTGCAGCGTGCAGGTCTCGCACTCCATCATCGGCACGGTAATGGTGGTGCTGCGCTGCACGTTCGACGGCGCGGCGGTGTGCGGCAAGAGCCCGTCGACGAGCGTCGGGTACTGCACCGGCGACTCAATCGGCGCGCTCTTGCAGTCGTTGTTCATCACCACCGCGGTGGGCGTGACGAACTCGCTGGGCGACCGCGCGATGCCGATGCGGAAGTGCCCCGGGTGGCCGATGGTCTCGGTCCACTGCACCTCGAGCTGCGAGCCGGCTTCCACCGTCGTCACCGCGTTGGTGGGCGTGCCGTTGCCGCCGCAGGGCGCGGTCTTCTGTGGGTCGCCGAGGCCGTTCTGCACCAGCGTCGACTGCGGTTGGGACAGCTTGATGTGAGAGAGCGTCAACAGCAGCACGAGGCCGGTCATGACGCGGCGCAGTCTGGCCGACGGGGCCGTGACGCGCTAGCTGCGGCGTCATGCGCACGTTCCTTCTTGTTGTCAGCCTCTCCATGCTCGCGGCCTGCGGTACGCCGACTGACATGACCTGCAGCCCCGCGAACTGTGGCGGCTGCTGCGACGCCGATGGGCAATGCGTCGATGGCACCGCCAAGAACGCGTGCGGCTCGGCGGGGTTGTTGTGCACGGCGTGTGGCCTCGACCAGAGCTGCCAGGCGAAGCGCTGCGAGAGCGGCACCGTCGTCGACATGGACGCGGGCGTCGACGCCGGCGTGGTGGACGCGGGCGTGCCGACGTGGACCTGGGTGCCTGTGCCTGGCGCTGTGTGCGGCAACGGCGCAGAGACCGGCATGGGCGTCAACGTCACGACCGCGAGCAATGACGTCGTCATCTTCTTGAACGGCGGCGGCGCTTGCTGGAGCGGGCTCACGTGCGACCCGCGCGTCGGTGTGGCGACCTACGTGAACACCGGCTACGGCGCGACGCAGTTTTCAACGGAGGCCATTCGAGACTCAGGTCCTTTCGACCGGGCAAACGCGATGAACCCGTTCAAGGACATGAGCTTTGTGTTCGTGCCGTACTGCACGGGCGACGTGCACGGCGGCGACAAAGTGACGACGTACCCGCCCCAGAGCGCGCCGTTCGCCATCCCCGAGCGCACCATTCATCACAAAGGCGCGGCCAACATGGCGCTCTTCATCGAGCGACTGCGCGACACGTTCCCCAACGCGCAGCGCGTCTTCATCTCGGGCTCGAGCGCGGGTGCGTACGGCGCGCAGCTGAACTTCCCGAAGCTGAAGGACGCGTTCCCGAACGCCGAGGTGCACTCGTACGCAGACTGCGGGCAGATGATCAACCCGTCGGGCACGTTGCTCAGCGAGTGGGTCGCGAGCTGGAACATGCAGGCGCCCGCCGCGTGCGTGGGTTGCACGACCGACTTCACGAAGTACCCGAAGTGGCTCAACGAGACCTACCCGACGAGCCGCTTCGCGCTGCTCGCGTACACGAAGGACCAGACGTTACGAACGTTCTTCAGCTACTCGGCGGCTGACTTCGAGACGCAGACGGGCAACCTGCTCATGTCTGCGTACGACGGTCAGAGCAATGCGCGGTACTTCGTCGTCGACGACCCGGCGCACGTGATGCTTCTCAACTTCTTCACGCTGCAGGGCCCGGGCAACGTCTCGCTCGTCGACTGGACGAGCAGCTTCGTCGCGGGCACCGGCGCGTGGGCCAACGTGAAGCCCTGACGCCTGACGTGCGTGAAGACGCTGCGCGTCGTGTCTGTCAGTTGCTCGAGAGGCGCGGCGGTGCTCGGAGGTGATGCGTGCGTGTCGACGTGGCGGCTGACATTGATGTGTTGTGTCGCTGCAGAGTGGTGCTCGATGAGTCGTCATTAGACGCGCCGCGTTCTCGTAATTTGCGATTTGCGCGTGGTGTTGATGACGCTCTCTTGGTGAGGCGGTGGCTCAACGAGCGGTTCGCTGATGCGATGTTTCCGCTGGGTTTACTCATCTCTGACGCCATCTCTCGGGAAGCGCGTCGTGACGCCGATGTGCCGGGCGAGGTCGTGCTCACCGCCCAGCGTTTGCCGAACAGTTCGGTGTCCCTCATCGTCGACGCCTCACGATTTCGATGGTCGATGCGCGACGAAGAAGCCATCTCGTACTTCTACGAACGCGTCATCGACGGCACGTCTCAGGTCTTTCCGTTCCTGAATCGGGCGCTACTGAAGAGGTTCCTGAAGGGCGGGCGACGCTTCGTGTGGAAGAACGAGCTGAGCGACGATCGCGGCCGCGCGGTGTTGACCCACATCGCTGACCCGACCGGCTACCGCGCGGAGCTCGAGGTCGACGGCACGACCTTCGCTGTGCACAAGAGCTCCAGCTACTGGGCCGACTGGAAACCGCTGTTCGGGAAGTTCGAGCTCAAAGCCAAGACCGTTGAGATCTCAGCCAAGCCGAGCCAACCCATCAGAAACGGCAAGGAGGTCGGTGCGACGGGCACGAGCAAGAAGCCGCTCAAGTTCGTGGTCAGTCGAGGCGAGAAGCCCACGCTCGTGCGGCGGTTCTTCGACGGCTGGGACCCTGCGGTCATTCCTGAGACGCGCGTCAGCTACCGCTGACTTCACAGCAACGGTAGCTTCTCGCTCATGTCCGCCACCAGCTGCGGCGGGTACGGCACGCGGTCATCGTCGGGCTCGATGTAGGGGTCGCCGTAGCCCGGCACTCGGCCGCCGCGGCTCGCGAACTTGGTGGTGTACGCCGCGTCAGACAGCTCGTAGTCGGCCGGCGCCAACCCCATCGCCTGCGCGAAGTTCGCGAGCAGCCGGTTCTGCGGCAGCCCCGCTTTCCACATGTTGCCGTAGCGCCCGCGGATGTTGCGCGTGCGGTTCGTGTAATCGACGTAGCGCCCCGTCTGCCAATAGCCGCCGGCGCCACCAGCGATGATGGCCGGCACCGACTTCGCGTCATGCGTGCGCGGGCCGCTCTCGGAGCTCCAGTGCACCATCGCCTGGTCGAGCAGCGTGACGCCGGGCAGCACCTGCGCCTGCGACATGCGCCGCACGAGGTCGACGAAGCCGTACTGGAAGAAGAAGCGCTGCGTGCTGATGAGGTGCTGCTGACGGTCTTGCAGCTCGTGGTTGTGGAACAGCATGCCGTGCGCGTCGGTGCGCTGGGCTTCCCACTGGCTGGGCGTGTTGAAGATGGTGGGGTCCCACTGATCTCTCAGCGAGCTCATGCTGCGCACCACCATGCGCGTGGTGCCGCAGAGGAACGCGTTGACGATCATCATGTTCGTCAGCTCGAGCGCCGCGCGCTGGTCTGCCACGCGCTGCACCGGCATCGACGCCGCGCCTGACCAGTCCCAGTCGGCTTCACCTTCGCGCACGCGCAGGCTGCGCTCGCCGCTGGTCAGCGTCGGCACCGAGCAGCCCGCCGTCACCATGGCGCGCATGCGGTTGCCGATGTTCTGCACGCCTTCCATGTACTCCTCGAGACGGTTGCGATCTTCGCGGCTGATGCGGCGACCTGGCCCGAAGCTGCCGCGGCTCAAGCGCGCGTAGTCGGCGTACACGCGGTCGACCAACGACACGCGCGGGTCAAGCTCTCCGGGCGTGGTGTTCAGGCCGTTGAACAGCAACGTGAACCAGTCGCCCAGCGTGGTGACCTCGTACGGGTTGTTGGCGACGCCCGTGCCGCTGGGGAAGCTGCTCAGGTGCGTGCGCGACGCGTTCACCACCGGCGCGCGCAGCAACGCGCGGTCGGCCGCCGAGTAGAACTTGTCACTCGCCGAGATGACGTGGTCGATGGTGGGGATGGGCGCGTCGACCGCGCCGTTGTCGTTGCCGCCGTCGCGGTTGTTGAAGTTGCCGAGGTAGCCGCGCGTGTGCCCACCGAACGTGAGGAAATCGATGCCGCGCAGCACGTTCATCTTCTCGAGCAGCGCGTCTTCCACGAACGAACCGATGAGCGGCGAGAAGCGCGCCGCGCCGGCGTCGAGGTCGGGCATCGACTGCGTGCGCGCGGCCTCACCGTCGGCGTGCGTGCGTTTGAGGTCGACCAGCCGGCCCCACTTCGCGATGTGCGGCCCGTCGTTGCCGCTCGTCGCGTAGAGCTGCGCGTCGGTCAGCGTGACGCGCGCGTCGAGCGGGTAGGTGTTCTCTTCGCTCAGGCCGCCGTGACCGACCCACGACGTCACGAAGAAGCGCGGCGTCGTCATGGTCTGCGCGTCGGCGCGCGAGATGAGCGACGGCAGAAGCGGCAACGTCAGCGCCGCGCCGCCGATGCCCTGGAGAAAGTGTCGTCTGCTGAGCCGGCTGTATTTCATGGTGGCTCCGTGTCAGTTGCCCGCGGGCATCAAGCGCCGCGTGAAGTCTTGTGACTGCGTGAGCGCGCGCACCACGTCTTGCAGCGAGCCCGTGCCGGCTGCGCGTTCCATGGCGTTCAACACGCAGGCGTCCTCGTTTCTCGTCAGCACCTCGCGGCGGCCCTGCAGGTAGCGGAACGTGTGGCGCGCGTAGCAGGCCTGCATGCGCTGCGAGTCGGCCAGCAGCTGCGAGAGGCCCACGCCGTCATTCACTGTGGCGCGCGTGCCGTTGCGGTCGATGTCGGGCCGCGTCGACGCGTTGACTGGCACCCACGACGTCACCTCACCGGCCGCGTTGAGGATGGGCTCCTGCGTACGCCAGCGGCCGAACGCGTCGTAGCTCTCGAACGGGAAGCCCAGCGGGTTGATGGAGATTTGATGGCAGCCCTGGCACGCCGAGCCGGAGATCTGCGTCTTGGCTTCGACGACGTTGCGCACCGTCATCACCGACGGCGGCACGTAGTTGGCGGGCGGGCTGGTGTCGGCCGGCGCTTCCATCGCGTCGCAGAGGTACTCGACGCGCAGCCGCGCGCCGCGCATCACCGGGTTGGTGTCGGGGTAGCCCGACAACATGTAGCCGGCGCGGGTGAAGAGCCCGGCGCGCTGCCCTGCGGGGAAGTGCACGAGGTTCGCTTCGGTGCCGTCCCACGGCGAGACGCCGTAGACCTGCGCCAACGTGGACGACCTGGCGAACGAGACGTCGGACAACACCGCGTCACGCAGCGAGCCGCGCTCGGCGTACCAGGTCATCAGCTCGACCATCTCGTCGAACGCGTCGAGGCGCAGTTGTTCGAGGTTGGTGTCGGCCGGCAACGAGGGCGCTGAGTCGTCGGGGTAGTCGAGCGTGAGCGACGCCGCCGCCGACGGGTTGATGCCGTGCACGCGGTCGAGCCGCAGCCACTGGCGGAAGAAGCGCTCGTACTGGGCCCGCGCGCGCGGCGTGGCCAGCAGCCGCGTCATCTGCTCGTTCAACGTCAGCCCGGAGCCCGTGAAGTTCTGCGCGGCGGCGTCGAGCAGCGCGTCATCGGGCGGCGCGTTGGTGAGCGCGAAGGACACGCGCGTCGCCGTTTCCCAGGCCGTGAGCTGCGTGAAGTCGCTGCGCGCGTCGATGGCCTCGCCGCGAAACTCAGTGCGGAAGATGAAGTCGGGCGCCAACAGGAACGCGGCGAGGAGCGCCTTGTGCCCGCCGTACGTGGTGTCAGTGAAGACGCCGCGGTAGTGCGCGCGGTCTTCGTCGTCGAGCGGGCGTCGCAGCGCGTGCAGGCCGAGGCCGTCGATGAAAGCGGTGACGCAGCCATCGCTCGTCACCTCTGCGCAGGCCGTCGCGCCGCCGTACGCGCGCACGAACGTGGTGAGCCGGCCGTTGTCGCCTTCCACCCATTCGCCGAGCGCGGTCGCGATCTCCACCTGCGGCGTCACCAGCAGCGGGCTGATGCGCTGGTCCATCGAGTCGTAGGTCAGCTCCGCGCGGTGCGTGTGGCCGTCGACGGGCAGCGCCGCGAGGAAGGGCGCGACGGCGGAAGACGTCAGCACGCCCTGCACCTGCGACGACGGGTACGCGCGCGTCAGGAGGTCTTCGACGGCGTTGCGGTACTGGGCGGGCGTGAGGCGCAGCACGACCTCCGCCGACGGGTCACTGCCGGGCGCACAGCTGAACCAGTCGCCGCGGCCGCCGTCGGGCAGCGGGTCGCCCGGCGTGTGCGGCGTCATCGGCGTGTCGACGTGACCTTCCGGCAGTGTGATGACGCCTTCACACGCGCTCAGCGCGAGGCACGTCGTCAGCGTCAGCGCACGTTTCAGGGACATGCGGCGCTCCTTTCAACCATTCCAGAGGCCATCGCGGTGATGGGGTGGCCGGGCTCGAACGCGCCAGCGGGCAGCTCGTCCCAGATGGTGCCGTCGGTGCTCCGGTAGAAGCGCTGGTTCTCGTACCAGACCTGCCAGCCGCCGCGCGTCGCGACGAAGGTGCCGCCGGGCCCGCGCGCTACAGCGCCGATGTTGGGTCCGCCGGACAGGTTGCCGTTGCGCCGCGTCTGTGTGGGCTGGGAGGTCCACGTGATGCCGTCGGGTGACCGATGCACGCCGCCGGGGCTCCACATGATGAACTCGGTGCCTGTCCACACGAGGCGCGACTCGATGCTGACGCCGTTGAGCTGCACGCTGGACCACGTGAGCGCGCCGTCGTCGCTGCGGCACACGGTCGTGTCGCCCGAGTCGTTGCGCACGGTGACGAAGACGCCGTTGCCGAAGACCGGTCGTCCCGCGCCGCACGCGTCGAGCCGGCCGCCGTTGGTCATCGTGGGCCGCTGCCAGGTCTCGCCGCGGTCGGCGCTGCGCTGCACGTCGTAGTTCGAGCCGTCTTGCGCGGTGACGACGAACACGCCGCCGCCCGCGACGCCGCCGCGCACGTTCCAGATGGTGTTGCTGCCGTTGGCGACGGGGATGTCGTTGAGGTCGACCCAGGTCGCGCCGCGGTCGTCAGAGCGTCGCGTCGAGCGCGTGGCGAGCACAAAGCGGTGCTCGTCGAACATCACCTCGGTGGCGTTCACGCCCATCGCGACCTGCTGCCAGTCGATGCCGTTGCTCGAGCGGAACACCGTGCCCGGCGCGCCCCAGCCCATGGTGTGTACGAAGTAGCCGTCGCCGAACACGAGGCCGAGGGAAGACCACTCGTTGTGGTCGCAGTCGGTGCTCTGGCTGCCGCCGTCGGGCAGGGTGAACGTGCCGTCGAAGCAGCGGTAGCGCTCGTCCATCGGCCAGGCGTCGTCGATGGTGACGTCGTGGGTCCACGTGAGGCCGTCGTCGCATGAGATGGCGCGGCGACGCTGCTTGCCGATGGCCACGAAGATGGGCCGTAGACCCGCGTCGACGGTGGTGCCTGCGTCGGGAACTCCCGCGTCGAGGCCGGCGTCAGGCACGCCTGCATCATCGTCGTGGCCTGCGTCGGGTGTTCCAGCGTCGGTGACGTCTCCGGCGTCGACCTCGAGGCCGGCATCAGCGACGCCGCTGTCGGTGAGCGAGGTGCCCGCGTCAGGTGTGTCTTCCGCGACGCCCATGCAGCCGGCGCACAGCAACGACGCCACCAGGCTGAGCCACTTCTTCATTGAACACGTCTCCCCGAGCACTGAGCCACGGGCCGCGAACTTCGGCTCAGGAATTCTCGCGGATCTCCACGAGGCCGCCAGCTCGGATGTGCGCCGTGAGGTGCGACGTCTCCTCACGCTGTACGACGCCTCGGATTCCGGCTTGAAGCGCCAGCGATGAAGGCTTCGGCGTGGACGATGGTGGTGTTCGGCGTGTCGGCGGCGGCGTTGGGCGTGGTCGGCCTCGTGGTGCCCGAGGTGACGCTGACGCTGCTGAACTTCCCGGTGCTCGACCGCAGCGCGCGTGTGCCGGGCGATTTCTCGCTCACGTTCCTCACGGCGTCGTCGATGGCCGCGGTGAACATGGGCGTCTATTACGTGCTCGCCGCGCGCGCGGGCTTCACCGCGTTCTTCCGGTGGACGGTGCCGTTCCGGGTGCTGACGTTCACGGTGTTCTGTCTCGCGGTGGTGCGCGGGTTCGCGCCGGTCGGCTTCATCGGCGTCGCCGCGTGGGAGCTGGTCGGCGCCATCGCCACCGGCATCGCGTTGGCGCGCGAGCAGTCGCTGTGGCCTCAGCGCGGCTGACGACGCTGGGAGCGCTTGGCGTTGTTCGCGTCGCCAAGCGCCCGGTACGCCGTCGCGAGTCGTTGCCACGCGTCGTCGACGGTGGTGTCCGTCGCGACGACCTCCTCGAGGTGCTCGACGGCCTTCTTGTGCTGGCCCGCCATCGACGCCATCACGCCCAGCAAGTACCGCGCGTGCAGTGACTCGTTCCAGGTGGTGATGGCCTTCTCGCAGGCCGCGACGCCCTTTGCGTTCTGACCGCGCCGCAGCCAGAGCTCGCAGCGCAGCGTCATCGGCCCCGCGAGCGTCGGGTAGTCACGCTCGAGCGCCGCGATGGTGGTGTCCGCCTTCGCGAGCTGCTGCGTGTCGAACGCACTCTGCGCGGCGGTGTAGCGCTCGAGGTAGCTCGGCTCGTCGGTCGGCGCCGGGCTGGCGACGCCCGCGGGGAGCCCCATCCACCGGCGGCGGCGGGCGATGGTCTCGACGAGCGTGTCGGAGCTCACGCGGCCCAGCGCGCGAGACGCCGACGATTCGGCCCAGGTGAGGAAGCCGAGCGAGCCCGCGACCGAGCCGAGCGCCGCGTGCAGCTCGACGGTGGCGCCGGTGAGCAGCTTCTCGCGCGCGTCGATGAAGTACTTCCGGGCCTCCGGTTGGCGCCGCGCGTGGCTCTCAACCTGCGCCATGTAGAGCTGCGCGGTGCCTTTCTCTGGCACCAGCGCGACCGCGGCTTCGCAGTACGCGCGCGTCTCGGGGAGCGCGAGGTTGATGCGTCCGGAGATCTGACAGCCGAGCAGCTGGATTTCGCCGTGCGGCGGCGTGAGCGACAGCAACGGCTTCAACGTGGCGAGCGCCTCTTCACTCTTGTTCTGGTTCGCGAGCCGCACGGCGTCGTCCCACGTGCGGAGGTCGACGGCGGAGAGCGTGCCCTGTGCGGCAGGTGGCTTCTCGGCGCGCGCGACGCGGTCGAGCAGCGCGACCGATTCGTCGAAGTCGCGCTCGTCCCAGCCGACGGGGTTCGCCTTGAGCGCGTCGCGCAGCCCTGCGGCCCACGCCTTGCGGTCCAACTTCGCGTCGCGCAGCTCCAGCGACTTCGCGAGGAACAGCAGCATCGGCGGTTGAAACCGGCTGCGATGAATCGAGTAGCGCGGGTTGACGAAGCTGGTCGACGCGAGGTCGTGCGGCGCGCCGAGCGCGTGCGCCCACTCATGGAGCAGCACCGTGTATTCCTTGTGCAGCTTCCGCTCGCGGTAGAGCGAGTCGCGCTCTTTCGCGTCGAGCTTGGTGAAGACGCGCGTGATGGCGTCCTGCTCGGCCGGGTTGTCGAGCGCGCGCACCACGGCGTGGTGGCCAGGCACCTGCGCGCGGCCCAGCTCTTCGTGGCTCTCGGTGAAGGTCTGCAGCGACGACACGAAGCCGATGACGAGGTCGACGTCGCGCGCGGGGTCTTCACGCCTCAGCGCGTCGAGGTGGTCATCGAGCGTGCCGCGGTTGCTGTGGTGGTCCCACGAGTCGATGGCGACGAGCTTGAGCTCGACGTTGAGCGCGGCCTTCGTCACCTCGCTCACGCGCGTGATTTGCAGGTTGATGCGCTCGTTCCAGTGCTGCACCTGCGCCTGGTAGTCGAGGTCGACCAGCGCGCGCACGAGGTAGACGCGCGGCGGTTGGGCCGGCAGCTCGGCGGTCGCGGGTGCGCCGCTGTTGGCGGTGACGGCGAGCGGCTTGAGCTCCTTCGCGTACTCGAGCTGGTACGCGCGCTCGCTCTTGTAACAGCCAGACCACAGCACCAACGCCAACGCCCCGACGACAGCTCGCATGGCGGCGCTTCCCACCATGCGAGCGACGGGGCGTCAAACGACGTGTCAGTACAGGTTGCCCATCAGCACCACGTCTTGCGTGAAGTGGCTGCCGATGTTGCCGCCCACTGAATAGAAGCGGCCCGCGTGCACCGGCGTGTGATGCACGTGCGCGCGCGCCTTCGGCAGCGACGCCATTTCTTCCCATTCACCGAACGTGCCGTCGTCCTTCAGCGGCGCGCGGCGCACCGTCGACAGCATGTTGAGGTCGCCGTCGAAGCCGCCGACCGCGTACACGGCGCCGTCCCACACCGCCGCCGAGTGCGTCGACTGCTCGAACGGCAACGGCACGCTCGTCCACTCGCTCAGCGCGCCGGTCGTCTGGTCCACCGTGGCGACGAGCGTGTCGGGGTACTCGCTGGTGTCGTTGGTGAACGTCTCGGCGTTGAAGCCGCCCATCACGTACAGCCGATTGCCGAACGCGAACGACGCGTGGTGCGTGCGCGGCGCGGGGAAGGGCCGCGCGTCGCTCCAGTCCGACAGCGTGCCGTCGTCTTCGATGTGGGCGCTCCACACCTCGGGCATCGCCTTGCCCGTCATGGTGCGGCCGCCCATCGCGAACAGCCAACGGCCTACGCGCGTCGCGGTGATGTGGAAGCGGCCGTCGCCCGACAGCGGCTTCTCTTCGCGCCAGTTGCCGGGCGTGCCGTCGGCGTTCATCTGCAGCGACTGCACGCGCGGCGTGTTGATGCCGCCGTTCGAGCCGATGGTCTGGCCGCTGACCACGTAGATGCGGTCGCCCCAGCCGTCGACGCCCGAGCCCGCAGCCCACAGCGGCGGCCGCTGAATCTCGCGCCAGCTGGTGATGAAGCCGTTCTCGTCGAGCGCCGCGCTCCAGGCGTCCCACTTCGCGAGGCCCTCGCTCATGTCGACGCCGTTCACCACCACCAGCGTCGCGCCGCCGTCGTGCGCGTAGATGTACGTGCCGTGGTGGTCTCTCGGGCTCGGGCCCGACGCGAGCTGCACCCACTCGAGCTCGGTGACGCAGCCGCCGTCGGCCTCGTGTGAGCGATCGGGACACTGCAGGCCCGCGTCAGCGTCGATGACGCCTGCGTCTGCCACTGGAGTGCCAGCATCTGGCTCCTCTTTGACAGGCGGCTGGCAACCGAACAGCGCGAAGACCCCCCACAGCGCGATGAACTTGTGCATGCCGCGCCACTCAGCACGCGGCGTGCCGAAGGCTCACGTCTGGTCGAAGTGGTAGCCGCGCTCGCCGTGCACGTGGAGGTCGAGGCCGTCGCGCTCTTCTTGATCAGACGTGCGCAGCCCGAAGACCGCGCCGAGCAGCTTCGCCAGCAGGAACGTGCCGACGCCCGCGAACACCAGCGCGACCGCGACGCCGGTGGCCTGCTTGCCGAGCTGGCCCAGCCCCGCTTCGACCGGCGTGAAGCACAACAGGCCCGTCAGCAGAGCGCCGAGGATGCCGCCGACGCCGTGCACGCCGAACGCGTCGAGCGAGTCGTCGTACTTGAGGCGCGTCTTGAGCTGCACCGCGCCGTAGCAGACGACCGACGACACCGCGCCCAGCAGCAGCGCCGCGCCCGGCTTGATGTGACCTGCCGCCGGCGTCACCGCCACGAGCCCGGCGACGATGCCCGACGCGAGGCCCAGCGACGTCACCTTGCCGTGGTGCCAACGCTCTACGAGCATCCACATCAGGCCCGCCGCCGCCGCCGCGCTCTGCGTCGTGGCGAACGCGAGGCCCGCGATGGGGCCCGCCACCGGAGATTCCACCGCCACCGCGCTGCCCGCGTTGAAGCCGAACCAGCCGAACCACAAGAGGCCGGCGCCGGTCAGCGTCAGCACGAGGTTGTTGGGGAGAATCGGCGCGCCGCGCGCCACGTCACGCCGCGGCCCCAGCATGAGCGCGAGGACGAGCGCCGAGATGCCAGCAGAGATGTGCACGACGGTACCGCCCGCGAAGTCGAGCACGCCCAGCTTGAAGAGCCAGCCGTCGGCGTTCCACACCCAGTGCGCGAGCGGCGCGTAGATGAGCGTGCTCCAGAGCACGCAGAACGCGAGATACGTCTTGAACTTCATGCGCTCGGCCACCGCGCCGCTGATGAGCGCCGGCGTGATGATGGCGAACTTCCCCTGGAACATGACGAACACGAGCTCGGGAATGTGCTTGTCGCCGTACAGCTTGCCGGGCTCGATGCCGCTGAGCGCGAACAGCGCGCTGTCCCACCCGATGAAGCCGCCGATGCTGGTGCCGAACGAGAGCGCGTAGCCGACCAGCACCCACTGCACGCCGATGACGGCCATCGCCACGAAGCTCATCATCATCGTGGTGAGCACGTTCTTCTTGCGCACCATGCCGCCGTAGAAGAGCGCCAGGCCCGGCACCATCAGCAGCACCATCGCCGAGCTCGCCAACATCCACGCCGTGGAGCCCGCATCAATGGCGGGCGGAACTGCGGCAGTCGTCTCCATGCGGAGGCTTATTGGAGCCTGTATTGATGTAGGCGCAACGGAAATTAAGCCCCAGCTAGTCTTCGGAAGACTTCGGACCGGCTCATGAAGACCTCGTCAGCGAAGCGATGCCCAGCGTGTTCGAGGCAGCGCTTGGTGACGAAATCGAACAGCAACGGGTTGTGCTGATCGATCTCATTGAGCAGCGCGCGGGTGGCTTCGCTGATGAAACCGGCCTCAACGAGCGCGCTGGTGCGCACCAACGCGTTGATGGCGGGCAGCGGGTAGTCGGAGCCGTTGACGAGGCGCGGATGCAGGTCGGGCCGCGCGAGCAACGTGCGCAGCGGCGCGCCGACGCGGTTGACCTGAATCATCGCCGAGAGCTCGCCGAAGAGCCGACCGTTCCACTGCGGCTCGTTCATCATGCGCATGAAGAGCTCGAAGTTGTCGACCCACGGGCCGTCGGGCGCGTCGAGGTCGGGGTTGCTGCCGAGTGACGCGCAGTGCGCGACGACGACGGTGACGCCGCGCTCGAGGGGACGACGCAGGTGCAGCGGGTTGCCGAGGCGCTGCGCGGCCTCGGCGTGTACGGCCTTCTCTTCGCCTGCGTGCGTAATCAGCGTCACGCCCAGCTTCGCCAGCGCGTCGTAGAACGCGTCGCACTTCGGCGATGACGGGTCGATGTTCATCGCGTTCGGCAGCCACTTCACGGCGACGGCGCCACGATTCACGGCGGCCTCCAGCGTGGCGATCGCATCGGCGCGGTACGGGTGCACCGACGCTACAGGCACGAAGAGGTCTGGCGCGGCGGCGGCGAGGCCCAGCACGTACTCGTTGGGTGTGTAGAACTCGCTCTGGTCAGGCAGCGGGTTGCCTTGCTCGTCGTGCGCGCGGTCGAAGGCGAAGAGCAGCGCGCGGCCGTGTGGCGACTGCGACTTCACGAGCGCGGTGAGTCGCGCGACGTACTGTTGATCTGCCTCGTCGAGGTCGGTGACGCCCGACGCCGCGAGGTAGATGGAGAACTTCATGTACTCCATCGGGTTCAACACCGACTGGAGCCGTGGCCCGACCTCACACCCGCTCCCGCCGCGGCCGAGGCCGACGACGTGCACGTGGGTGTCCAGCACGCGCTTCGGGTCGAGCCCCTTCCACGCGGTGGCGATGAGCGCGCGGGCTTCGTCAGAGAGCGGCTTCGAAGGGGAAGACTGCCGGGCGACGCGCGCGGTGCCCCAACGCAAGCCGCCGTACAGCGCAGCGCCGGTGCCGAGCACGATGAGCTGTCGTCGCGTGAGGCGTGCCATCGATGAGATGGCGGAGGTTCTTACTTCGCGAAGACGGCGTCGATGGTCTTCGCGTCGAGCGCGCGCAGGCTCCACTCAAGCACCCGCTTCGCTGACGCGCGCCGCACCTTCTTGAGGTGCACCATCGACAGCGAACCGAAGCGCTTCCGGAGGATCATCCGCAGCATCTTCCTCGCGACCTCGGCCTCTCCGGCGCGCAGACCCTTGCGGTAGCCATCTCTCGCGTACGACTCGGCAATCGTCATCATCGGTCTAGTACGGCAGCCCAGAAGTCCGTTCGCTGATCAGGCGGCGAGCAGCCACGAGA
>CAYWON010000126.1:0-20232 GCA_964459885.1 uncultured Archangium sp.
TCAGCCGTGCACATGATCGTGCAGCAGACGCGCTTCTCTGACGGCAGCCGTCGCGTGACCTACATCTCTGAAGTGTCCGGCATGGAGGTCGACATCGTCACCATGCAGGACATCTTCTATTTCAAGCAGGAAGGCTTCACGGAGGAGGGGAAGGTGCGCGGGCGCTATGTGGCCACCGGCTTCGTGCCGCGCTTCTACGATGACCTCCAGCGTCGCGGCATTCCCGTGAACATGGGCATCTTCCGCGAGGAGTAAACGCCAGTGCCGACCCTCGTCATCAAGAACCCCGACGGCTCGCAGCAGGAGCAGGACGTCGCAGGTCAGCTCACCATCGGTCGCTCCGAAGGGAACGATCTCATCCTCGCGGAGGGTGGCGTCAGCCGGAAGCACGCGCGCTTCTTCCTCGAGGGCGAGGCGCTGATGGTCGAAGACATCGGCTCGGCCAACGGCACCTGGGTCGACGGCGCGAAGATCGAGGGCCCCACCGCGGTCAGCTCGAAGAGCCAGATCGTCATCGGCGACTACGAGATCCAGCTCAAGCTGGGCAGCAAGTCGTTGCCCAAGGCCAGGAACGCCGGCGTGAAGCCGTCGAAGGAACCGACCGCCGCCAGCGGCAAGGCGATCAAGGCGCAGCCGCGCAGCACGCGCGTGGTGTCGGCCATCAAGGAGAAGCCGGCAGGTGGTGGGCTCGCCAAGCGCCCGGGCCCGCAGCGCGCGTCGGGGCCACAGCTGCGCGGGCTGACCGGCGGCGTCACCGGCAAGGTGTTCCCGCTGACAGGCACCATCACCGTGGGTCGCGTCGCGGGCGTCGATCTGCAGATCGACGACGACTCGGTCAGCCGCCGTCACGCGGAGCTCGTGGTGCAGGGCCGCGAGGTGACGCTCAAGGATCTCGGCAGCGCCAACGGCACCACCGTCAACGGCGCGCCCAGCAGCGACGAGACCATCCTCGCGGCGGGCGACATCATCCAGTTCGGCGTGGTCGAGATGATGTTCGAGACCGGCGGTGGCTCTGGCTCGCGCGCCCCCATCGCGCGCGGTGGGCGTTCTGCACCCGAGCGGCCGGGCCGCGCACCGGTGCGCGCCCCGAGCCCCGCCGAGAGCCTCGATGGCTCCTACTCCGACCCCGACTCGGCGCCGATGGACCCCGGCAAGAAGAAGAAGCTCATCATCGGCGGCAGCATCGTCGGTGTGCTCTTCGTGCTGGTGCTGGCCAAGGCGCTGACCGCCGACCCAGACCCCGTCGACAAGGGCCCGATCCCCATGGGGAAGGGCACGCGCATCAAGACGCCGAGCGCCGAGAAGACCATCGAAGAGCAGATCGAAGAGCTGCTGGCCGAGTGCCGCACGTACTCGAACAGCGAGCACGGCACCCCCGACTGGGCGCGCGCCGAGGCCGCGTGCACCAAGGTCATCGAGCTCGAGCCCATTCACCAGGAAGCCAACGCGCTGGTGAAGCGCATCTCGGTGTTGAAGGTCTGCGAAGAGAACCTCAACCGCGCCAAGGAGCAGGTCGCGGGCGGCCAGATGGAAGGCGCGCTCGAGTCGTTCGGCAAGGTCGGGAAGGACTGCGAGGGCTACCTGCTGAAGACGCTGTCGGCCTCGAAGGAGGCCGTCGCCGAGGTGAAGAAGCGCACCGCCGCCGACTGCAAGGCCTACTCGTCGAACGCCAAGTGGGACCTCGCGCTCAAGAAGTGTGAGCTCTGGGTGCGCCTGTGGTGCCAGACGGTCGAGCCGAAGGACCTCTACCCGCCGGCGCTCACCAAGATGAAGCTCGACGGCCCCATCAACCCCAAGACCGACTGGCGGCCGAGCGAGCCGATGTACCTCAACTTCCTCAAGGCCCGAGAGAAGCTGACGCCCGGCGAGCCGATGTGGATGTGCCCGGAGATCGTCGCGTTCCGCCCGCCGCCGCCGCCGCCCGACCCGAACAAGCTGGCCAAGGAAGAGCTCTCGAAGCGCTACCCGGAGCCGGAGATGGGCCGCGCCCTGGTGCTGTACTTCGAAGGCAAGCTGGTCGAAGCGCCGGTGCCGCTGCAGAAGATCCGCGAGAACATCAGCAAGTCGCAGTTCCACGAGTCGTCGAACGCGCTGCTGTTGGACATCAACAACGCCATCAACCTCTACGAGAACGGGACGTCGGAGATCACCAACGACCGCCCGGAGCGCGCCGAGGTGCCGTTCGCCAAGGCGTTGGCCATCGACGAGCGCCTGGTGCTCGGCGACAAGGCCTCGAAGCTGTCCGCCGACGACAAGAAGCGCGAGCTGGAGCGCCGCACTTCGTTCATCCGCCGCGCGATCGTCGAGACCATGAGCCGCACCGCGTACGAGAAGGGCAAGGCGCTGGCCGACCGGAAGGACTTCCGCGCCGCGTGCCGCATGTGGAAGCTGGGCTCGAACTTCTCGCGCAGCAACATCGACCTCCTCAAGGCGCTCACCAACGTCTGCACCAAGAAGGCGTCAGACGCGTGGGACCGCGCCGAGACGTGCGAGCAGCTCAAGGCGGCGCTCGACTTCGCGGTCGACGGCGACGGCTTCAAGGAGAAGATCAACGACGAGATGGGCAACCAGGGGTGCAACTGAGGCGCTCCTGATGTGGTACCTCCCGCTGCATGGCTTCGCAGCAGGGTGACTTGTTCGGTGGTCTTCAGCCCACGCCGGAGTCGAGACCTCCGCCGACTCCGGCCGCGCCTGCGGGGCCGAAGACGCTGACGTTGATCGACGCGTCGGGCCTCATCTTCCGCGCGTACCACGCGCTGCCGCCGCTCACGACGAGCAAGGGGCAGCCCACCAACGCGGTGCTGGGCTTCACGCGCATGGTGCTCAAGCTGATGCGCGAGCGCGCGCCCACGCACCTCGTGCTGTGCTTCGACCGCGACAGCCGCAAGGGCCGCCTCGCCATCGACCCGCAGTACAAGGCCAACCGCGAAGCGCCTCCGGCCGATCTCGTCTCGCAGTTCGAGCTGATCCGGAAGATCACCGAGGTGCTGCAGGTGCCCATCGCCGAGGTGCCCGGCTGGGAGGCCGACGACGTCATCGCCACGCTCGTCGATCGCGCGCTGGCCGACGGCTTCCACGCGGAGATCATCACCAGCGACAAGGACTTCCTGCAGCTGCTCAAGCCGGGCGTCGCCATCTTCGACCCGATGAAGGACAAGCCCATCACCGAAGCCGACGCGCTGGAGCGCTTCGGGGTGAAGGCCTCGCAGATGCGCGACTACCAGGCGCTGGTGGGCGACGCTGTCGACAACATCCCCAAGGTGCCGGGCATCGGGCCCAAGACCGCCGCTGATCTGCTCGCGCAGTTCGGCACCGTCGAGGCGCTGATGAGCCGCGTCGACGAAGTGCAGAAGCCGAAGATCCGCGAGGGCATTCGCGCGAACCTCGAGCAGATTCACCGCGCGCTGCAGCTGGTCAGCTTCCGCCACGACCTCGACGTCGCCGGGCGCGCCGAAGACTTCGTGGTGAAGGGCATTCGGCAGGCCGAAGCCCGCACCATGTTCACCGAGCTCGAGTTCTTCCGGCTCAACCAGGAGATGCCGTCGGCGCCCGCCACGCCGCTGCGGCAAGAGGCGACGATCGTCCGCGACGAAGCCGGGCTGACCGCGCTGTGCGAGGCGTTGGCGAAGGCCGAGCGCGTGTCGTTGGCGCCAGCCTACGAAGGCGAGCCGCACTCGGCGTCGTTGGTGGGGCTGGCGTGCGTCATCGGCGAGACGACCTGCGCGTACGTGGTGGTCGACGTGCTCGGTCGCGAGCTCGTCGCGCGGCTGCTGGGGCCGGCGCTGCAGCGTCAGGGCCTCGCGGTGGAAGCGCACGACGGCAAGGCGCTGCTGCACTTGCTGGGGTCGGTCGGCATCGAGGCTGTCAGGCTGCACACCGACATCGAGCTGCTCTCGTACCTGCTGAACCCGTCGCGCAAGGAGCACGCGCTGGCGGACCTCGCGCGCGAGCGACTGCGCACCGAGCTGCCGTCGCGGCCCGATGGTCAGGCCGGGAAGGGCAAGGCGACGCTGGCCGAGATGGGGCCCGACCGCGCGGCGACGTTGTACGCGGCGGCGGCTGATGCGGTGGACCGCCTCGTCGGCGACCTGTGGATCGAGGCGAACGGCATCGGCCTCGCGCCGCTGGCGAACGAGCTGGAGCTGCCGCTGGTGCCGGTGCTGACGCGCATGGAACGGGCGGGCGTCGTCATCGACCGCGGCGC
Source organism: uncultured Archangium sp. (assembly GCA_964459885.1). Classification (GTDB taxonomy): domain Bacteria; phylum Myxococcota; class Myxococcia; order Myxococcales; family Myxococcaceae; genus Archangium_A. The sequence goes on from CAYWON010000126.1 coordinate 4,205, forward strand.
GCTGGCGGAGGTCTCGGCGCAGGTCGACGGCATGATCGGCCAGCTGCTGGCCGACGTGTACCGGCACGCCGGGCGCGAGTTCAACGTGGGCTCGCCGCCGCAGCTGGCGCAGGTGCTCTACGAAGATCTCAAGCTGCCGGTGCTCAAGAAGAACAAGACGGCGCCTTCGACGGATCACGAGGTGCTCGAGAAGCTGGCCGAAGAGCACCCGCTGCCGCGCGCCATCATCGAGTACCGCAGCGTCGCCAAGCTCAAGAGCACCTACCTCGACACGCTGCCGACGTTGATCGGCGCTGACGGGCGCATTCGCACCACGTTCCATCAGGCGGCGGCGGCCACCGGGCGCCTGTCGTCGACCAACCCCAACCTGCAGAACATCCCCATTCGCACCGAGCTCGGGCGACAGATCCGCCGGGCCTTCGTCGCGGAGCCGGGCTGGCAGCTCGTGTCGGCCGACTACTCGCAGGTGGAGCTGCGAATTCTCGCGCACATCTCGGGTGACGAAGGGCTGGTGCGGGCCTTCGCTGAAGACGCCGACGTGCACGCGCGCACCGCCGCCGAGGTGTTCGGCGTGGCGCTCGACGCGGTGACCGATGGGCAGCGCCGCGCCGCGAAGATGGTGAACTACGGCATCGCGTACGGGCTCTCTCCGCACGGCCTCTCGACGCGCCTCAACATTCCCGTCGAAGAAGCCAAGGGCATCATCGACCGCTACTTCGCGCGCTTCCCCGGCATCAACGGCTACGTCGAGGGCACCATCGAGAAGGCGCGCAAGACGGGCTACGTCGAGTCGATCTTCGGGCGTCGGCGCTACATGCCCGACCTCGTGTCGCGGAACCGCCAGGTGTCGATGGCCGCTGAGCGCGCCGCGATCAACATGCCGATTCAGGGCAGCGCCGCGGACATCGTGAAGCGCGCGATGTTGGAACTGGACCGGCGCATTCCCGCTGCCAAGCTGAACGGCCGCATGTTGCTCCAGGTTCACGACGAGCTGCTCTTCGAGTGCCCCGAAGGTGAGGTCGACGCGATGTCGAAGCTGGCGGTCGAGGTGATGTCCTCCGTCGCGCAGTTGAAGGTGCCGCTGGTGGTCGACGTCGGCCACGCGCGCTCGTGGGCGGAGGCGCACTGATGCCTCGCGAGCCGATCAAGACCGACCCGGCGAGCCCGGCGGCGCGCATGCTGGAGCTGGAGTCGACGGTGAGCCGTCAGACGGAGCGCTTCGCGGCGTTGCTGGAGGTCGGCACGCAGCTCTCGCAGGCGCGCGATCTCGATTCCATCCTCCAGGCCGTCATGGAGCGGCTGACGTCGCTGCTCGACGCCGAAGCCGCCACCATCTTCATGCACGACCCGGCGCGGCGGGAGCTGTGGAGCCGCGTGATGAAGGGCGGCGCGCTCAAGGAGCTGCGCATCGCCGACACCACCGGCATCGCGGGCCACGTGTTCAGCACCGGCCTCACGTTGATCCTCGGCGACGCGTACAGCGACGTGCGCTTCAACCCCGTCGTCGACAAGCAATCGGGGTTCCGCACGCGGTCGATCATCGCCACGCCGCTCAAGCACGCGACGGGGCGCACCCTGGGCGTGCTGCAGGTGCTCGACAGCCACGTCGACGCGTTCACGTCGGAAGATCGCGCGCTGGTCGAAGGCGTCGCCACGCAGGTGGCCGCGGTGCTCGACAACGTGCTCTTGATGGAAGAGCTCAAGCGCGGCCGCGACGAGCTGGCGATGCGCGTGAGCGATCTCGACGCGCTCTACGAGGTCGAGAAGGCGACGGCCGAGGCCAACGCGCAGACCGACCTCGTCGAGCGGATTCTCGAGATCACGATGGAGCGTGTGGGCGCGCGGGCCGGCAGTGTGCTGCTGGCTGAAGACGACCGCGACAGCCTCTATTTCCGCACCGCGCGCGGCGAGAAGAGCGACGCGCTCAAGTCGCTGCGGCTCAAGTCGGGGCAGGGCATCGCCGGCCACGTCGCCGAGTCGAATGAGATCGTGCGCGTGGCCAGCGCCGATGACTCGGAGTTCCACGACAAGTCGATCGCCCGGAAGCTGGGCGTGTCGACCGGCGCGGTGCTGTGTGTGCCGGTGCGCGCGGGCGGGAAGACGTTCGGTGCCTTGGAGCTGCTGAACAAGAAGAACGGCTTCGACGAGCAGGACGAGCGTCTCGCGGTGCTGCTCGCCGGCCAGGTGGGCCGCGCGCTCTTGCGTCGTCAGTCGCAGGAAGAGGTCGAGCGGAAGGCGCGGCTCGCCACCATCGGTCAGATGCTGTCGGGCGTGCTGCACGACCTGCGCACGCCGCTCACCGTGGTGGGCGGCTACGCCGAGATGCTGGCCGGTGAAGAAGAGCCCGCGCTGCGCGCCGAGATGTCGTCGCAGATCATGACGCAGCTGCAGCACATCGCGTCGATGCAGCAGGAGACGCTGGCCTTCGTGCGCGGCGAGAAGTCGGTCTTCATTCGCCGCGTCTTCATGCACGTCTTCATTCGCGAGCTGACCGAGCAGCTGCAGCAGGAGTTCGCCGGCACGCCGGTGGAGCTCAAGGTGCTGCCCGCGTACACGGGCGCGGCGCGCTTCGACGAGACCAAGATGAAGCGCGCGATCTTCAACCTCGCGCGCAACGCCATCGACGCGATGCCCGAGGGTGGGCGCTTCCTGCTGTCGGTCGAGCGGGAAGGCGACGACATCATCTTCCGCGCGAAGGACAACGGCCCAGGCATCCCCAAGGAGATCGCCGACCGCCTGTTCGAGTCGTTCGTCACTTCGGGCAAGAAGCACGGCACCGGCCTCGGCCTGGCGATCGTGAAGAAGATCGTTCAGGAGCACGGCGGCTCGGTCGACTGCAAAACCCAGATCGGGAAGGGCACGTCGTTCGAGGTGCGGTTCCCCGCGGGCACGTCGATCGACTGACGACGGCTACGGCGCTGGCTCGACGTGCACGAGCACTTCCTGCACTTCGGGGAACGCCGACCTCAGCTTCGCTTCGACCTCGTCTGAGAGGTCGTGGGCGTCGGCCAGCGTGAGCGTGGGGTCTACGAACACGACGAGGTCGACCGCCACGTTGCCCTCGAGGCCGCGGCTGCGAATGGCGCGTGAGCCCTTCACGCCCGGAATTCCCGCCAGCACCTCGCGCACCCGCGTGGGCTCCAGGCGCACCGAGTCAGCGAGGATGCCGACTGCCTGGCGAATGATCTGCCACCCGGTGTGCGCGACCAGCACCAGTACGCCGAGCGCGACCACGCCGTCGGCCTTCGCCCAGCCCAGCTTCGCGAGGCCGAGCGAGGCCAGCACCGCCAGCGTCACCCAGACGTCAGACATGGTGTGCGACGCGTCGGCGGTGAGCAGCGCGCTCTTGAGCTCGCGGCCTTTCGCGGCCTCGTAGCGCGTGACGCCCAGGTTGACCGCCAGCGTGCCCAGCATCACCACGAAGCTCTCGAGCCCGACCTGCGGGTGGCGATCGTGCAGCAGCGCGTAGAAGGCCATGCGCCCCAGCTCAAGCACGCCGACGCCGATCATGACGCCGATGGCGAGTGACGCGAGCGTCTCGAACTTCTGGTGACCGTACGGGTGACCGTCGTCTGCGGGCTGCGCCGCGTACTTGAGCGCGACGAGGCCGATGATGTTGCTCGCGCCGTCGATGAACGAGTGCAGCCCGTCAGCGGTCATCGACGCTGAGTCAGCGAGCAGGCCGTAGGCGAGCTTGAGGCCTGCCACGAGCCAGTTGGCGGCGAGGATCAGCCACAGCACGCGACGGACGGCGCGCTGGCGTTGCGCGAGCCCGGTCACTGGCCTGACCGGAAGAGCCGCAGCCCCGGGCGACCGCTCAGCTCGAGCATGAAGCCGAACTGGAACTTCACCGTCGAGTCGGCCGCGAGCAGCCCCGGCGGCGGGTTGGGGAAGGGCTGCGCGCGCTCGAAGGCCTTCACCGCTTCGAGGTCGAGGAAATCGAGGCCGCTGGACTTGTCGACGTACGTGTCTCGGAGGCGACCGTTCTGGTCGAGCGTCACGGTCAGGATCGTGTAGCGATCGCGGCCGCCGTAGATCTGCCCGGTGGGATCTCGCAGCCGCAGCTGGTCGCTCGGGTTCCAGTGGTGGTTGATGCTCTCCTTCACGCGGTTGAAGAAGCTCGCGTACTTCCACTGGCGCGTATTGAGGTACGTGCCGTCGCCCTCGTCGGTGTCCTTCAGGTAGTCGTTGGGCGCGGCGCCGGCGATCTTGTCCAGCACCGCGGGTGACGGCAGCAGGTTGGGCGCGCCGGGCTTGCCGATGTGCCCGGCCGAGGTCTCGTCGCCCGCCTCGCCAGACCCGGGCGTCAGGCTCAGCTGATCGGAGTTGCCCTTCAGCGCGTCGCGCTGCTCGCGGTTCGACACGGCGAGCCCCGGCCCGTCGCTCTGCTTCACCTCGAGCTTCTGCTGCGCTTTCAAGTCGGGGATCTTCATCGCCAGCTTCGTCAGCTCTGACGCGTCTTTGAGCGGGCGATCGTCCATGCCGAGGCCGTCGTTGCCGGCGATCGAGGCCTTGTCAGACTGCGCGGTGCCGTCGCCGTCGATCTTCTCGGTCGACGTGCGCTGCGGCGCGGCGTTCCGGTAGATCTGCGACTGATCCTTCGCCTTCGTTTCCTTCGCGACCTTGTTGTCGGTCTCAGAGACGAACTTGGCCTTTTCGTCGACCTGGTTGTTGCCGGGCGCCGTGTCGACCACCTGGCCGGGCGGAATCTTCTCGGGTTCCTTCTTCTTCTCGTCGGGCTTCGGCTTCTTGGCGATGACCTTGCGCTCGTCGCGGATGTCCTGGCGCGCCGGCCCGCGGTTGTTCTCGAACTGGTCGGCGGTGAGCCCGCGCAGCACCACGGGCTTGTTCGACGCCTTCAGATCGCGCGGCGGGCGATCGGGCAGATCGAGCTTGAAGAGCGACGTGAGCACCAGCAACCCGAGCAGCGCAAAGTGGAGGGCGACGCCGAGGCCGAGCGAAAGCAACACCGCCAGCACGCGTCTGGAGGCGTCACCTTTCCGTTCGGGTCGCGGAACAAGGATCACAGCCCCTCCATCATAACGACACGCTCAGTAGATGCGCGCGACCTGAGCCCCGTTGAAATAGTGGTCGAGGATCTGTCGGTAATTCTGTCCAGCCTCGGCCCGCCCGATCGCCCCGGTCTGACACATGCCGACACCGTGGCCCCAGCCGCCGCCAGTGAAGACCCACGTCACCGGCCGGCCCTTCGGGTCGCGCTCGACCTTCAGCTCGAACATGGCGCTGTTCAACATGCCGAACGTCCGGCGGATGTTGAGCTCCCCGCGGATGGTGGTGGCACCTTCCTCGCCGCTGATCTGCAGCAGACGTGCACGACCCGAAACGCCGCGCTCAGTGACGTTCATCGCCATGACCTTTCCAACGCCCAGCGCCTTCACCTTCTCGTCGACGTCTTTGGCGGCGAACTTCTTTTCCCAGCGGTACTTCGAAAGGTTGGCGAACGACGAGACCTTGCAGGCGTGCTGCAGGTCGGCGTTGAGGAACTTCGTCAGCGTCGCCGGTGCGGGGCCCGCGGGCTTGCCTGGCAACACGTCAGGCCGACCGCGCAGCGACGGGTTCGGCACGCCGCCCCACACGATGTCGTTGTTCTCGGTGTGGCCGCCGCAGACCGCGCTGTAGACGGAATCAACGAGGCGATCGGTGCTGTCGAACGCCGCTTCACCGCGCGTGGCCTCGACGGCGGCGTTGGTGGAAGGCACTTCGCCGCTGACGCCGCGGTACACGGCGCAGTGCTGCTCGGTGCACAGCAGGTACGGGTCGGCGAGGTGCTTCAGGCCGATCTTCGCCAGCACTTCTCCGCGCGCCGTCACAGCCTGGGCCTTGAGCGCCTCGGCGTGGGCCTTGGCGAAGATCTCCGACGGCACGAGGCCCTTGAGCAGATCTTCGAGGTCGACCTGATTGATGACGGCGATCTTCCCCGCGCGATCGGCAGTCAGCAGCACGCTGCCGCGGTACGCGCGATCTTCGAAGTTGTGGAAGTCGTAGCCGACGCCGTACTCGACGCGCTTCACCTCGATGGGCGCGCCGTCGGGTGACTCGGCGACGACCTTCTCGTCGACCGTCGCCACCACGTTGCCGTTGCCGTCTTCCAGCTCGAGCTTGATGGTGCCGCGCGTCTTGATGTCTTCCAGCAGCGTGGTGCGCACCTGGAAATCGGTGAGCAGCTTCGCCTGCTGATCGGCGAGCGACTCGGGCGGTGCGGGCGGTTGGTCGACGACCAGCACGTAGCGGCGGTTGTCGATGACCTTGCCGGCGATGCCGTACACGCCGCCCAGCACCTGCGACTTCACAGCGAGGCCGCGCTCTTTCCACTCGTCGAGCGCGCGCTGGAGCCCTTCCTTGTCGTTGAACGGCACCTCGGCGATCTGGATGCGCGCCACGATCTTCGCGGGCGTGCCTTTCACGCGGCGCACCTTCCACGCCATGCCCGCGGGGCCTTCGAGCTGCTTTTCAGGCGTCCCCGGTAGGCGGAAGCGCAGCCGGCCGCGGCCGATCAACGTCACCTCGGCGCTGCCTTCCATCAGCTTGACGGGAATGAGCGGCGAGCCGCCCTTGAAGTCGAGGCGCTTGGTGTTGAGCTCGGTCGGCGGCGGAGGCAGCTCGAGATCGTCGGCGGCGACGACGGGAGCGATCAGCAGCGTGGCCAGGAGCAGGGCGCGCATCAGATAGATCAAAGCCCGGAAGCTCCATCGCTGGAACTTCCGGGCTTCTTTGAGGCGCCACCCGGAATCGAACCGGGGAATGAGGGTTTTGCAGACCCTTGCCTTACCGCTTGGCTATGGCGCCGGAATCGCTGCTGTATCTCTCAGCTCGATCAGCCGGTCAAGATGTCAGAACGTTCGTTTCATGACTGCCGGGTTTGCGACGTTCTCTGACGAGCATGAGGCCTTTCGCCTGACAGTGCGCCAGTTCGTCGACCGGGAACTCAAGCCCGGCGCGGTGAAGTGGGAAGAGGCCGAAGCGTTCCCACGCGAGCTCTTCACGAAGGCGGCCGAGCTGGGGCTGTTCGGCCTCAAGTACGAAGAGGCGTACGGCGGCTCGAACGCCGGCTTCTTCTTCGAGGCCGTGGCCATCGAAGAGCTCGCGAAGTGTGGCTCGGGCGGCGTTGGCGCGGGGCTCGTGGGGCAAGCCACCATCGCCACCGGGCCGCTGCACCTGTTCGGCACCGACGCGCAGAAGCGGGAGTTCCTGGCGCGCGCCATCAAGGGCGAGTGGGTGGGCGCGTTCGCCGTCACAGAGCCCGACGCGGGCAGCGACGTGGCCGGCCTCAAGACGGTGGCGAAGCGCGACGGCGACGGCTGGGTGCTCAACGGCTCGAAGACGTACATCACCAACGGCGTGCGCGCGGACTACGTGATCGTCGCCGCGAAGACCGACGTGACGAAGGGCCACAAGGGCCTGTCGATGTTCCTCGTGAAGAAGGGCACGCCGGGCTTCACCGTCAGCAAGAAGCTCAAGAAGCTCGGGTGGCGCGCGTCAGACACCGCGGAGCTGTCGTTCGACGACGTGCGGCTGCCCGCCGACGCGCTGCTCGGTCAGGAAGGCGAGGGCTTCGCGCAGATCATGGGCAACTTTCAGTGGGAGCGACTGTCGCTGGCGCTCGCGTCGGTCGGCGCGGCCGACGACATCCTCTCCACGGTCATCGAGTACACGAAGCAGCGCACGGCCTTCGGGCAGAGCGTCGCGAAGTTCCAGGTGACGCGGCACAAGCTCGCCGAGATGGCGACAGACCTCGAAGCGGCGCGGCAGCTGACGTACCACGCGCTGCGGTTGCACGCGGCGGGCGAGTGGGCGCTCGCGCAGACGGCGATGGCCAAGAAGGTGGCGACCGAGATGTGCTGCCGCCTGGCCGACGCGTCGCTGCAGCTGCACGGCGGCGCGGGCTACATGATGGAGTTCGACATCCAGCGGCACTGGCGTGACGCGCGGTTGGGGCCCATCGGCGGCGGCACCAGCGAGATCATGAACGAGATCATCGCCAAGCAGCTCGGGTTGTAGCCCCTCACCCTGACCCTCTCCCCGGCGGGGAGAGGGGACCTTCACGACATCAGCCCAGCCTCAAAAGCGGGCTTGCACGACGGCGTTGAAGCCGAGCTGGTTCGGCTGCTCGAACACCGGCTGCGAGATGCTGGCCACCGAGTCGCGGAAGGTCACGCGGTTGTCGTCGCGGTTGTAGAAGACCTCGCCGAGCAGCGCGAAGTACTCGCTGATGTCGAGGCGGAACGTGCCCTTGATGCTGAAGATGGGGAGGATCTCCGTGTCGGCCGGGAGGATCGCGAAGAGGTTCACGTCACGCACCACGACGGTGCGCGGGCCGCTGAGGCCGGGGGGCGGGTTGCCGCCGCCGAACTCGAAGCGCGGCGCGCTGACCGACGCGGGGTTCTGCACGCCGAGAATGAGGCCGAGCGTCAGGTGCTGGTTGGGGAAGTTGCGGTCACCACCGATGGCCGCCCAGAGCTCCGGGCGCACGGTGCTGCCGTTCACGAAGTCGACGTACGGCGGCAGGCCGGGCACGTCGAACTGGATGAACGAGAGCGTGCGGTACAGGCCGATCGCGTAGAAGCGCCAGTAGTCGTACTTGAAGCGCGCCTGCACGGCGACGGCGGCCGCGGGCTGAATGCGCGTCGACGCGGCGCGGTCGGGGTTCATCAGCGTCTGCGCCAGCACGCTGCCTTCCACCGTGAACTGGTAGCTGAAGCCACCCGGATAGCGCTCGGGGCGGAAGAAGCGCTGCATGACGTCGGGGTCGTTCTTGTACAGACGCATGTCGAGCGACGGCTGGATCGAGTCAGAGAAGATCGACAGCTGCATCGAGCCGCCCATGGCGTTGACGGGCGCGCGCACACCGGCCTGCGCCAGCGAGGGCACCACGCCGCGGCTGAAGTAGCCGCCGTTCGCCTCGAGGCGCACGCGACCGGGGATGATGTCGATGCCGCCGCCGAAGAGCACGCCGTACTGCCGCTCCTGCACGTTGAGCAGGTTGTTCAGCAGCAGGCCCGTCTTCATGCCGGCGAACGCGTACCAGCGGTCGCGGGTGATCTGCAGCTTCATGCCGGGCACGGCGGCCGGGCGGCCGGTGCTCGAGGTGCCGGTGCCCTGGTTGTAGGTGAACGCCGCGTCGCCGCCCCACGAGAGCTTCCACGCGTAGCCAAGGCGGAAACGGTCAGCCGAGACCGGGAAGCCGGTCAGCGAGATGTCTTCCTTCGCGCCCCAGCCCGCCGGCTTGTAGTTGAGCTTCACGAAGCTCGCGTTGTCGAAGAGCGTGATGGCGCCCGACGGGTTGTTGATGACGACGACGTTCAGCGCCGCTTCGGCGTCGAAGCCCTCGAAGAAGCTCGGGCTGCGCTTGTAGAGCGAGATGTTCGACAGCGTCTCGAAGCCCGTGAAGCGCGTGTTGAAGTTGTCGTAGAACTGCGTGTTCGCGCGGCTCGCGCCGAAGCCGGTGCCCGGCTCGCTGGGCGTGGTCTCGCCCGGCTTCACGAAGACGTTGGAGTTCGCCAGGGCGAACGTCACGCGGGTATCGATGAAGTCACCGGCCCACGCGGCGCCTGACATGAGGGTCGCGAGCGCGACGATCTTGATGAACGGCTTCACGGTTTTTCTCCCGGCCCGCGGTGACGGGCCTCCTTGCGACGGCTTCATGGGGTTCAGGGACAGGGCTGGATGGGCCGCGGGCACTCCATGCCCGGGCCGGGGTAGCAGCAGAGATCGTCAGGCGCGCGCGGGATGATCACCCAGCGCGGGCGGGCTGGCTGCACCTGGCGGAGGTGGCCGATGACGTCGAACTCGGCGGCGTGCAGCTGCTTGCACTGCAGGGCCGCTTCGGCGTCGGCGTCGTTCTCATCACAGTCGGGGTTGATCTCGGGGATCGCGTCCTTGGTGATGAGGTTGATGCGCGTCTTGCTGTTGACGCCGACCGTGCAGGTCGCCGGCTCGTCGATGGCCTGGAACGCCACGGTGCTCTCGTCGCCGCGGAACGTGTAGCGAATGAGCTGCTTCGCGGGCAGCACGGGGTCGGTGTCGCTGGCGCGCACCACCTCGTCGCCGATGCGGTAGCGGGCCGGCTTGTCACAGTAGATGGTGATCGACGCGCCGCCGAACAGCCGCGCGCGCACCGACGGGTTCTGCGGCACGCCAGCGTCGATGCCCGCATCCACACCAGCGTCGATGCCCGCGTCCACACCGGCGTCGAAGCCAGCGTCGGGCTCGCCCGCGTCCGGCTCGCCTGCGTCGACGTCACCGCCGTCCAGCTCGCCGGCATCGGGCTCACCGGCGTCAACGCCAGCGTCCATCCCCGCGTCAACGCCTGCATCGACACCCGCGTCCACGCCTGCATCGATGCCAGCGTCAGGCACCACCGGCGGCATGTAGAGCGGCGCGGTGACGACCACGCGGCGCGCCGTCATCTGGTGGTCGTAGCCGAGCTCCGGCGGGCCCACCGGCGCCATCTCCACCACGAACTGGCCGAAGCCGCGGAAGGTCGCCCGCTCGCTGCACACCACGCCGTCGTGTTCGCCCATGCCGATGACACAGTCCTGCGTGCAGACGCGCTCGATGCGATCCGACTCGGGCTCGACGGCGCCCGAGAAGTCGCAGTCGTCCCAGTGCTGGCCGCCGGTGCTGTCGTTGCAGAAGAAAGGCACGGCGCCGTTGGCGTTGAAGTCACAGTTGACGAAGCGGGAAGGGAAGCGCACGCGGCGCGCGCGCACCAACGCCGACTCGAGGCTCTCCATCTTCACGTTGCGCGTGTTGTGGCCGCACAGCGCGTCGGTGATGAACGGCACCTGCACGTTGTCATTGCCGCAGGTGCGACCGGCGAGATCGTACGGGCGCGCGTACTGGAGCCACTTGTTCCACTGCTCAGGCGGCAGCGTGCGCACGCGCTCGGCGGTCAGCCACGCGGGGAACACGAGCTGCGAGGTCGAGGTGAACTCCTGCACCGAGCCCGACAGCGTGAAGAGCAGGTCGCCTTCGTCGAGGCCCTCGGGGAAGTTGTAGTTGTAGACGAACATCGAGCCGAACGTGCCCGGCAGGTACGCGGCGCACTCGCCGCTGCTGCGGCAGGTCTGCTCGCTGATGTTGCACACGCCCATGCCGCCATCGCGGTTCTCTTCGCGGCCACCGTCGGCGGCCATCAACCAGCACGGCTCAGGCGGCTCGCGGTTGCCGGCGCGCACCGTGTTGCCGAGCGAGTCGCTCACGTACTCGCGCACGCGGCAGGCCGAGATGTCGGTGACGAAGAAGCCAGCCGGGTCGAGGCCCGTCACCACCATCAGCGCGTCGGCGCCGTTGCGCGCCGGGTCGTCGCTGCAGCTCTGGTGCAGCACCTCGCCGGTGTTGGGGCCCTTGCCGACGACGACGAACTCACCGACGAACGGCGAGCTGCGGTTGTCCAGCACCCCGGGGTTCTGCAGCGACGCGAGGGTCTGATCGGCGAAGTAGATGACCTGCGAGACGCCCGAGACGTACGTGCGCTCGAAGTCGTTCTTGTTGGGCAGCAGCGACGGGTCGGGCGCGACGCCGTTCGCGTAGACGAGCTTCACGGGCGCGTCTTCCACCCAGACGCGCGTCGCGCCATACGAGTGAATGGCGAACACCGTGGCCTCGAGCTTCCCGTCGAGGATGTCGCCCCAGCGCGCGCGCTGATCAGTCGAGAGCTCGCCGGGGATCACGCGGTAGCTCACCGGGCCCGAGAAGTCGGTCATCGGCTCGCCAGCGTTGTCGAGCGCGGTCACGCGGATGTCGATCTGCACTTCGCCGCTGGGGATGACGTAGCGGCAGTTGGGCGTGCCGCGCTCTTCGGCGGGCACCATGTCTTGCGAGCCGTAGCGGCGCTCGCACTCGCTCACCACTGCCAGCGGCGTGCGCGCGGCGCCGACCACCACCTGCAGCGCTTCCACCTTGAAGCTGGTCAGCTTGCGCGGCGCCGGGGCTTCCACCAGCGGCTCAAACCACTGGCAGCTCGCAAGGGCGACGACAGAAGAGAGGACGACGAGCCGGCGCATCACTTGACCCTCCGGCCAATGCGGCCGTCTTCCTGGCCCACGGCGACCGGCACCGCCGTGGGGTTCTCACAGAAGTTGCGCACCGCGCGCGTGACGTTGCCGCACAGCGGATCGTTGGCGAGCGCCTGACGGCAGTTGCAGCGGCCGAGCCACGGGCCTTCGGGCAGCCGCGCCACGCACGCCTGAATCAGCCCGGTGAAGTCGCTCGTGCTGCAGGCCTCGACGTTGCCGTTGAACGCCTCGGTGCAGGTGCAGGGCTGCATGTCGGACTGCAGCGCGTCGCGGAAATCGCGCGCCTGCGTGCAGAACGAGATCTCCTGCGGGTCGAGCACCCAGCGCGTCGGGTTGGCGGGGTTGCGCGAGCCGCACGGCTGGTCCTTCTCGCCGATGACGTTGCCGTCAGCGTCGGTCTTCGCCGCGAGGATCTCGTCGCAGCTACAGAAGTTCGTCATGTAGCCGATGAGCGAGTCACGGAGCGGGATGCCGGTCTCGACGCGCGTGGTGTTGCGCTTGAGCACCAGGAAGCCCGAGCCGCCGCGCGCGATGTAGTCGTTGACGGCCACGCGGTAGGTCTCGTTCTCGTTGAGCGGCACGTCGTTGATGCTGATGTTGGTGCCCGAGTGCGCCCAGCAGCGACCGCCGCCCTGCACGCTGGTGTCGGCCACGCATTCCCACGGCGCGCGGCCGGTGCGGTCAGCGCTCAGCCCCGTGCACTCGCTGGCGTCACCGGTCGGGTCGCACGGCGAGCGCAGCGCGTTCAGCTGGGCCTGCGCGCAGTCCATCGTGAAGCGCACGCCCGACACCTGCGCCTGCGACGTGCAGCCGCGCTCCGAGGAGCGCTCCGAGATGAAGTCGAACATCTCCTGCATCTCGCTGCCCGAGAGGAACATGATGTTTACGGTGTTCTCGAAGGGGAACACGTTGAACATCGCTTCCTGCGTCAGCGGGCCGCCGTACAGGTTGTCGCGAATGCCCAGCGAGTTGGTGACGGCCACTTCGGCCTCGACGCCCTGACGGCGGCGCATCGAGTCGGCCGCGATGTTGCCGAGCGGGCTGTCGCCACCGGTCGAGTTGTTGCGGCGGGCGATGTCACGCGGCGCGAACGCGAAGAGCGACGTGAGGTTCAGCTTCACGTCGAGGTCGGTGATGTACGGCATCAGCAGCTGCGTGGTGTTGCGATCTTCCTTCTCGGAGCAGTCGGTGAGGCCGGCGCGCACCAGCGGGTCGCTCATGAACTCGCCGGGGTTCCAGAAGCGCGAGCGGTAGTAGTCGTGCAGCGAGTCGCTGCACCACAGCGAGTCGATGGGGAAGACCTTGAAGTCGAACGAGCTGATCTCGGCGGCGTCGATGGTGCGCTGGCCCTTGGGCGGCACGTTGACGACGGCGTCGAGGCGGTTGACGTACTTCGAGAACGCGCCGCCGTGGCTCAAGATGACTGACCGACCGTCGGGGTCGGTCAGGATCTGCGGCGGGTTGAGCACGATGTGCAGGTGCCCGCCGAGGATGGCGTCGACGCCACGCACGCCGGGGATCTGCACGTGCACCACCGTCTCGGGCTTGCCCGCTTCGCCGAACGTCTCGAGCACCGTCCACGGGTTGTCGGCGCGCTCGACGAAGGCCTTGGCGAGGCTCCATTCGTAGAACGCGTCGTAGCCCTGGATGAGGTCTTGATCTTCCGTCAGGCCGGCGTGGCTGGTGATCAAGATGAGATCGACGGCCGGGCGCAGGAAGTCGACGTAGGACCGCGTGATCTCGTTCTGCTCGAGCGGGATGGCCTGCAGCGAGTTGCCCTGCTCGACGATCGAGTTGAGCGAGCCGAAGTTGCCGAGGCCGAGGATGGCAACCTTCAGGCCCATGACGTTCTTGATCGTGTACGGCGAGGTGAAGAGCTGCGTGGCGTTGTTGCCCGCCTGGTGCATGTCTTCCCACTGGTAGTTCGCGATGAGCACCGGGAAGCGGGCCGCGTCGCGCGCCTGCTTGGTGAAGTTCGCCGCGCCGGCGTCAAACTCGTGGTTGCCGATGACGGCGGCGTCGAGCCCCACGTGCGAGAGGAAGCGGTACTCGGCCTCGCCGAGGTTCAGGTTGAAGATCGGCGCGCCCTGGAACGAGTCGCCCGAGTCGAGGTGGATGACACGATCGGCCAGCAGGCGCTCACGCTGGAGGATCGCCGCCATGCGCACCGCGCCGCCGAACGGACCCGCCTCGGGGATGAGGCCGAGGTCGGTGTCGGTCTTCAGCGGGTTGAAGTCGTACGGCAGCAGACGCGAGTGGATGTCTGACGTGTGCAGCAGCGTCAGGCGCACCTGTTGACCCGAGAGGTCGATGTCGTAGCCCTCGAGCGTGGGCAGACACGAGGTCTGCACCAGCATCGCGGCGAGGAATGCCGACAGCAGCACGGGCTTGAAGACCCGGTGCGCCAGCGAGCGGAGCAGAGTGCGGCGAGGCGTCATGAGTCTGGGCTCGTCGGGTGCGGTTCGGCCGAAACGTGAGGGAACGGCGGGCACATACGCGCCCGTGGGCCTCTGGTAAAGCCTCGACTCGATGCGACACGCACCTGTCACCGCGCTCGACGTCGTAGAAGATTTCACATCTACCGGACGCTGCGACGAGGGCTTCCTGCATGTGCGTCGGTTGCGGGTGCGGAACCTGCGCGCCGACGGCTCGCACTCTGCGATCTACCGCGTGGACGTCATCGATCGCCCGCGGCTCGACGCGGTGGCGGTGCTGGTGTGGCGGCGCGGCGCCGACGGCCTCGAGTTCCTCACGCGGCAGAACCTGCGGCCCGCTGCGTGGTTCCGTCACGACAAGGTGCCGACGGTGCCTGACGGGCGCTCGCACCTGTTCTGCGAAGAGATCGTCGCTGGGTTGCTGGAAGATCACGACAGTGGCGAGGCGGGCCTGCGCCAGCGCGCCGCCGCCGAGGTGTACGAAGAGGCGGGCTTCGAGGTCGAGGCGTCGAACCTCGAGCTGCTCGGGCCCCCGTTCTTCGTCGCGCCCGGCATCTTGAGCGAGAAGATCTTCCTGCTCGCGGTCGACGTCACGGGGCTGACGCCGCGCGCCGCGCCGGGCGACGGGAGCCCGCTGGAAGAGGGCGGGGCGCTGTCGTGGCGAACGCAGCCGTCGCTGCAGGCGGCGCTCGGCGACGGCACGATTCAAGACGCGAAGACCGAGCTCGCGTTGTCGCGGTTCCTCGCGCGCGGCCGTTGATCAGCGGGCCAGATCGACGCGCATCGTGCGCTCGTGGCCGCTGGTGAAGCTCAGCGTCTGTTCGCTCGATTCACCGGTGGTGAGATCGACGAGCCGCACGCTGTGCTGCCCCGCAGGCAGGTCGACCCGCAGCGGTGACAGGCCGCGCATCGCGCCGTCGACCCAGACCTGCACGGTGCCTCCGCTGGCGCTGACCGCGAGCGCAGACGGCGCGTCGACGGCGGGCACTGGCGTGGGGCGCGGCGCTGCGGGCGTCGGGCGGGCCTCTCGTCGGGTCGGCGGCGCTGCCGGCGTTGGCGTCGGGTCGAGCGCGAGCTTCTCCAGCTCGTCAGGTGCGACGGCCGGCGGGTCGGCGGGCGCGGCCTCGGCGACCGGCTCGACGTCGGGCGTCGGCTGCGCGGCCACCGGCGCTTCACTCGCAGGCGAGGGCGGCGGCGTCACTTCATGCGCGTCGGAGCGCGAGATCATCAACGTGGCCGCGAGCAGCGCCATGGCCGCAGCCGACGCGACGGCCCAGGCGATCGGCGGTCGCGGCGTCGGCAGGGGCACCGCGCGGGCGTCACCGGTGCGCTCGTTCTGCGTGACGTCCCGGGTGTTGAACGCGGCCGTGTCGGGCTCGAGGATCACCGCGCCCGACGGCGAGAGCTCCGCGGCGTCGACGGGCGCTTACGGTGCACCGGCGGCCGACGCCGGAGACAGCGCGTCGAGCCAATCACCCAGCTCGGCGGCTTCCACCATGGTGCGCGCGTTGAACAGGAAGGCACGCAGCGCGGCGCTCATGTCCTTCGCGGTGGC
>CAYWON010000127.1:0-20085 GCA_964459885.1 uncultured Archangium sp.
GCGTGGAGTCATGCGCTCGATGCGTCGCTGCAGTCCGCGCTCCCACTTGCTGCGCGGCGACGTGTGCGCGCAGCACGTGAGGCGTCGCTGAGCGATGCGGTCAGCCGGCTGGTGCGCGAGACGCCGACGCAGCTCCGACAGCGGCTCGGGTTGCCTGATGAGGCGCAGCTCCACGCGTGGTGCAAAGCACTCAGCTGACCCCTCACGCCAAACCCTCTCCCCGCCAGGGAGAGGGGGCGTATGGTCGGCGTCATGGCTCCCCGGAAGCCCGCTGCCGGCCCTGGCGCTGTGCTCTCGTCGCTTCGCTACACCGCCCAACACAGCGGCCTCGTGCGCGGTGTGCCTGCGCTCGCGCGGGTGAATCAGAAGCACGGCTTCGATTGTCCTGGCTGCGCGTGGCCCGACCCCGACCACCGCTCGTTCGCTGAATTCTGTGAGAACGGCGCGCGCGCGGTGGCGCACGAGGCCGACACGCGGCGCGTCGACGCGGCCTTCTTCGCGTCGCACGACGTGGAGGCGTTGCGCCAACAGACGGGACACTGGCTCGAGAAGCAGGGGCGCCTCGTTGAGCCGATGGTCTTGCGACCGGGCGCTTCGCACTACGCGCCCATCTCGTGGGGCGAGGCGTTCTCGCTCATCGCGACGGAGTTGCACTCGCTCCCGTCGCCCGACGCGGCGGCCTTCTACACCTCGGGGCGCGCGTCGAACGAAGCCGCGTTCCTGTACCAACTCTTCGCGCGCAGCCTCGGCACCAACAACCTCCCGGACTGCAGCAACCTCTGCCACGAGTCGAGCGGCAAGGGCCTGTCGACCACCATCGGCGTCGGCAAGGGCACTGTGCAGTTGAGCGACTTCGCGCTCGCCGACTGCATCTTCGTCATCGGTCAGAACCCCGGCACCAACCACCCGCGCATGTTGTCGACGCTGAAAGCGGCGGCGAAGCGGGGCGCGCGCATCATCGCGGTCAACCCGCTCAAGGAGGTCTCGCTGGAGGCCTTCGCCGACCCTCAGACGCCGAGCGGCATGCTGGGCATCGGCGCGCCCATCGCGACGCACTTCGTCCAGGTGCGCATCAACGGTGACGTGGCGTTCCTCAAGGGCGTGATGAAGGCGGTCGTCGCGCAGCACACGCTCGACCGGGAGTTCCTCGACGCGCACACGCAGGGCTTCGAGGCGCTCCGCGAGTCACTCGCCGCCGCGCGCTGGGAGGAATTGGAAGCGGGCTCCGGCGTTTCGCGCCAGGTGATGGAGGACATCGCGCAGGTCTACGCGTCGTCGAACGCGGTCATCGCGTGCTGGGCGATGGGGCTGACGCAGCACAAGAACGGCGTGGGCAACGTGCGCGAGGTGGTGAACCTGCTCGCGCTGCGCGGGAACCTCGGGAAGCCCGGCGCGGGCGTGTGTCCCGTGCGCGGCCACAGCAACGTGCAGGGCGACCGCACCGTCGGCATCTACGAGGCGCCCAGCGAGGCCTTCCTCGCGCGCCTCGACGCGGGCACCGGCATCACCAGCCCGCGCAAACACGGCCACGACGTCGTCGGCACCATCGGCGCCATGGAGCGCGGCGAGGTGCGCGTGTTCATCTCGCTCGGCGGCAACTTCGCGTCGGCGTCACCAGACAGTGAGCGCACCGCGCGCGCGCTCCGCCACTGCGCGTTGACCGTGCAGATCAGCACCAAGCTCAACCGTTCCCACCTCGAGACCGGGCGCACGGCGCTCATTCTTCCGTGTCTCGGCCGCACCGAAGACGACCGCGGCCAGTTCGTCACCGTCGAAGACTCGATGAGCGTGGTGCACATGAGCCGGGGTCGCCTGAAGCCGTGCAGCCCGCTGGCGCACGGCGAGCCGTGGATCGTCGCGCAGTTGGCCCACGCGACGCTGGGCAACGCAGGCCCGACCGACTGGGAAGCGCTCGCCGACGACTACGACGCCATCCGTTCGCTCATCGAGAAGAGCGTCGAGGGCTTCGATGACTACAACGCGCGTGTGCGGCAGCCCGGCGGCTTCGTGCTCGTCAACGCTGCGCGCGAGCGTCAATGGAATACGGCGTCTCAACGCGTCGAGCTGACGGTGCAGCCCGTGCCCGTCCACACGCTCGGCGTCGACGAGCTGCTGATGATGAGCATCCGCACGCACGACCAGTTCAACACCACCGTCTACGAGCTGAACGATCGCTACCGCGGCGTGTTCGGCGAGCGCCACGTCATCTTCATGCACCCGGACGACGCGAAGGACTTCACGCCCACCGTGACGCTGGCGCGCGGCGACGTGCGGCTCGCTGGCTTCAAGGTCGTGGCCTTCGACATCCCCAGGGGCAACTGCGCCACGTATTTCCCCGAGACCAACCCGCTGGTGCCGCTCGAGTCGTTCGCCGACGAGAGCCGCACGCCTACTTCAAAGTCCGTCGTCATCAAGGTGCTGCGTGAATGAGCTGACCGCCCGGTTGCCGAGAGTGAAGGTCGATGGGGAACGCCGGGAAACGACGCTCGACCTCGTGGCCCACGAAGAGCCGCTGGAGCTCCAGCTCGCCGGCACGCCGCTCGCTGTCTTGATGCGCACGCCGGGCCACGACGAAGAGCTGGGCGCGGGCTTCCTGCTGACCGAGGGCATCATCGGCGCGTGGAGCGAGGTCGAGTCGCTGCGCCATTGCACGACGGCGCCGACGCCCGAGGCCGAAGACAACGTGCTGCAGATTCACCTGCGCGTTCCGGTCGACCTCGCGAAGTTCAAGCGGCACCAGTTCGCCAGCTCGAGCTGCGGCGTGTGCGGCAAGGCGACGCTCGAGAACGCGCTGCGCACGGGCGCGCCCATCGACTCGACGCTGACGGTGCCGCCGGCGGTGTTGAGCGCGTTGCCCGACAAGCTCCGCGCGAACCAGCCGGCGTTCGACAGCACCGGTGGGCTTCACGGCGCGGGGCTCTTCACCTCGCGTGGTGACCTGCTCGTCGCGCGCGAAGACGTCGGCCGTCACAACGCCGTCGACAAGGTGGTCGGCTGGGCGCTGCACACCGGCACGTCGCTGAGCGGCGCTGTCTTGATGGTGTCGGGCCGCCTGAGCTTCGAGCTGGTGCAGAAGTGCGTCGCGGCGCGCATCGCCGTGCTGGCCGGCATCTCGGCGCCGACCTCGCTCGCGGTGCGCATGGCGGAAGCGCTCGGCGTCACGCTGGTGGGCTTCGTGCGCGAGCAGTCGATGAACGTGTACGCCCACGCCGAGCGGGTGCGCTGATGGCCAGCTTCGGTCACGTGGCGGTGGGCATCGCCGCGGCGCGCGTGCACGACGGCGCGTTCCGCTGGAAGACGATGGTGGCGCTCTCGACGTTCTCGCTGCTGCCCGACCTCGACGTCATCGCGTTCCGCTTCGGCATTCCCTACGCGGCGCCGTTCGGCCATCGCGGTGCGTCGCACTCCATCGGCTTCGCGGTCATCGCCGCGGTGGTGGCGTGGCTGCTGACGCGCTCGTGGCGCAGCACGCTGGCGTTGTTCGCGGTGGTGCTGTCCCACCCGCTGCTCGACGCGCTGACCGACGGCGGCATGGGCGTCGCGTTGTTCTGGCCGTTCTCTGACGTGCGCGTCTTCGCGCCGTGGACCCCGATTCCCGTCGCGCCCATCGGCAAGGGCATGTTGTCGATGCGCGGTGCGTACGTGCTGCTGGTCGAGGCGGCGGTGTCGATACCGTTCATCTTCTTGGCGCACCGCTTCGCGCCGAAGCAGCCCGCGGTCACAGCGGCGTGACGGCCATGCCCGCTGCGGCGAAGAGGAAGCCGGTGATGAACGGCAGTCGACGCGTCGCGAGCGGAATCGCCAGCAGCAGCGCCACCGTGGCGATGACGTAGAGCGCGTCTTTCGCCGTGAAGTACGGCTCCCAGAACGCGAGCTGCGCCACGCTCAAGTGGCCGCGGTCGCAGCCGATGCAGTGCACGCCCGACGCGTACGCGACGAGGGTCGACGCGAACGCCAGCGCGAGGACGACAAGGCCCACGAAGCCCAGACGTGTCGACCACAGCCGCAGTCGGCTCAGCATCGGCCGGAGCGTACCGTCACGGCTGGTTGCGCAGGAAATCCGCCACTTCTGCAAAACGTGCATTGAGGAACGTGCGCACGCCGCCGGTGATGCCCTGCTTGTCCATCGCGCGGCCCATCGAGCGCAGCCACGCGTCGCGCATCGCTTCGTCGATGGCCACGCGGGCGTGGCGCATGCGCAGGCGAGGGTGGCCGTGCGTCGCCATGTAGTCCTGCGGGCCGCCGAGCCAGCCCACGAGGAAGAGCCCGAAGCGGTCGCGCGACTCGCGCGCCACCTTGCCCGGCGCGTCTTGCCGGTGCGTCGCCGTCAGCGCCGGCTCGTGGACTTCCATGTCGTCGTAGAACGCCTCAGCCAACGCCTTCACCGCGTCGCTGCCGCCCAGCTGATGCCAGGGCGTGTCTTCAGGGGTCGGGCTCCACGACGCTGCACCATCGGTTCGCAACTTCAGCACTTGTCACCTCTCTCAGTTGGCGGCCCGTGCCTGCAAGAGCGCTGCCTGCGCTCGCGACCGGGCCGCGAACTGCGCGGCTACTTCCCGTCGAGCCACGCCTGGAAGGCGTCGAACGAGTACGGCCGGCCGAGGAAGTCCTGCACGAGCACGCCGGCTTCCTTGCTGCCGCCAGCCTCGAGCACCTGCTTGCGGTACTGCGTGGCGACGGTGCCGTTCAGCATGCCCTTCGCGCGGAACTGCGTGAGCAGGTCCTTCGCGATGACGGTGCTCCACTGGTACGTGTAATAGATGGCCGAGTAGCCATCGAGGTGGCCGAAGCCCAACTCGAAGTGCGTGCCGGGCGCCCACTCGCGGCGGAACGGCAGGAACTTGTCCTGCACTTCCTTGAGCACCGCTTCAGTCTCGAAGCCCGGCGCGCGGTCGTGGAATGAGAGAGAGACCGCCGAGAGGAAGAACTGGCGACGCGTGTCGACGCCCACGCCGAACTCCTTGGCGCGCTTGAGCTGCTCGACGAGCGCGTCAGGAATCGTCTCGTGCGTCTGGTGGTGCTTCGCGAACGTCTTGAGCACCGCGCCATCGAGCGGCCATTCCTGCAGCAGCATCGACGGCACCTCGACGAAGTCCCACTCGGTGCGGATGCCCGAGACGCCGGCCCACTGCTGCCGGCCCGCGAAGATCTCATGCAGCAGGTGACCGAACTCGTGGAAGAAGGTCTCGACCTCGGAGTGCTGCATCAGCTCGCCCGCGCGGGGGAAATTGCAGACCAGCGCGCCCTCGGGGAGCGCCTTGCCGGCCACGCCGGTCGTCATGCCGAACTGCGCCGCGTGTTTGTACTTGCCGTCGCGCGGGTGCATGTCGAGGTGAATGCGGCCGAGCAGCTTGTCGCCCTCGAAGAGGTCCCAGGTCTCGACGTCGGGGTGCCACACCGCGGCGTCGCTCACGCGCTGGTAGCGGATGCCGAAGAGCTTCGCGGTGATGTCCATCACGCCTTGCTTCACGGCGCCGTACTCGAAGTACGCACGCAGGGCCTGGGTGTCGAGGCCGTACGACTCGGCCTTCACGCGGTCTTCGAAGAACTGGTGCTCCCACGGCTCGACGGTCGTCGCGCCAGGCACGTCCTTCTTCTTGCGCTCGAGCAGCGCGGCCATGTCGCGCTCGGCGCGGGTCAGCGTGGCGACGCGGCCCTTCTCGATGAAGTCGCGCGCCGTCTCGGCGTTCTTCGTCATCTTGGTCTCGGTGACGTAGGCGGCCCAGTTCGCGTAGCCGAGCAGCGTGGCCAGCTCGTGGCGCTTGGTGAGCAGGCTCTTGAGCACCTCCACGTTCTGCGGGAACGCGCGCTCGCGGTACGCGCGCCACAGCGCCTCACGCGCCTTGACGCTCTTCGCGTAGATCATCGTCGGCAGGTAGTCGGGCGTGTTGGTGGTGACGGTGATCTTCCCGTCCTTCGCGGGGTGCGCGGCGAGCCAGTCGGCGGGCAGGCCGTCGAGCTCCTTCACGTCGAGCTCCACCTTGCGCACGTCGTCGCGGATGTTGCGGCCGAAGTTCTGGCCCAGCTTCACCAGCTCTTCGTTGAGCGCCTTCACCTTCGCGCGCGTGGCTTCATCGCGGTCGACGCCGGCGCGGCGGAACTCGCGCAGCGTCTTGAAGAGCCAGAACGCGCCCACCGGGTCGAGCGACTTCTGGTCGACCTTCGCGAGCGCGTCGTAGAGGCCGCGGTCCAACGACAGCTCCACGTCGAGCGCCGACAGCTTCTGCTCGCAGCCCTCGCACGCCTCGCGGAACTTCTCGTCGGGGCTGACTTCCTTCCCCAGGCCCGCGCGCGCGCCCATGTTGCCGGTGATGGTGACGACCTCGTCGTAGAGCGCGAGCACCTTCGCGTCGTTGCCAGCGGGCAGCGCCTTCAGCTCTTCCACGGCCGCGCGGGCGCGCGTGATGACGCCGTCGCAGGTGGTCGTGAAGTCAGCGGCAGAGCCGGACAGCAGCGAAGCGGCCTTGGGCGTCTGGGTCAGCAGCGTCATGTCGTTCGTCCCCTTGGTGGTCGAGGTCGTCGCGCAGCCAGCGAGCAGCGCGATCGGCAGGAGGTGTCTCATGCGGCCTCACATACCGCCGCAGGCGGACCTTGCGGGCGTGAAAAGCCAGCGCGCGCGTCGATGTGCCAGGTGCCCACTCGGGTGATCACCCGGTGAGGGCGCAACCCCCCACCAATGGTCGAATACGGAGCGTAACCACTTGAACTCACGCAACAGTCGCGTGTGGCGGAGGGCTTGCACACGTGCGCGCGCATGAAGCTCCGGGTGCTGATCATCGTCGCGCTGCTTTCGGGCTGTGAGGCCATCGTCTCGGGCGGAGACGGCCTCTCGCGCATCACGCAGTCGGGCCCCGTGGCGCCGCTCGACCCCGAGGTGACAGAGCCGTGGAACCCGCCGGAGATCGACGTGTGCCGCGCCGACCTGGTCGACGTGGGCCGCGTGACCATTCGCCGGTTGAACCGCGCTGAGTACGACAACACCATGCGCGACCTGTTGGGCGTCACCGACAGCCCCGCCGACGGCTTCCCGGCAGACGACTTCGGTCACGGCTTCGACAACCAGGGCGACGTGCTCAGCACCGCGCCGATCCTGGTCGAGAAGTACGACGCGGCCGCGCTCAAGTTGGCGGGCGAGCTCATCGCGGCGTCGTACACGGCCGGCTCCAGCTCGCGCACCGACGGCAGCGACATGACGTCGAGCACGGGTGGTGCCAGCGGCGATGGCTGGAACCTGTGGACGAACGGCACGCTCACCCGGCCTTTCACCGTCACCAGCGCTGGTACGCACACGTTCCGCGCGCGTGGCTACGAGACGCCGGCCGGCACCGAGCGGGCGAAGATGGCGTTCCTCGTCGACGGGGTGCGCCAGGGCTCGTTGGTCGACGTGGCCGCGACGGCGGCGGCGCCGCAGACCTACTCGATGCAGGTCACGCTGACGGCCGGCACGCACACCATCGGCGTGTCGTTCACCAATGACTTCTACGAAGACCCGAACGACCGCAACCTCATCGTGCAGTGGTTCGAGGTCGAAGCGCCGGCGCGCGTAGCCGTCGCACCCGACGCGCGCGTCTTCACCTGCGACCCGTTCTCGGGCGCCGCGTGCGTTCGGCAGATCATCAGCGGCTTCGCGGGCAAGGCGTGGCGCCGCCCGCTGACGACGGCCGAGCTCGACCGCATGGTGGCGTTGGTGGGCGTGGCGACGGCGCAGGGCGACGACGTGATGAAGGGCCTCGAGCTCGCGCTCCACGCGACGTTGCTCTCGCCGAACTTCCTCTTCCGCGTCGAGAGCGACGTCAACGACACCGCGCGCCCGCTGAGCGACCACGAGCTCGCGGCGCGCCTCTCGTATTTCTTGTGGGCGTCGACGCCTGACGCCGAGCTGCTCGCGCTGGCCGACAACGGCACGTTGCGCGCGCAGCTGCCGGCGCAGGTGACGCGCATGCTGGCTGACGCGAAGGCCGAGTCGCTCTCGACGCAGTTCGCCGGCAACTGGTTGTGGAGCCGCGCGCTGGAAGAAGTGACGCCCGACCCGGTGCTCTTCCCGACCGTCACGCCGGCGCTCAAGCACGACCTGCACGGTCAGACGCTGGCGTTCTTCCGCACGTTCTTCCGCGAAGACCGCAGCGCGCTCGAGCTGCTGACCGCCGAAGACACCTACTTGAACGACGCGCTGGCCACGCACTACGGCGTGCCGCTGCCGGGCACCACCGAGCTGACGCGCGTGGCGCAGGTGCCGGAGCTTCGTCGCGGGCTCCTCGCGCAGGGCAGCTTCCTCACCGTGACCTCGCAGCCCACGCGCACCTCGCCGGTGAAGCGCGGCAAGTGGGTGCTGGCGCAGCTGCTGTGCATGGAGCCGCCGCCGCCGCCGCCCAACGTCGAGGCCTTCGAGGAACAGACGACGCCCACGGGCACGCTGCGCGAGCAGTTCGAAGCGCACCGCGCGAACCCCGAGTGCGCGGGCTGCCACAAGATGATGGACCCCATCGGCTTCGGCCTCGAGAACTTCGACGCCATCGGCCGCTACCGCACGGAAGACCACGGCGGCTTCGCCATCGACGCGGCGGGCGAGATGTTCGACGGGCGCGCTTTCTCAGGCCCGGCGGAGCTCTCGGCCACGCTGAGCCAGGACCCCAAGTTCACCGAGTGCATGACGCGGCAGCTCTTCACCTACGCGCTGGGCCGCGCGCCGGTGGCCACCGACCGCTGCACGCTCAAGCAGATGAACGCGTCGTTCGCGCAGAGCGGCTACCGTCTGCCCGCGCTCATCACCGCCCTGGTGACGAGCGACACCTTCACGCAGCGCCGCGGAGAGACGCCATGAGCCGCTTCACGTTGTCCCGTCGCACGTTGCTCCGCGGGCTCGGCACCGCGCTCGCGCTGCCGTCACTCGAGGCCATGTTGCCGAGCGTCGCGCGCGCGCAGACGGCGATGAACCCGCGCCGCTTCGTGGCGTTCTACGTGCCGTGCGGCATCCGCATGAACCGGTGGACGCCGACGGACACCGGCGCTGGCTACACGCTGACGTCGATTCTCTCGCCGCTCGGCGCCTCGGGCAGCCTGCCGTCGGTGAAGGACGACACGCTGGTGCTGACGGGCCTCGCCAACCGACCCGCGCGGCCCGATGGCCCCGGCGACCACGCGTCGGGCACGGGCGCGTTCATCACCAACGCGCACCCGTTCAAGACCAACGGCGCCAACATCAAGAACGGCATCTCGTTCGATCAGGTGCTGGCCAACGCGTGGCGCGGCCAGACGCGCTTCGCGTCACTCGAGCTGGGCATCGACGGCGGCGCCGCGTCGGGTGACTGTGACTCGGGCTACTCGTGCGCCTACGCGCGCAACATCGCGTGGGCGTCTGACACGCAGCCGCTGGCGAAAGAGACCAACCCGCAGTCGGTGTTCGACCGTCTGTTCGCCGGCGTGGACCCCAACCAGACCGCGCAGGCCGTGGCGAAGCGCAAGCTGTACCGCCAGAGCGTGCTCGACGCGGTGAAGGAAGACACCTCGTCGCTGCAGTCGCGGCTGGGCGCGACCGACAAGCGCAAGGTCGACGAGTACCTGACCGGCGTGCGCGACCTCGAGGTGCGCATCGCGCAGGAAACGGCGACGTCGTGCTCGCCGGGCACGCGCCCCAACGGGTGGACGGACATCCGCGACAAGGCCGACCAGATGCTGGACCTCATCGCGTTCTCGTTTCAGTGCGACCTCACGCGGTCGGTCACGTACATGCAGCAGAACGCCGGCAGCGGGTACGTGTACCGGTTCCTCAACGTCGGCGGCTCGCCCATCACCGAAGGCCACCACTCGCTCTCACACCACGGCGGCAGCGCGGCGAAGAACGACGCGCTCGAGGCCATCGGCCGCTGGGAGGTCGAGCAGTTCGCCAAGCTGTGCCGCAAGCTGAAGGCGATTCAGGAAGCTGACGGCACCAGCGTGCTCGACAACTCGGCGCTCTTCTTCTCGAGCGAGATTGAAGACGGCGACTCGCACAGCCACTTCAACATGCCGATTCTGGTGGCGGGCAAGGCGGGCGGCGCGCTGCGCACCGGTCAGCACCAGCGGTACACGAACCAACCGTCGGTGGGGAACCTGTTCGTCTCGCTCGGCCAGGCGCTGGGCGTCTCGTCTGTCACGCAGTTCGGTGACAGCAACGGGGCGCTCCAGGGCATCACCGTCTGACGCGTCAGTGCTCGTCGCCGTGCAGAATCAGGTCAGCGATGGCCTGAATGAACTGCGCGCGCGTCGGCACCACGACGGGCCCCTTGTCCTTCTTCACCGGCGCCGACAGCGGCTGCCCCGGCTTGAGCGGGAAGTCGTCGTACGCGCCTGAGCCATCGCCGTCGATGAGGATGGCGTTGCTCCACGCGAGCGGCTTCGAGCTGTGCAGCGGCGCCATCGAGCGGCCGTTGATGGACCTCGCCATGCCGACGAACCACGTGTCGTGCGTGATGACGACGTC
This sequence comes from uncultured Archangium sp., assembly GCA_964459885.1. GTDB lineage: Bacteria > Myxococcota > Myxococcia > Myxococcales > Myxococcaceae > Archangium_A. Next base: position 10,460 of record CAYWON010000127.1, read on the forward strand.
GAACGTCTCGGTCAGGTGCACGCGGCGGAGGTTGCCGGCACCAGCCACCGGCTCCAGCGTCGCCATCGCCGGGTCGAGCTCCTTCTTCTGCAAGATGCGCCCTTCGGGCCACTCGTTGTTCGACACGCCGTTGACCGACTCGCGGCCCGGCGCGTGCGAGTAGAGCTCGACGCGGTCCAGCTGCATCCACTCGAGGCCCTGCACGTCGACGGTGAAGCGCACCGTCTCGCCGTTGGCCGCTGACAGCGTGCCGCCGATGTCGACGACTGGGCCCGTGGGGTTGCCCTGCGCGTCCAACTTCTGGGCGGTGAAGTTCAAGAGCGGGCCGTTGCTCGAGAACAACTTCTGCGCGCGAATCGCGTCGGCGAAGGCCTGCGGCTGGAACTGCGCGGGCGTGTCGACGCCCACCTTGGCCCAGGTGCGCGCGTAGCCGCCGGTGTCGCTGAAGCTGCTGTGCGAGTCAGACACGCCCGACGCCGCGCGCACCGTGCCGCGCGAGAGGAACGTCATCCAGTCGTTCATCACGTCCCAGCTGGGGTTCGGCCCGTTGGCCACCTCGACGAGGTCGAAGCCGTCGCCGAACAGCTTGGTGTCGTTGGCCGTCGCGTCAGGCGCGGGCGCCATGTTGAACAGCGCCGGGTCGCCGTGGCTCGCCAGCGTCGCGGTGTCGACCTGCAGCAGCGTCATCGAGCCGCCGCTGCTGCGCGGGTGGTTCAGCTGCACCGTCGCGCCCGGCCATTTCTCTTTGATGCCCGCGAAGAGCTGCGGCAGCCGCAGGCCCGGCGCGTCTTCGCCGCCCGCGTGGTCGAAGGCGCCGCCGTTGATGAACGAGGTGTCCTGCGCCAGCGGGAACGCGTTGAAGTGACCGTGCGTGAAGCTGGTGACCTCTTCACCAATCATGGTGGCGATGAAGTCTTGCGCGCCGAGCTCTCGCACCACAGGCGCGTAGTCGAAGATGTATTCGTGGTCGGTCGACAGCAAGACGTCGACGCCTTCCGCGAGGAAGTTGGCCGCGCGCAGCCAGTTGCCCACCGCGCTGTCGGAGCTGTTGTACGCGTGCACGTGGAGGTCGGCCGACATCCACCCCGTGGTGTCGACGATGCGACCGATGGTGGCGGCGACCGTCGCGTCGGCGGTGCGCAGGTCGACGCGGTGACCGCTGGTGGGCCACGTGTCAGGCCACGTCGAGTACTCCGGGCCGCGCGAGACGACGACGTCGTACTCACCGGGCGGCAGCGTCAGCGTGGCGTCACCCGAGATGGGCACGTACGCGATGGCCGCCGCGCCCTGGCCCGGGTAGTCGAGCAGCACGTGCTGCGCGTACGTGTCCTTGTTGAACGGGCACGCGCCGCCAGCGCAGAACACCGTCACCTTGGCCGGCACGCGCGCGCCTGACACGTCGCGCACCGACACGTTCACCTTGCGGCCTTCGCCCAGCACCACGGCCGCGGTGGTGTCAGCGCCCGCCGTCACCGTGACGTCGACGGTCGGCCCGACGAGGTGGCCCTGCAGCGAGCCGCTCAGCGTGTACGTGCCGGCGGCGAGGCGCGCGGTGGCGTGGCCGGTGGCGTCGGCTTCGAGCAGACCGACCATCTTGGTGCCGCTCAGCACCGTGACGCGCGCGTCGCCCGCTGCCGCGCCGCCGGGCAGCGTCGCCGTGACGTTCACCGTGCCCAGCGCGACGCCGTCGAGGTCCTTGAAGACCGAGTCGACCGACGCGAGGTCGCGCGCGATGGCGAAGTCGCGCAGGTACACGCGCTGCTGCTGGCCGCGCACGAGGAACGTGCCCGGGCGCGTGCGCGCTTCGGCGTTGGTCCACGACAGGAGGCCATCGAGCGACTCGCCTTCGACGAACGTGCCCAGCACGCCGCCGTAGCCCAGCACCGCGTTGGCCTCGACGGGCTTCGTGGGGTCGGCCAGTGACATGCTGCGCAGGCCGTACGCCACGCCGTCGCCCTGCACGCCGAACCACTTCGAGGGCGCGATGGTGCAGTTGTTCGACACGTCGGGCTTCGGCAGGCCGAGCGCGTTGCCGCAAGGGCCGCTGTTGAAGATCTCAAACGCGCCCACATCCATCAGCTCGATGAGCGGCATCACCGCCGGCGAGTCACCGTCGTTGCAGAACGCGCTCATGACGCGCACGCGCGATTCGCCGGGCGAGAGCACGTAATAGGTGGTGGTGCGCACCGGCACCGGCTTCGTCGGGTCGACCACGAACTTCACGTTGAGGCCCGCGACGTTCTGAATGAGCGACTCGATGTTCAGCAGGTCGTGCGGCACGTCGATGCCGGTCGCCGCGACGACAGCGGGGCCACCGTTCGCGCCGTCTGACAACACCTCGACCTGCTTGACGCTGGGCAGTCGGCCGAACGAATAGAAGAGGCCCATGCGGCCGAACACGTCGCGGCCCGCTTCGCCGCTGCGCTGCAGGTCGGCGTCGATGATGCCGCCGCCCGACAGCATCGGCCCGACGGTGCGGCCCGGCTGCTCGATGATGACGCGCACCTTGTCGTTCTGGAGCAGCACGTCACCCGGGCGACCTTGCGCGCCTTCGCCGCCGATGAGCTGCGCGTCACCGGTGATGTACGCCGCGTTCGCGCCCGAGCCGTCCTGCTTGAAGTAGCCGGTGGCCGCGAGGTCCACCACGCAGCGCTGACCCGCATCCGGCGCGCCACCTCCGCCGCCTTCCTTCGGGCAGGCAAAGAGGAACAGCGCACAGCAGACGAGCGTCAGGGAAGCGTGTTGCATGATTGTGACGGAAGAGACACCAGCGGTCCCGGCCCCGCAAGCGCGCTTCCGGTCGTGAAGTCCCACTGATTTTTTCCACTGCGCGGTGCGCCATCGACTCGCTTCAAAGGGTTGGGGCGCACGAGTAGGGTGCAATTCACGTCATGGGGGAGTTCGAGTTCGTCATCAGTGAAGGGCCTGAGAAAGGGCGCGCGTACGCGTTTCCCGGGCCGCATTTCTATGTGGGCGCCAGCGATGAGTGTCACCTGCGGCTGCCCGCCGCGGTGGTGCAGGCGAAGCACGCAGAGGTTCGGCTCGACCCGAACGGCGTCCCGTGGATTCGTGATCTCACTGGCCAGAAGTTGATGTGGCTCAACGGCGAGCAGAAGGACAAGGCCGCGCTGCAGCCCGGTGCCTTCGTGCGCCTCGGCCGCGTCGAGCTCGTGGTGCGGCAGCAGGGCGCGACGGGCAGCGGCACCATGCGCATGCCCACGCCGCTGCGCACCGACGGCGCCATCTCGGCGCTCAAGCCTGCGTCGTCAGCGCGCAACCAACCGGTGCACCAGAGCTCGCCGCGCATCGCCGCGCTCTCGCCCGATTCGAATCAGGCGCTCGACGCCACCGCGCGCCGGCCCACGCCCTTCGCGCGGCCGGGCACCAACCCGCTGCAGCTCGACGACCGCCTCAACAACCCCGACGACGGCTTGATGCCGCCCGACGACGCCACGCACATCAGCAGCGGGCCGACCTCTTCCATTCTCACGCCGGGCACCGTCATCGACGGCCGCTACGAAGTGGTGGGCAAGCTCGCCGCCGGCGGCATGGGCGAGGTGTACCGCGCGCAGCACGTCGAGCTCGGCAAGCCGATGGCCGTGAAGGTCATGCTGCCGGAGCTCTCGAACGACCCGGAGTTCGTCGCGCGCTTCAAGCGTGAGGCCATCGCCGCGAGCCGCATCGGTCAGCAGAACATCGTCGACATCTCCGACTTCGGGCGCACGCAGAACGGGCGCTTCTATTTCGTCATGGAGTACCTCGACGGCATGACGCTCTCGAGCCTGCTCCACCGGCAGGGCGCGCAACCGCCAGAGCGCGTCGTCAACATCTCGGCGCAGGTCGCCCGCGCGCTCGCCGCGGCGCACGCACAGAGCATCGTGCACCGCGACTTGAAGCCCGAGAACGTCATGCTGCTGCAGCGCCCCGGGCAGCCCGACTTCGTGAAGGTGCTCGACTTCGGCGTCGCCAAGGTCTCGACCGGGCACGGGCAGGGCGGTCACACCGCGGTCGGCATGGTGGTGGGCACGCCGCAGTACATGTCGCCCGAGCAGGCCAAGGCCATCCCCGTCGACATCCGCAGCGACATCTATTCGCTGGGCCTCATCGTCTACGAGCTCATCACCGGCCGCCCGACGTTCAGCGCCGAGACGCCGTCGATGTTGATGGTGAAGCACGTGACCGAAGCGCCGCCGCCGCTGGTGCCCGGCCCGCTCGCCGACGTGCCCGAAGACCTCGAGCAGCTCGTCTTCAAGATGCTCGAGAAGGAGCCCGACGCCCGCCCGCAGTCGATGGAAGAAGTGCTGGCGGTGCTCGACTCGCTCTGGGCGCGGCTCAAGTCGAACGACCCGACGTTGAAGCGCGTGTCGGGCAGCTTCGCGCCGACCGCCACGCCGCGGCCCGCGCCGTCGGGCGTCGCCATGCTGCGCGCGTCGGGGCAGGTGCCGGCGGTCACCACCAACTCGACCACCGGCCTGCAGGAAGCCGTCGTCGCGCCGCGCAGCAAGGCGCCCATCATCGCGCTCAGCGTCGTCGTCGCGCTGCTGGCCGTCGCGGTGCTGTACGTGCTGTCGCGTGAAGAGCCCAAGCCGCAGCCGCCCGTCGTCATCGAGAAGCCGGTGGTGGTCGAGAAGCCTGTCGAGAAACCGACAGAGCCGACGGTCGAGAAGGTGAAGCTGACCTTCACCACCACGCCCGAGAAGGTCGACGTGCTGGAAGGCGAAGTGCTGGTGGGCAGCACGCCGTTCACGCTCTCGCGCGACGTCTCGACGCTGGTGGAGCTCACGTTCCAGGCGCGCGGCTACAAGAGCGTCACGCGCAAGGTGCGCTTCGAGAGCGAGCAGACCATCAGCATCGAGCTCGAAAAGGAAAAGAAGTCGGGCGGCGTCGGCGGCACGAAGAAGCAGGGCGGCGGGCTGGCAGACGACCCGTACAGCCAGACCGAAGACCTGAAGGAATCGCCGTTCTAGGAACCCACGCTCATGACCCACGCACTGCTCGTCGCGTTGCTGTTGGCCGCGCCCGCGAAGAAGGCCGCGCCCGCGCCTGCCCCGACCACTGAAGACGCCGCTGTGAAGAAGGCCAAGGAGCTCTTCGGCTGGGGCCAGAAGCTCTACAAACAGGCGCGCTACGCCGAGGCCATCGCCAAGTTCGAAGAGGCCTACGAGGTGCGCCCGCACCCCGTCATCTATTTCAACATCGGCAAGTGCTACGAGCAGCTCGGCGAGACGGCCAAGGCGCTGCGCAGCTACCGCGACTACCTGCGCCTCTCGCCAGACGCGAGCGACAAGGAAACGGTGAGCGACGCCATCGCCAACCTCGAGCGTCGGCTGCGCGAGAAGGGCATGCAGCAGCTGATGGTGTTCGCCGACCCGCCGAGCGCGCACATCAGCGTGGACGGCAAGGAGCTCGGCACCTCGCCTGCGTCGGTGGAGCTCGCCGCTGGCAACCACCAGCTGGTGGTGACCGCCGAGGGCTTCGAGAAGGTCGAGCGCTCGTTCGTGATGCAGCTCTCGCGCGCCACCGAGATGACCATCTCGCTGCGGCCCGTCGGTCAGAAAGAGACGCCGCCGGTGTTGGTGAGCGACGCGCCCAAGAAAGAAGAGCAGCCGAAGTTGGACCCCGGGCCGCCGCCTCCGGCGCCGCCGATGGTGACCGACACGCCGAAGAAGGGCCGCACGTGGACGTGGGTCGCCGGCGGTGTCGCGGTGGCCAGCCTCGGCGCGGGCGTCGGCATGGGCGTGGCGTCGAACGTCAACGGCGAGCAGCTCCGCGACCCCAACCGCATGCCGGGTGGTGACGTGCAGCAGCTGCACGACTCGACGCGCGACCTCGCCGTCGGCGCCAACGTGGCCTACGGCGTCGCGGCCGCGGCGGCGATTACGGCCGTCGTGTTGTTCTTCGTCGAACAGTGACGTGAAGAGTTCGGGGCAAGCCGGGCGTCGCGCTTCGCGGGCTTGAAGTCGTTCCAAAGGGAAAACCATGAAGAAGGTCCTGGGTCTGATGCTTGGCGTGCTGGCCGGCGCCTCGTCGTGTCTGCCGTTGCTCGATGGCGCGCCGTGCCTCATCGACGAGCACTGTCCGTCGGGTCAGCGCTGCGGCGGCGACGGGCTGTGCTCCGCGAGCGCGACGGGCGGCGGGTTGGGCACGACCGGCGACGGCGGCACGGGCGGCGGCGCCGCGACTGGCGGCGGTGATGGCACCGGCGGCGGAACTGGCACAGGCGGCGGCGACGGCACCGGTGGCGGCGTGGCCACGGGCGGCGGCGCGGCGACGGGCGGCGGCGACGGCACCGGCGGTGGTGTCGCCACGGGTGGTGGCACCGCGACGGGTGGCGGTGTGGGCGGCGGCGATGGCGGCACGCCCGACGGGCTGTATTCGACGCTGGCCTCGCGCGACTTCGGCGGCGTGGTGGTGATGGCGTCGTCGATGGCGGTGTCCATCCCCTTCATCAACGGCGGCGACGAAGCCACCGGCACGCTGTCGGCGATGGTGACGGGCATGGCGAGCTCCGATTTCGCCATCGGCACCAACGGCTGCACCGGCACGCTCGGCGCTGGCGGCATGTGCACCGTCGAGCTCACGTTCTCGCCGCGGGCGACGGGCGCGCGCGCCGCGACGCTCGAACTCACGGGGATGCCCGGTGGCACCGCGTCGGTGTCGTTGACGGGCACCGGGCTCGCCGACGCGACGTTGGAGCTGACGCCGTCCACGCATGACTTCGGCCGCGTGGCCCAGGGCGTGGCGTCGATGCCGCAGCGCTTCACCGTGCGCAACACGGGCGGCGCGTCGTCGGGCGTGGTGTCCATCGTCCCCGGCGGTGCGGCGGGCTCCGAGCTCGTCGTCACCAACAACACGTGCGTGACGGCGCTCATCCCCACCGCGACGTGCACGTTCGACGCGCTCTTGCTCCCGGGCTCCATCGGCATGAAGGCCGCCACGTTGACGGCGACGGCCACGCCGGGCGGCGCGTCGACGGCGAACCTCACGGGCGAGGGCGTCGGGCCTGCGGCGCTGAGCGCGTCGCCCACGTCGCTCAACTTCCCCAACACGGTGACTCAGACTGTTGGCAGCACGGTGTTGGTCGTCACGGTGACGAACACCGGCGGCGTGGCGACGCCGAACCTCACGACCAACGTCACGGGCGACACGACCGACTTCGTCGCCATGAGCAACGCGTGTCAGGGTGCGTCGGTGGCCGCGGGCGCGAACTGCACCATCTCCTACGTCTTCTCTCCGCGGCAGGCCGGTACCCGCGCTGCTTCGCTCAGGGTGAGCGCGGGCGCCGGTGTCAGCGCCGATGTGTCGCTGTCGGGCCGCGGCTTGTTGCCGGCGAGCTTGTCTGTCAGCCCGGCGTCCTATGACTTCGGCAACGTGCCGTTCGGCACGTCGGTCACGCAGCCCTTCGTGGTGCGCAACGACGGCGAAGGCGACGCCGCCAACGTCATGGCGAGCGTCTCGGGGGCCAACTACCTCGTCACGGCGAACTCGTGCTCCGGCGCGCTCGCGGGCGGCGCGCAGTGTCAGGTGACCGTGCAGTACACCGCGCCTGCGGCTGCGATGATGGGGCAGGCGGGCACGTTGTCGGTCACCAGCAGCACGGTGGGCGTGGCGCCGGTGCAGCTCACCGCGAACGCCGTCGCGCCTGGCGCGCTGGGCATCACGCCTTCGTCGCACTCGTTCGGCAACCAGGAGCAGAACACCAACAGCGCGGCGATGACGTTCACCGTGCGGAACAACGGCGGCAGCCTGACGGGCCCGCTGAGCGTGTCGCTGACTGGCCCGCTCGCGGGGCAGTACAACATCACTTCGAACAACTGCATCGCGGTCGGGCTACCGGTGAATGGCACCTGCACCATCGGGGTCGTGTTCTCACCGGACACCAACGTGCGCGACATCGTGAACGCCACGCTGTTGGTCTCAGCCAGCCCGGGCGGCACGGTCTCAGCCAGCCTGTCTGGCAACGCGCGCAAGGCGGCCACGCTGATCGCCTCGGAGATGAGCGTCGGCTTCGACCCCACGCCCGTGGGCTCGTTGTCGTCGTCGTACATCGTCAGCATCACCAACGACGGCGACCTCAGCAGCGGTGTCATCACGCCGACCCTCACCGGCGACTTCGCGCTGTCGACGTTCTCGGGCAGCTGTGCCGGCGCGACGTTGAACGGCGGTCAGTCGTGCTCGCTGCGCGTGTACTTCGCGCCCACCGCCGCTGGAAATCGCACGGGCACGCTGCAGGTGGCGGCGACGCCGGGCGGCTCGGTGTCGATCGGCTTGAGCGGTGCGGGCCAGCGACCGGCGACGCTGTCGCTCGCTCCCGCGATGACAGGCGGCAACAGCTTCGGCGGCGTGCTGATGAACAGCTCGGTCACGCGGGTGATGCAGCTGACGAACACGGGTGAAGTGGCTTCGAGCTCCATCTCGTTCACGCTCACGGGCACTGGCTTCTCGCTGGTGACGGGCGGTGCGCAGGCGTGCATCGCCGGGCAGGTGCTGGCGGCGGGCGCGAGCTGCAACATTCCCGTGCAGTTCACGGCGTCGCCGCCTGCGGGCCCGGTCACGGGTCAGCTGTCGGCCTCGGCGACGAGCGGCGGCAGCCCGACGCTGATGGTGTCGGCGACGGCGCAGAACCCCGCGCAGCTGTCTTCGTCGGCGACCAGCATGGGCTTCGGGGCTGTGGCCGTGGGCAGCACGACTTCTCCGTACGTGTGGACGGTGACGAACACTGGCGACGTGGCGTCGGGCGTCATCGGCACGCCGTCGCTGCCGGCTTCGTACGTCATCGTCAGCAACGACTGCTCAAACCAGACGCTCGCGCCCAGCGGCAGCTGCAACATCCGCTTCGCGTTCAGCCCGACGGCGCCGGGCGCGGTGCCGGGCACGGTGTCGGTGAGCGCGACGCCGGGCGGCTCGGCGAGCATCAGCGTCGGAGGCAGCGGTGGTTGGCGGCTGACGCTGGCGCCCAACTCGACCACCGGCACGGTCATGAGCACCACCGACAACCGCATCACCGGGTGTGTGAACACCGACACCTGCGAGTGGATCTACGGCGACGGCGCGACGCCCACGGTGCGCGCGCACACCGCGAACGGCAGCAACAACTTCTTCGTGTCGTGGTCGAGCCCGACGGAGTGCACCGCCTACGGCCTCGGCTCGTTCTGTCAGGTGACGATGAACGGCCACAAGACGGTGTCGGCCAACTACCAGGGCGCCGGCACCAACCGCGCGTTCGTCACCAGCACGTACGTGCGCGCGAACGTCGGCCTCAGCGGCTTCGACTCGTTGTGCAACGCGACGGCGACCGACGCGGGCATCAACAACACGAGCAACAACGCCTACGTCGCGTGGGTGTCGGGCTCGTCGGTCGCTGCGGCGAGCCGGTGGACGTCGAGCGGCGCGTTGGTGCGCCTCGACGGTCGCGCCTTCGCGCGGTCACGCGCCGAGCTGCTGGCCAACAACATCCGCCACCCGCTGCACCTCGATGAGTTCGGCCGCAAGGTCGGCGGCGATGAGTCGGTGTGGACGGGCACCGCGCCGGACGGCGGCATCGGCCCGCGCACCTGCGAGAACTGGACGCGCGGCTTCAACGATGGCGGCACCGCCGACGGCATGGAGCGCGGCATCGCCAACGG
>CAYWON010000128.1:0-7548 GCA_964459885.1 uncultured Archangium sp.
CTCGTCAGGCAGCTCGGGCTCCGGCTCCGGCGGCGGCGACGTCGGGAAAGCGGTGCTGATTCTCGCGGTGGTGGCGGTCGCGGTGCTGCCCATCATCGTCTACGTCGCCGACAGCGACGCGCCCGCCATCGTCGAGCAGCGCTTCCACTGTCCGTCTTTCAACATCGACCTGATGGGCGGCGCTGACTTCAACCCCAACGGCGTCGGCGGCGGAGGCCTGGGCCGCTTCACGTTCGGCTTCAGCTATTTCGGCGCTGACTTCCAGTTCGACGCGGCCAGCAACGGCACGCGCACGCTGGCGGGGCACCTGATGGTGCGCTTCGGGCCGAAGAATCACATCGAGCCGAACATCGCCCTCGGCTACCGCAACATGACCATCGGCGGTCAGTTCCGTCACGGCATCGAGGTGGGCGTGCCGCACCGCTACGTGTTCTGGCGTGACGGCCTCAAGTCATTCGGGCTCGAGCTGCGGCCGACCATCATGTTCGGCCTCGGCAGCCTCGAAGGCGGCATCGAAGGCGCGCTGTACTACTCGGTCGCGGAGCCGTTTCAGGTGCGGCTGGGCGGCAAGGTGCACTCGTTCGGTAACGACGTGCTGGGCGGCGTGAACGCCGGCGTCAGCCTGATGTTCTGACGTCAGAGCCCGACGCCGAAAACGAACGTGAAGGCGTGCGCGACGAAGGGCAGGCCGAGCACGCCCGCTTCGAGGAACACCGGGAACCACCAGCCGTTCGGCAGCCGTGTCATGCCGAGGTGAAGACCGGCGCGCATGCCGCCGCCAGACGTCGCAGGGAAGCCCGGAGCGCCGCTGTCCCACCCGACACCGCCACCGACGAAGGCGCCGAGCGTCAGCGTGGGCACGAAGAACGGCCCGATGTGCCCATCGGAAACGACGGACACCCGAGCCACCGCGGTCGCGATCGCGACAGTGTACGGGTCCACCCGTGGCGCGCAGCTCAGCGTGGTGCAGAACCGAATGACCCGACTCTCAGCGACCTGCACGTCGGCGTAGAGGCTCACGTCCACGTGTCGGGCCACGCGGAAGCGGGCACCCAGTCGGCCACCAAGATCTGGGCCCGTGCGCCCGACCGACGCCCCGATGTGCACGCCGACGACGGGGCCGACGCGTGGCGGCTCTGGCGTCGCCTCGACTGGAACCGCTGCAGCCGGCGGCTCGTCGCTCCACTGCTCCGGCGCGCGCGGTGTCGACGCCACGTGCGCACAGCCCGACAACACCACCAACGCCCACCATGCGCGCATCACGACTCCTTCAGTTCTTCACGGCCAGCGTCTCGTCGATGGGCGTGAAGACCACCTGACAGCGATCGAACCGGTTTCCGCACGCGCGGTCGAGGTCGGCGCGCGTTTCGCAGCCGGGGTTCGCCTCGTCACAGACCTCCGGCAGGTACGCCCAGACGATCTGCAGCACGTTCTTCCGCTCTTCCGGCAGCGCCGCGAGGAAATCGTCGCGGTGGCGCTCGAAGAGCTGCGAGAGCTTCACCGTCGTGGCCTCGATGACGACGTGATCCTTCCTCTGCACGAACCGTCGCACCGCGTCGTCGAGCTGCGGGTTCAACGTCTCGACAGCGAACGGCGCGCCATCCGGAACGCCTCGGCCCTTCGCGCCGGTGAACACACTGAGGAACATGCGCGCGTCACCCGACTGGCTCAGGTAGTGCCGGAAGATGGCGGCGCGCGTGAGGTACTTCCCGCCGATGGGCACGGCGTCGAAGTACTCGCTGCGGCGCGAGGTCACGTGCGCGCGGGTGTCGAGCAGCTCCTTGAGGACGAGCGCGTGGTACGCGTTGAGCCAGTACGCGACGCGGCCTTCCACCAGCTCGAAGCGCTCTGGGTTGGTCTCGGGTGACGTCGCCGCCATCGACGCGATGAAGGTGTCGAGGCGCGCGTGGTTCGCTTTCAGCACGGCGAGGTCGACCTGCCCGCGGGCGTCGACGGCGCGCAGCACTTCGGCGAGGTCGGTGACGGCGTACGGCGGCGCGTCACTCGGCACGCTCGCGGGCACATGCCCGTCGACGAAGAGCACCAGGCCCGCGAACGCCAGCATCGCTGCCGCCATGACGAACACGAGCCTGCGGAAGAACGTGCGCACCACGACGCGCGACTGTCTCACGAAACGCACGAAGCCGGGCCCTCCCGCGTGGGAAGAGCCCGGCCTCGTGACGCGGTCTTCAGCGTTTGTGCGCGCGGCGACCCTGCGCTGACGGCGGCGCGGTGGGGCTCTCGGGCTGCGCGTCGACCTTCACCTTCTTCACCGTCGCCGTCGTCGCGCCCGAGAAGGCCACGAAGGGCTTCATCTTCTCGAGCTTCTTGGGCCCGAGGCCCTTCACCTTGCGGAGGTCTTCCAGCTTGGCGAACGGCGTCTTGGTGCGGAGCTCGATGATGCGCTTGGCCGCCTTGGCGCCGATGCCCGGCAGCAGGTCGAGCTGCGCGGCGCTCGCGGTGTTGACGTTCACCACGCCGCTCAGCTCCTTCTTCGTCTTGCTCTTGGCCGCCAGCGCGCTGCCCGCGCCCAGCGTCAGCACCGCCACCGCCACCCACGACACCCACTTCATCTTGTTGTTCGTCTTCATCTCAGACCCCCACGCCCACTTCGTTGTTGTTGGACTGCTGCTGCGCCGACGAACCATTCGTCTGCGCGTTCCGGTTCACTTCACGACGGTCTTCGAGCGGCTCGCGCACGTGCAACTTCCCGTCGAGCGGCAGCACGTCCAAGTAGACGTTGATGCTGCCGTCGCGGTTCACCCACGCCGAGCCCGCCTTCACCCACACCGACTTCTTCTCGCCTTGCTCCTGGATCTCCTTGATGGAGAACACCTGGTAGCGCTTGCCAGGCACCATGCCTCGCTCCCTTCGTTCACCGCCGGCGTCAGTGCCGGCGTGCGAGACCGTTGAGCAGCGGCTGTGCCGGGCGCGGCGACGTGGAAAGTCAGTGGGTTGGGGCAGGGCGACGGTGCACGTCGACGAAGCGGCGTGGACGCTCCCGTCGCGCTCTCAGCCCGCGAGAGTCAGGCGAACGTGTACCCGCGTTGACGGTGATGTCTGACCGCCAACAACGTGACGCGGTGCGGACCGGAGAGATACAGCAACAGCAGCTCGCCGCAGAGGCACTCGCGGAGTTGGCCGCCGCCGAGCCGCGCGATGACGTTGGACACCAGCGGGTCAGCCGGCGCAGCGACGGGTCGACCCGCGGCTGGCGTCCGGGTGAGCTGCCGCGTGACGCGTTCGAGCTGCGTGAACGACTCGACGATGGCGTCGGACGGCGGGTCATCGAAGGCCTCGATGACGTCGAGGTTCCGCTCGAAGTTGTGCGTGACCCTCAGCGTGCGGCGCTTCACCGGCGCTTGGTGACGCGCGCGACCCGGCGCTTGAGCGACGACCGGAAGCTGGTCTCGGTGAGGGTGCGGCCAGCGACCGCGTCGTCGAGCCCTCGGCGCAGCTCCGTCAGGTCATCGTCCTGCTGCTGCCGACGCTCGAGCTCCTGGAAGAACTCCAGCCGCTCCACCGCGATGAGCGCCGCTGACGCGTGGCCGTTGCGGGTGATGACCTTCGTGGCGCCGGCGGTCACCTCGTCCAACAGTTCCGGCAGGCGGCTGCGCGCCTCACTCACGGGGATGATGTCGGTGGAGTAGCGCAGAACCATGTACAAAATTTTGTACGAGGTCTCGCTGGGCGGTCAATCGAGCAGGAACACGTAGTTGTACGAGATGCTGTAGCCGACCGCTTCACCGTGCTTCTTCGCCGGCGAGAAGCGGCAGCGCTTCATCTGCGCGACGGCGGCTTCGTTGAGGCCGTAGCCGGGGCCGGAAAGGACGACCACGCTGGTGACGGCGCCCGTCTCGTCGATGGTCAGCTTGAGCCGCACCTGACCTTCGATCTCGTTCTTCTTCGCTTCAGCCGGGTACTCACCCTTGCACTCAGCCAGCTGCCGCGGCTCTTCATCGGCGCTGCCCGGCGGCGCGTAGGTCGGCGCCTTGTAGGCCTTGACGCTGGCAGGGTCGACGACCTTGTCCGACGCCTTGCCGTAGGTGGTGTTGCCGACCTGCACCGCGAACCCACCGGCCGCGCTCGTGGAATCCATCGTCACGCCGATGACGATGGGCACCGGCTCCTGCGGCACTTCTTTCGCTTCTTCGTTGGGCGGCGGCGGCGCGTCGTCTTTCGGCGGCGGCGCTTCGGCCTTGGCGACGAGCTTCGGCTTCACCTTCACCGGCTCCAGCTTCGGCGGCTCGGGCTCAGGCGGCTTCGGAGGCTCCGGCTCTTCCACCTTGGGCGGCGGCGGCTCGTAGAACGTCATCTCGACAGGCTTGTTCGGCGCGCGCGGGGGCGTCGACTCGGGCATCGAGATGAACGTCAGGCCGTGCACGACGAGCGACGCGACGAGAATGGCGGCGAAGATCCACCCGCTCGGCTCATCTTGTTGCTCGAAAGCCTGCTGAGACATGGAACTCACGACGTCCCGGTGCGACGCCACGCGGGCGCCGCCGGTTCCTTTTCACGGCGAAGCGCTGGGCTTCGCCTCTTTCTGGATGTTCAACGCGAACTTGGCGATGCCGGCGCCCTTCACCATGTCGATGAGGTTCATCACCTTGCCGTAGTTGAGCGACTGGTCGGCGCTGATGATGGCGCGCACCTCTTTGTCCTTCGCGACGGCGTCCTTCATCTTCTGCATCAGCGCGTCGCCCGAGGTCTCGACGCCGTCGAAGAAGATCTTCGCGTCCTTGTCCATGGTCAGCATGACCGGCGTCTGGACTGTCTTTTCTTCGGTGTTCACCGCGCGCGGCAGGTCGACCTCCACCGTTTCCTTCACGATGAAGTTGGCCGTCACCATGAAGATGATGAGCAGCACGAGCACGATGTCGACGAGGGGCGTGACGTTGATGCCCGTAATCTCGTCGCCGTCATTGTCAGAAGCGCCGCCGGCCATCGCTTATTTCCCCGTGGCGCGGAGGTGACCGACGAGCGCGTGACCCAGCGCCGTCGCGCGCGCCGCGGTGTTCTTCACCGAGCGCTGCAAGATGTTGTACCCAATGACCGCGGGGATGGCGACGGCGAGGCCGACGGCGGTCGCCACCAGCGCTTCCGAGATGCCGGCCATGACCGTGGCCTGCACTTCAGCGCCCTTCGCGCCCGACATGCCGAGGTCCTTGAAGGCCTTGATGATGCCGAGCACCGTGCCGAACAGCCCGATGAACGGCGTGTTGCTGCCGAGCGTGCCGAGGATGGAGAGGAACCGCTCGTAGCGCGGACGCTCGCGCGCCATCGTGGCGCTGACGATCTCATCGACGGTGTCGGGGCCCTTCTCGACCGCCGACAGGCCTTCACGCAGCACCGCGGCTTCCATGCCCGACTTGCCGTTGATGGCCGTCTTGACCGAGTCGATGTCGCCCTTCGCGAGCTGCAGCAGGATGCCGTCGCTGTTCGGGAGCGAGCGCGTCGAGAAGTAGATGGCGCGCTCCAACATGACGGCGATGGAGATGACCGACAGCACCGCGAGGAGCCACAGCACCCACTCGGCGTCGCCCGTGAAAGTCGCCAACAACCGCGTGGTGAGCCAGCCCTGATGCGCCTGCGCCAACGTGAGAAACGGAGTCATGGAGCCTTCTTCAACGGATTTCGACGGAAGTGAGTCGGAAAGTGGTGGATCTCGTAGCGCTGATGCCGAATGTCAACGGAAACGCATCGCGGCTTCCCTCAACGAAAGCGCGGCCTCTTTGATTTCCAGCAGCCGCTGCGTCGGTGCTGTCGTGGGCGTCGTCACGGGTTCGCCTAAGCCCGAGTCGCGGTGTTGTTTCAGCATGTTGAGGATGAGGCCGCGCAGCGCGTCGGCGTCGTCGAGGCCCACCAGCGTCACCAGGTGGGAATTCTGCGCGCCGGGCGTGGTGTCGGCGCCGGCCGTCGAGATGGTGAGCGACTTGAAGCCGAACAGCCGCTCGAGCGGGCCCTGCGTCACCTCGAGGTTCTGCACGTTGGCGTAGCTCAGCGTCACTTCTTCACGCGTCCACGCGCCTTGCACCACGCGCAGCGAGCGATCGCCCACGAGGTAGTGCCGCACCTCGAAGTCGACGCGCGTGGTGACGAGCGCGAGACCGATGACGAAGAACTCGACGGCGAACAGCAGCAGCGCGAGCGCGACGCCCCAGCCCTTCAGCTTCGCCATCAACGCGATGACCGCGATGCCGAAGCCGATGAACTGGTTCAAGAAGCCGAACATGGTCTGCAGGTAGCGGTAGCCGAGCCACTTGTCGGAGGGCTTGAGCTCGCGCACCAGTGAGCTGCCCTCGGGCAGGTGCGGCGGCGTGAAGTCGACCTTCAGCAGCGGCAAGAAGAGCGGCTTGAGCAGCTTGAGGAGTGTGTCCATCACGGCACCTGCTTGCTGGCGAGCGCCTGGGCCGCGTCACGCAGCGCATCGCGAATGTCCACGAGCACCGCGTCGCTCGAGTCGGTCGGCGCGACGTCGTGCGCGTCGCGGACGCCGCGCATCTTCGCGTAGAGGTAGTCGCGGATGGCGTTGAAGTCCTTCACGCCCACGATGGTGAGGTTGCCGGCGCCGCCCGCGCCTGCTGTCTGCACGGTGACGGTGCCGATGCCCAGCCAGCGCTCGAGGATGTTCTGCGAGAGGTGGATGTCCTGCATGCGCGCGTAGGTCAGCTGCATCTCGCGGCGAAAGAAGACGCCGTAGCCCATCGACACGCCCGTCGGCTCGAAGCGGTACCAGAGCGTCTGGTAGCGGAAGAGCAGCGGCACCAACACGATGGGCGCCGCGCACAGCATCGCCAACGCGGTGAAGAGGTAGAGCCACAGCAGCTCTTTTTCCGGGCGCACGATGGCGTGCACGCGCTTCTCCAACACGGCAAGGTCTGCGGCATTCATGTGGGGCACCGTAGCGAAAGTGAATCCATCTCAGGGCGCGGACGTCGGTGGCGGCGTGCTTCGTTGGCTCGCGTTGTGTGTCGTCGTGGCGTCGTCGTCGGGCTGCGCGACGGTGTGGGCGTTCCTGGAAGTGACCGACGCGTCGTGGAGCAACAGCGGCTTCGATACCGTGAAGCCGCTCGGTGACGAAGAACGTCGCGTGGTGGTGAGCGGTCGTTATGCGCCGCCCGCACCGCCAGAGCCGCAGCCGCTCGTCGAGGCGCCGCCGATGCCTCCGCCCCAGCCAGAGCCTGGCGTGGTCGTGGTGCAGCCCGCCCCGCAGCCGATGCCCGCGCCGCAGACGGGTCGACCGTTTCCGCAAGGAACGCTGGAGCTCGCGTGCGTCGAGCAATCGCGCTTCACGCGTGAAGAGGTGGTGCGCACCAACTACCGCTACGACACCGGGTGGAAGTTGCTGACGGCGTTCGCGTTTCTCGCGGAGGCCGCGTTCTCGAGTCTGCTCATCGCCGCGGCGGTGGGTGACCCGCAGAAGATTGAAGGCGTGCCGTTGGGCATTGGCATCGGCATCGGGCTCGACGCCATCGGCACTGCGATTCTGTTCTGGCACCCACCCGAGACGCAGGTGAAGCTCCTCGAGGCGCTCGTTGACCGTCTAGC
>CAYWON010000128.1:7574-11188 GCA_964459885.1 uncultured Archangium sp.
GACGTGCCCGGCCTCGGCGAGTGGATGCTGCAGCATGTGGTCGACACGCCGGAGACCGCGCTGATGCTCAAGCACCGCGCGACCGTGGTGCCGTGGCAGCCCAGCCTGCTTGAGAAGTGTGAGTGGTCGAACCTCGCGCAGTCGCCAGCGCCGTACTGCCGCTGGAACACGGGGATCCGCACCGAGGCCATCGTGCCGCTGCTGCGCGACTGAGCGCGCGACGTCGAGAATCCACACGGCATGTGGATTTTCGACCTCGCGTGCCCGTCACCGGCGCGCGTCACCTCGTAACCCCTTGATTGGTCGTGCCGGACGACGCCGCGTACGACGCCGGTCATGAATCGATGGCTCTGCGCGCTCGTGGTCGTGGCGTTCTCGTGCGGTCCGATGCCGACCGAAGAGGTTACCGGCGGTGGTGCGGGGGCTGTCGGCGGTGGTGGCTCAGCGACGGGCGGTGGCGGCTCAGCGACCGGTGGCGGTGACGCGACCGGCGGTGGCTCAGCGACCGGTGGCGGTGATGCGACGGGCGGCGGCGACGCGACGGGCGGTGGTGACGCGACCGGCGGTGGTGACGGGACCGGCGGTGGTGACGCGACCGGCGGCGGTGACGCGACCGGCGGTGGCTCGAGCGTGACCGGCGGCGGCGTTGGCGCAACGGGCGGTGGCACTGCGTCGACCGGCGGCGGCACCACGACAGGTGGTGGCACGGGTACGACCGGTGGTGGGTCGGGCACTGGCGGCGGAACGCCTCCCGAGCCGTGCGTTACGCGCGTGACGTACGGCGTCGCGTGGCTCAAGCCGGCGAACCACCCCAACGACTACGACGACGTGAGCGGCGTGGTGACGTGGAACGGCCAGTGCCAGCAAGACGCGTCGGGCAACTCGTTCGCCACGCTGTCGAATGGTTGGCAGCCGTACTTCCAGGGCCGCAGTGGTTGCGTCATCGCGTTGGATCAACGCGGCAGCTGCCCGAGCGCCGCGCCGTCGAGCTGCCAGACGCGCATCTCGTACGGCGACACGTGGTTCCGCGCGCCCAACCACCCCAACGACTACGACGACGTGAACGGCACGGTCACCTGGGACGGCGTCTGCCGCACTTCTGGGAGCGACGGCGTGGCCGTGCTGAGCAACGGGTGGACGCCGACGTTCAACGGCGCGGGCAACTGCGAGGTGGCGTTGCGCTACCGACAGTGCGGCGGGCTCTACGCCAATCCGGTGGTGCCGACCGACTGCCCCGACCCGGGCGTCATGAAGGCGGGCAACACCTATTACATGGCGTGCACCGGCGGCGGCGCGAACAAGTACCCGATGCGCCGCTCGACCGACCTCGTCCACTGGACGTCGGCGGGCCACATCTTGTCGGCGAGCGCGATCCCCGCGTGGGCTGACCGCGACTTCTGGGCGCCGGAGCTGCACCAGGTCGGCAACAAGTACGTCGCGTACTTCAGCGCGCGTCACAACAACGGCATCTTCGCGCTCGGCGCCGCGACCGCGACCAACCCCGGCGGGCCGTACACCGCGCAGCCGCAGCCGCTCTTGCAGACGGGGAGCCCCGGCGTCATCGACGCGAGCTTCTTCCGCGCGCCGAACGGTCAGAACTACCTGTTGTGGAAGCCCGACGGCAACGCCATCGGTCAGACCACGCCCATTCGCATTCAACCGCTGTCGGCTGACGGGCTCTCGCTCACCGGTTCACCGACGACGCTGCTGACGAACACGCTCGGCTGGGAAGGCGCGCTCATCGAAGGCCCGTGGATGATCTACGAGGGCGGCTACTATTACTTGTTCTACTCGGCGAACGGCTACGCCTCGAACGCCTACGCCGTCGGTGTGGCGCGGTCGCAGTCGCCGACGGGGCCGTTCACCAAGAAGGGCGATCCGATCCTCGTGACGCGCGGCGCGTGGGCGGGGCCGGGTCACGGCTCGATCGTTCGTGGGCCGAGCGGCGATTGGGTGCACGTGTACCACGCGTGGCGTGCGGGTCAGGTCGGCTCGTCGGGGCGGCTGGTGCTGGTCGATCGCATCGGCTTCGCGAACGGCTGGCCGAACATGGTCAGCGGCCCGTCGCGTGGCTCGCAGCCGCTGCCGTGAGGTTCATTCGAAGCGCTGTCGCTCGCGGCCAACCCAACGCAACCTGTCGTCGGCGTCGAGTTTGAACGAGACCAGGTCTCGGCTCTTT
This sequence comes from uncultured Archangium sp., assembly GCA_964459885.1. GTDB lineage: Bacteria > Myxococcota > Myxococcia > Myxococcales > Myxococcaceae > Archangium_A. Next base: position 9,754 of record CAYWON010000128.1, read on the forward strand.
GGTCCTTCGGTGCATCGATCAGAGAAGCTGAGCACGTCACCAGCGATTCGCACCGGCGCGATCCGCAGCTCACTGAGCCTGTCACCGTCACTCGGCAGCCGCGTGAGGCATCGCGCCGACACGAAAGTACCGTCGGGTTTGAACAGGTAGACGATGAACGCCGGTCTCATGGCCTCGCCGAGTTGAACCGCGACCAACACGTGTTCGCCCGATGGACTGAGGAACGAACGTCCGATTCCAAGCGAGCGCTCGTACGCGTCCCGTTCCGGCAGCGCAGGTTTGTGTCGCTCGATGTCGTGCTGGCCTCGTGGATTCCTGGTCACGGGCAATCGCAGCAGGTGTCCATCACAGACCGAACGGACCTCATAGCTGCCGCGAGCTCGGTCGAGTGGATCCGGTATCCGGAGTTCGTGACACTTCACCTCGTCGAGTGAATTGTCTTTGTTGAGCACGTACTCAACGACGCCATCCACGCCATCGTCCGTAGCGCGTGCATTGATGCCGACGTAGACGCGCGTGCGTCCCTCGCTGCGACGTTCGACCGCGAAGAGCACCTTCAAGTCTCTGTCGACGTTCTTCCTCCGACATCGTGTGCCGTCGCTCGTGGGGCAGCTCAACGCCTTGAGGACGTTCGCCTCGAACGGTTGAGTGACGAGCAGCATCACGAGCGTCGCGGCTGCCGTCGTCACTGACGCCCTTGCGCTTCTCGCAGCAGTCGACCGAGCTGGTTGCCCGGCAACACCGCCGTGAGCAGCCAGCCGACGTCGAGCGCGCCGTCGCAGTACGGGCAGCGACGGTGCTGGGCCTCGTCGATGAACGCGAGGCAGGTGGGGCAGCGCGACGTCGACAGCCCGACCTTCGCGTCGCTGCGCGCGGTGTTCGGTCTCGACAACTGAAGCACCACGCGGTGGGCGATGAGCGTGTCGCCCTCGCTCTCGGCCCACGACGCGGTCACCAGCGCGCGCTGTGCGTCATCGAGCAGCAGCGCCCGCAGCCGGAACGTGGCGGAGCGCGGCCGCGCGCGCATCGGAGCCTGCGCGTGATCGCCGCGCGCTTCCGCCACGAAGGCATCGGTGGCGACCGCTTCGAGCAGCGCGGTGTGTCCCGAGTGAAGGGCTTCACGCCAACGCCAGAACGAGAGCGCGGCGCGGTCTTCGAGTGACTCGGCGCTCAACGCTGCGTCGACCTTCCGCAGCCCCGTCGGGTCGACCGTCGCCACGCGGCCTTCGAGCGACGCCGCGCCGTGCGTGACGTCGACCAGCACCCAGTCGTGCAGGCCGCTGTTCACCACCGCTTCGCAGTACGTGCAGCGCAGCGTGCGGGCGAGCTCCAGCTGCGCACCACAACCGGGGCATGCGCCGGCCTTCAGTCCCTTCTGCACGGTGTCGGCGCCCACGCGGCGCATCAACGTCCACGTGTGTGAGACCTGCTCGCC
>CAYWON010000128.1:11288-20047 GCA_964459885.1 uncultured Archangium sp.
GTCGCGTCGTCCTGCTTCAGCACGGTCTCGGCGCGGTGGGCTGCGATCTCCGCGTGAATGCGGCCGTCGCTCGCTTCCAACGTGGGCGCGCGGTGCGTCGCGCGCCACCAACGCACGGCGAGGACCACCGCGATGCCGACCGCCATGCTCCCAGCGGCCGCGAAGCCAGTGACGGTCGTGACGTCGTCGACGGCAGACATGCCCGTCAGGGTACCGTGTACGTGAGCCCTGTGTCGGCGTTCTGGCAGTTCTGACCGCGCACCTGCACCGGGTACGTGCCCGACGGCAGGCCATCGAGGTAGCCCACGAAGCCGTCGCGCGACGACGAGTACACACCTTGCGTCAACGCACGGTCGCCGATGACGACGTCCAACGCGCGCTCCATGTTCTCACCCGTCACCACCACCGGGTCAGCGGCGCTCGACGGCGCCATGATGGACGTCACGCGCGGCATCGGCAGCGACTCGTCACACACGTAGAAACGGAACTGCTGCCAGCTCTGCGCGCCGCGGTTGTCGCGCACCACGAGCCACAGCTGGCCGGTGCGGCGCTCGGGCACCGGGTCTTCGGGGAACTCGGCCGAGCCCGGCGCGAAGAACGTCGTGGTGTCGCTCTCGCTCACGTCGAAGCGCTCCTGGCTGAAGCGGCCGCTCAGCGAGTACCAGGCGCCGGTGACGAGCTCCGTCTTCTCGACGGGCCCTGACGGCTGCTGCTCGACGTACACCTCTCGCGATGACGCGGGCACGGCGACGCCGAGCTGCACCTTCTGACCCGCGCGCACCTGCAGCCGCGCGCCGACGGGCAGGTTCTCGCCGTCGAACGTGAGGTTGCTGATGACCGGGTTCTGGTTCTGGCCCTGTGTCTTCTCGCTCACCAAGACGCGCGTGAGGGAAATCGCCGCCGGCGTCTCCTTGGTCTCGACGCGGCGGAAGATGGCGTTCAGCTCGTCGCCCATCGCCGTCACCGGCACGTCTTCACCGATGACGATGGACATCACGACGGCGACGCTGCCGTTCTGGCGAATGGGGTCTTCGGGCGCCAAGACGCTGAACGGGTCGGGCTTGCTCGCGTACATGGCGCGCGGGCCGAAGCCGAGCAGCGTCAGACCTTCGGGGTAGTCGGTGATGAGCGACGGCTTGATGAGGATGGAAGCGTCGTTGCAAGCGCTGCGGTTCAGGTCGAGCGGGTCCGGCTCGCAGCCGACCCAGATGATGGTGTTCGGCTCACCGACGCGCGACGGGTCTGAGTAGAGCACCTCAAGTCGCGTGGTCTGTGCGGGCGCCACCTCGGGCGGGTCGGCGTGTACGGCCAACACGCGCAGCGAGTTCACCAGCGTCTCGGGCGTGAACTGCACGCCGCAGCCAGCCAGCAGCAAGAGCGACGACAAAGAAAGGGCGCGCATCACCACTCTCCTCTCAGACCCAGCGTCGGCAGAATCGGGATGCTCGTCACGTACGCCGACTGTGAATAGTCGTGGTTGTAATAACGGGCTTCGGGGTTCTGCTGGTTGGTGACGTTCTGCACGTCGAGGTAGGCCACGAGCGTCCACGCATCGAAGACGAAGCGCTTGTCGAGCCGCGCGTCCAACTGGAAGAAGTCGGGCAGGCGCTCGCTCCACGGCAGGCCCGGCAGCGGCACGAAGTAGTTGCCCGACGCGTCGAACAGCGCGCCCAGCACCGGCGTCACCAACGGCCCCGTCGCGTAGCGGAAGCGCACACCGAAGTTCATGTTCCACGGCAACGACACGCTGCCCACGGCGACGAGGTTGTGCGTCTGGTCCAACGGGCCGGGCGCGAACGCCACGCCGCCGAAGTAGTCGCGCTCGAAGCGGCTCAGCGAGTACGCGACCCAGCCGGTGAAGTAGCGCGTGGGCCGCAGCCGCAGCAGGAACTCGCCGCCGTACGCCCGGCCGTAGCCGGTGCTGGTGTAGCGGCCTTCGTTGCCGGCGATGGCGATGTCGCTGCCGGCGCCGCTCGCGAGCGTCTGCCTCGCCTGGTTGAAGAGCGGCTTGTAGTAGCCCTGCACGTCGAGCTCGAGCAGGTCGAAGAGCCGCGCCTCGACGCCGCCCATGAAGTGCCACGCGCCTTCGGGCAGCAGGTCGGGGTTGCCGAACACCGGCGAGAGCTGGCCCATTCGGTAGTCGGGCGGCTGCTGGTACATCGCCGCGCCGCCCTTGATGGCCAGCTGCGGAATGATGGACCAGCGCGCCGACAGCCGCGGGTTGACCCAGGCCTTCTTCATGGTGCCGAACTCGCCGTCGAGCCGCACACCGCCGCGGATCTGCAGCGACTCGATGGGCGTCCACGTGCCGTCGACGAAGAGGCCGGGCTCGACGTACGTGCGGAGCTCGGTCTGCGCGATGAGGCGGCGCGTGACGTACGGGTCGGGCAGCCGGTTGGCGGCGAACGGCGGCGGGCGCTGCGCGTCGAGCAGCGACGGCGTGATGAGCAGGTCGAGGCCGGTGTTGATGACGAGGTTCGCTTCCGGAATGTCGATGCGGAAGCGCTCGCGGAACTGCAGCGGAAACTGCGTGCTGCGGAAGAAGATCTCGCTGGTGGTGCCCTGCTGCTCGTTGATGTCGAAGCCCACCGAGTTGCGCGAGATGAACGTCACGCGCTCGCCGAGGCGGTGATCGACGCCGACGACGAAGCGGTTGTAGAGCTGCGAGTTGGCCGCCGCGCCGCTGTTGCCCTCGACGTCGGCGTCGGCGAACGCGTTGGGCGTGACGAAGGCCCAGCTGTCTGAAGAGCCGAACACAGTGACGAAGACGCGGTTCTTGCTGGTGCCTTCGCGACGCTCGGCGCGCACCTGGTAGTCCCAGAACTGCGGCGCGCGGGTGAAGCCCAGCGTGCGCTGCACGTTGGCCGGCGCGAAGGTCTGAATCGCGAAGGGCACGGTGAACTGCGCGAGCCCGAAGCGGCCGGCAGCGCTGACCGACCAGTTCTCGCTCACCGGCGTCTCGAGGTGCGCAGACACGTCGAAGAAGTTCACGTCGAGCGAGCCGTGGAAGCCCTTCTTCGACGGCGTCTTGACCTGCGCCTGCACGAGCCCGCCGATGCTGCGGCCGTAGTCGACGCCGAAGTTGCCGGGCTGGAACGCGATGCTCTCGACGGTCTCGGAGTTGAACGTCGCGTTGAGGCCCGCGAAGTGGAACAGCTGAGGAATCTGGATCTCGTCGACGTAGATGCGTGAGTCCCACGCCTTGCTGCCGCGCACCACCAACGCCGCGCCGCCGAACGGGCTGCGCGCGACGCCAGGCAGGTTCTGCACGACCTTGAACGCGTCGTTGCGCGTGCCGGCCACCATGCGGAACTCCTGCGCGGTCAGCTTCACCTGCGCCACCTCGCGGCGCTCGCGCGTGTCGCGCACCACGGTGACGTTGGGGTCGTTGGTGGTGCGCAGCGCGTATTTCACCTCGGTGCGCTCGCCGGCCTTGATGACCTCCGTCGACGTCATGCGCTCGAGGCCGGGGCCGGTGATGACCAACTCGGCGTTGCCTTCGGGCACGTCGGTGAACTCGAAGTGACCGTTCACGTCTGAGTCGACCACGCGGTCACCGAGCGCGACCTGCGCACCCACGACGGGCTCGCGTGTGCCGGCGGTGGTGAGCGTGCCGGCGAGGTTCACGACGGGCACGCCGGCGTCTGGCTCGACCGGCGCTTCGACCACCTGCTGCTGCATCGCGAAGTGGCTGCGGTACTGAATGCGAACGGGGATGGGCTTGCCGTCGTACTCGGCGGGCGTGAACTCGAGCTGCCTGGCGGCGTCGACGGCCGCGGTGTCGAAGGCCTCACCGGCGCTCTCGACGACGTTGACCTTCATCACCTTGCCGTCGACGCCGATGTCGATCTCCAGCAGCACCGAGGTGTCCGGCAGCCCGGCGTCAGCGAGCGACGCGGGGTACTCGGGCGGCACCTGTTTGAGCAGCGTGGGCGGCTTTGGTTGCGCGTGGGCAAAGACGGCACCGGCGAGCAGCGTGAGCAGCAGGGCGAATGCGCGGAGCACGGTTGCGCCGTGTAGCCCGCGCGGCGCGCTCGGAAAACCGCAGACACGAGGCGCAGTGCGTCAGGCGATGCGCGCGGCGGTCTCGAAGTCGAGGCGCGGCAGGCGCGGCGGCAACTGCGAACGGTCTCCGTAGCCGAGGTTGATGAGCAGCACCGAGTGCCAGCCGGTGTCTTTGAGCAGCGTCGCGTCGACCTTCGCCTTGTCGAAGCCGCCCATGGGCCCGGCGTCGAGCCCGAGCGCGCGCGCCGCGTAGATGAGCGAGGCCGCTTCGAGGCCGGTGTTCTGCAACATCATCGCGTCGCGGCGCTCTGCAGGCAGGTCGCCGAAGCTCGCCTTCAGCGCTTCGCCACGCGCCGGAAAGAGCGTCGGCATGTGCGTGTAGAACTTCTCGTCCCACGCGACGACGACGGTGACGGGCGCCGCCATCGTCTTGTCCACGTTGCCCGGGTTGAGCGCCTCACGGAGCTGCGCCTTCATCTCAGGCGACTTCACGAACAGGAACCGGGCGGGGTGGCTGTTGGTGGCCGTCGGGCCCAGCTTCGCGAGGTCGTAGAGGCGGCGGATCAATTCGTCGGAGACCGGCTCGGGCTTCCACGCATTCAGGGAACGGGCGTCGGTGAAGAGCTGCTGCAGGGCACTGTCGGGAACTGCGTTCATGGTGCCGCGTCTGATGCGGCCCCCGGCCCGCGGTTTCAAGGAGAGATGAGAAGAACGTTGCGCACCGTTCAGTGCGGCATCGCGCGGTTGCGCGACCGGTGACCGCAAGTGCCCGACCGCTCATCGGAATTCGGGAACGTCGGGAACTTGGCGCGGGTTAGGCTCCTCTGAACGCGCATGGCTGCCGGAGAAGAACGACGCAGACAAGCGGTGCAAGCGCGCATCTCGCAGGTGCGGCGCCACCTCAACCTCGAGGTCTTCGCGCGGGCTGCCGTCGGCCCCGTGTGGGTGGCGGTGACCGCGTTCGTGGTGTGGCGCATCTTCGTGCAGCGCGGGTTGTTCATCGTCGGGCCGCTGTTCGCTGTGTTGGCTGGCCTCGGGGTGTGGTGGCTCGCTCGTACGCGCGGCGTGTCCCAGGAGCGCGCGGCCGTCGTCGCCGATCGACAGGCGCAGGCCGGTGGTCTGTTGCTGACGCGGCTCGAGCTGCCGGTCGGCGAGTGGGAGCTTGGACTGAACCAGTCGCTGCGTGAGTTGCCGTTGCCCGCCATCGACGTGCGGCGTCCCGTGTCCTTTCTCGCGCTCGCGGTGTGCTTCTTGATCGCCGGGTTGCTCGTGCCGCAGCCGCGGAGCGTGACGGCGCCTCCCAACGCCGCGGCGGCGACGCGTGTCGAGGAGCTCGCTGAGAAGCTCGAGGCGATCGCGAAGGAAGAGCCCGCCGACGCCGCCGCGCAGGAAGAGCTGCAACGGCTGCAAGAAGAGCTCGCCGAGAACACGTTCGACGCCGCCGATTGGGAGGCCGCCGACGCGCTCGAGCAACAGCTCGACAAGCAGGCGGCGGAAGCGTCACGCGAGCTCGACCGCGCCGAGAACGCCGCGAAGAACCTCGAGCAGGCGCTCGCGCAGGCCGGGGCGAACGAAGCGACGCAACGCGAACAGGAAGAACTCGAGCGCGCGTTGATGGAGCTGTCGGACGGCGAGGCGCAGGACGGCGAGCAGGCGATGCAGCAGGCGCTCGGCCAGAACGGCGAACAGGGCGAGAACGGTGAACAGGGTCAGAACGGCGAGCAGGGCGAGAACGGTCAGCAGGGTGAGAACGGTCAGCAGGGCCAGAACGGACAGCAAGGCCAGAACGGCGAGCAGGGCCAGAACGGCGAGCAAGGCCAGAACGGTCAGCAAGGCCAGAACGGCGAGCAGGGCCAGAACGGTCAGCAAGGTCAGAACGGCAAGCAGGTCCCTTCGCGTTCGAAGGTGAACGAGCTCCGCAACGCGCTCGCGCAGCGTCAAAAGCAACTCTCGAAGCAGTTCAACAACGGCGGCGGTCAGCAGCAGTCGCAACAGCAACAGTCCGGCCGTTCGCAGCAGCAGCAGCAGGGCGGTGCGGGCCAGCCGAACAACGGACAAGGCGGCAACGGCCAGGGTGGTCACGCGTCACGGCAGTTCGGCGGCGAGGGCGATCCCGCGCGTGGTGGCGACTCGGCGGAGCTGGTGTTCGGCGAGCAGGCCGAGATGGATCCAGAGCGGCTCGCGTTCGAGTCGCTGCCCGAGGGCAACGGCGGTGAAGCGGGCGAGCTGCGTGGCCTGCGAGCCGCGAACCCGCGGGTGAAAGACGGCGCGCCCGTGGGCGACGGTACGGGCGCAGGCGCCACCGGCACGGAAGCTGCTGGGTACGACGAAGGCGCGATGCGGCCGAGAAACCGCGCGCTCGTGCAGCGCTATTTCGATTCGAAGTGACGTCATTCGGAAGTGAGAGGGGAACCCACGTGTCGGAACAGTTGCTCACGCCGCTCGAGGTGCAGTCTGCCGGCGAGGCCATCGCGAAGCTGAAGGCGGGTCTCAACCAGGTGCTGCTTGATCAGACCGGTGTCGTCGATCGCGTGTCGACGGCCATCCTCGCGCGCGGTCACGTGTTGCTCGAGGGCCTGCCCGGGCTCGGTAAGACGGAGCTGTGCAAGGGCCTCGCGCGGCTGCTCGCGCTCCCCTTCAAGCGCATTCAGTTCACGCCCGACCTGCTGCCGGGCGACATCACCGGCACGTACGTCATCGACGGCGAGACGAAGGCCTTCACGTTTCGACAGGGGCCGCTGTTCGCGTCCATCGTGCTCGCCGACGAGATCAACCGCAGCTCGCCCAAGACGCAGTCGGCGCTGCTCGAGGCGATGCAGGAGCGCAGCGTGACGGTGCTGGGCACCACGCACGCGCTGCCGCAGCCGTTCTTCGTGCTCGCGACGCAGAACCCCATCGAGCTCGAAGGCACGTACCCGCTGCCCGAAGCGCAGCTCGACCGCTTCATGTTCCGCGTGCTCGTGCCGCCGGTCGGCGCGAAGACGATGGCGTCCATTCTCACCACGCGCGCCCGTGGCCAGCCGCCGCAGCTCGAGTCGGTGGCCGACGGCAACGCGCTCGCCACGCTGTTCTCGCTCGTCGATCGCGTGCACCTGCCGGTGCCGGTGGCCGAGTTCATCGGGCGTCTGGTGGAAGCCACGCACCCGTCGAGCGCCACCGCGCCGGACAGCGTGAAGCGCTTCGTGCGCTACGGCGCTTCACCCCGCGCGGCCCTCGCGTTGGCGGCGTCAGCGCGCGCGTGGGCGCTCTCGCGCGGCAAGCCCAACGTGGGCTTCGACGAGGTGCGTGACATGGCGGGCGCTGTCCTCAACCACCGCCTCGTCTTGTCCTACGAAGCAGGGCTCGAGCGCGTCAGCGCCGAGACGGTCGCGCAGCAGTTGCTCGAGTCGGTGCCCGAGGTGCCTCGTGGTTGAGGCGCTGCTGGCCGCGACGATTCTCTCCGTCACGCAGGTCGACCCGTTCGACGCCGAAGCAGAAGCCGAAGCCGCCGTCGCGGTGCCCGCGGTGGAAGAGACCGACGAGCAGCGCGACGAGGGGCTCGGCGTCTCGTTGCTCGACTACCAGGTGCCGCCGGTGCAGCGGCTCGACGTCGCCGACGGTCGCACGCGCGTGTCTGTCGAGAACAACGCGCCCGCCGTGCGCTCGGGCTCGATGCCGGTGCGCTTCTTCATCGACAACACGCAGGGGCCGACGCAGGTCATCCGCTTCTCCATTCGTGGCTCGGTCTCCGGTTCAGCGCACGTCGTCACGCGCGAGGCCGAAGTGCGTGCGGGCGAGCGCACGACAGTGACGGTGCCTGTGCCGCACGAGCTGCGCTACGGCTCGGTCACCGCCGCGGGCCCAGGCATCACGCAGAGCTCCGGCGCGCAGATGTACTTCCAGTCGACGTACGAGCCGCAGCGCGTGGTGTTGACGCTCTCGCAGCCCGAGGCCTTCGAGAAGTTCATCGGCCGCGCGCCGCGGTACTCGGGCGCGAACGTGCTCGTGCACGCGGTGCCGCCCGCTGAAGCGCCGCGCGAGCTGGCCTCGTACCTTGGCTACGACCTCGTCGTGGTGCCCGACCCGGCGACGCTCGACGCGCTCGATGGCGCGGCCCGGCAGGCGCTCGAGGCCTTCGTGGTGTCGGGTGGGCACGCGCTCATCGGCGGGCAGGTGCGCAGCACGTCGACGTTCCCGTCGGTGAAAGACGGCGCCTACGGCTTTGGTCGCGTCTTTCTGAGCGATGGCGCGCCGACGGTGCGGCCGTACTTCCGTGAAGGGCTCCCGGTGAACCCGCAGGGCCCGGTGCCCGAGTACGAGCGCCGGTACAACTCGTCGACGGTGAAGGCGTCGTTGCTCCCGCAGGCCACCGCGCCGTTGGGCCGTTTTCTCCTCATCATCACGCTCTTCACGCTGGCCATCGGCCCCGGCAGCATCTGGGTCGCGCGCCGACGTGGGCCCGCGGCGCTGCTCGTCACCATTCCCGGCACGGCGTTCATCACCTGCCTCGCCATCGTCGGCTACTCACTCGTCGCCGACGGCTTCACGGTGCACGCGGCGTCGTACAGCTTCACGTTGCTGGACAACAAACAGCACCGCCTCGTCACCACCGGACTCACCGCGTACTACGCGAACCTCGCGCCCTCGAAGGCCCGCTTCGCGCCCGGCACGATGTTGGTGGCGCCGTGGGAAGAGCGCCGCGAGCGCTACATCGCCAGCCTCGACTGGCGCGATGGCCTCACCGTCGGCGGTGACTTCGTGCCGTCGCGCACGTA
>CAYWON010000129.1:0-4454 GCA_964459885.1 uncultured Archangium sp.
ATTCCCCTCGCAGATCATGCCGCAGGGATCGCATCAAGCGACTTCAGGGGTACGCGCTGCGGCTCCGCTCGGCGCCGCGAGGGATGCAAAAAGCCCGGCGGGCGGGCGCTTCGTCACTCTCGCTCGACGTCGGCGAGAAGTCACAGGGCCCATCGCCACGCGCCTGGGACTCTCAGCGCATGGGGCGCGCGCCCGCGCGGAAATCGCGCTCTCCTGCGCGCAGCGAGGGACGCGGAAGGCCCGGCCACCGGACTTCTCGTCGCTCTCGCGGCGCGGCGAAACGCGCACCATGAGAGACAACGCAGCGAGGGATGCAGGACCTCTCGTCGCTCTCGTCGCGCGGCGAAAACGCGCACTACGCGAGACAACGCCGCGAGCAATGCAGAAGGCCCGACAACCCGACTTCTCGTCGCCCTCGCACCACGCGAGACAACGCAGCGAGGACTGCAGAAGGCCCGGCCACCGGACCTCTCGTCGCTCTCGTCGCGCGGCGAAACGCGCACCACGCGAGACAACGCCGCGAGCAATGCAGAAAGCCCGGCCACCGGACCTCTCGGCGCTCTCATCGCGCGGCGACCACGCACCACGAAAGACAACGCAGCGAGGGATGCAGAAGGCGCGGCTACCCTCGTTCGCTCGCGCGGTGCGACGAACGCGCGCGACGCGGGAAACGCCGCGAGGGATGCAAAAAGCCCGGCCACCGGACTTCTCGTCGCTCTCGTCGGGCGACCGCGCACCACGAGAGACAACGCAGCGAGGGATGCAGAAGGCCCGGCCACCGGACTTTTCGTCGCCCTCGCGGTGCGACGAACGGGCGACGCGAGCGGGCACAGCGAACGATGTGGGCCGGGCGGCGCGTCACTCCGCTCGGGCAGCGAACTCGCGATCGCCCCCGTCGAGCGCAGCGACTACTTCCCGATGCAGAACCGCTGAAAGATGGCGTCGAGCAACGCTGTCGATGCGTCGTCGCCGGTCAACTCGGCGAGCGCGTGCAGCGCGAGCGACAGCTCCCCCGCCACCACTTCCAGCGTCGACACGTCGACGGCCGCGCGCGCGCGCGACAGCGCCACGTCGACCTCGGTCAACGCAGCCACATGACGCTCGCTCATCGACAGCACGCCGGCCGCCGCGCCGCTGCCCAGTCGCGACGCCAGCGCGTCACGCAGCCCGGCCACACCAGCGCCCGTGAGCCCCGACACGCGCAACACGCCGTCACCCTCGACGAGGTCCGCTTTCCCCTGCACCTCAAGCAGTCGCGCTTCGTCCACCTCCGCGCGCCACGCCGCACGCTCGTTCGCTTCCGCGCCCGGCGGCAACACGAGCACTGCGACGTCTGCGCCTCGCACTGCGTCCCGCGCACGCTCGATGCCGAGCGCCTCGATGCGCCCCGCCCCATCGCGCAGACCCGCCGTGTCCACCAGCGTCACCGCGAGGCCGTGCAGCTCGACGCGTGCCTCCAACGTGTCGCGCGTGGTGCCCGGCTCTGCGTCGACGAGCGCGCGTGACGCACCCACCAGCGAATTGAACAACGTCGACTTGCCCGCATTCACCGGGCCAAACAGCACGACCCGCGCGCCTCGCCGCACCAACGCACCACGCCTCGCATCAGCCAGCAGCGCCCGCACCGCCGACAGCGAAGCCTCGAGCCGCGGCGCGACGTCGAGCTCCACGTCTTCCGCTTCTTCCGGGAAATCGAGCGCGCCTTCGACCTCGGCCTGCAGCCCCAACAACGGCTCGCGCACCGCCGACAACCGCGCCGACAACTCACCGCTCAGCTGCGCCGCCGCCGCGCGCACCTGCGCCTCGGACTCCGCCGCGATGAGGTCGGCCACCGCCTCAGCCCGCGCGAGGTCGACGCGCCCATTCAGCAACGCGCGCCGCGTGAACTCGCCGGGCGTCGCCAGCCGGACGCCGTCCACCGAGACCAGCCGCGTCAGCAGCAGCGACAGCAGCCGCGGCGAACCGTGCGCGTGCAGCTCCACCACGTCCTCACCCGTGAAGCTGCGCGGCGCCTGGAAATAGAGCGCCAACCCTTCGTCCAACACCGCGCCGTCTTCCGCGATGAAGCGCGTGAAGTGCGCGTGCCGCGGCGTCGGTGCGACCCCCAACGAAGGCGCCACCACCCGCGCGGCCGCCAGCGCGTCAGGGCCGGAAAGCCGAATAATTCCAATACCTCCGGCAGCCGGGCCGGTCGCGATGGCCGCGATGGTGGACATGGCCGCGCCATACCACGCTTGAAAATTAGAACGGTCGTTCTTATTGTCGCGGCGTCATGTCGAAAGGCGACGAGACCCGAGAGCGAATCGTGAGCCGCGCGTTTCTCCTTGCGGGGCGCGACGGCCTCGAGGGCCTCACCATTGGCGCGCTCGCCGAGGAACTCTCGCTGTCCAAGAGCGGGCTGTTCGCGCACTTCGGCAGCAAAGAAGACCTGCAGGTCGCGGTGCTCGACTACGCGTCGAGCCTGTTCGCGGAGCGCGTCATGCTGCCCGCGTTCAAGGCGCCGCGCGGGCTGCCGCGGCTCAAGCGCATCTTCGAGAACTGGGTGGACTGGATTACCGACGGCCGCAACCCGGGCGGCTGCTTTTTTCAACAGGCCAACGTCGAGTTCGACGACCGCGAGGGCCGCCCGCGCGACGTGCTGGTCGAGCAACAGAAGAGCCTCCTGGAGGCGCTCGCCAGGACCGTGCAGCTCGCCATCGACGAGCGCCAGGTGAACAAGGGCGTCGACGCGCGGCAGATCGCCTTCGAGCTCGAGGGCATCATGATGGCCCTCAACATGTATTCCCGCCTGATGAAGGACCGCCGCGCCATCGACCGCGCGCGCGCCGCCTTCGACAGGCTGATGACCTCACTGCAGCCCTGACCCACACCACCGGAGCCCCCGATGACCACGTACGCCACGCCCACAAAAAGCACGACCGTTCGTTTTGCAAACTTCGCCACCAGCCTCGCCGAGCGACTGGCGCCCAACTGGGTTGAAGAGAAGGCCTTCGCGCTCTGGGGCAAGCCGCAGCGACCTGCGGCGCGCTGGGGCGCGGTGTCGGGGACAGCCCGCCGCTTCGAGCTCGACGTGGGCGACCGCGCGTTGCCCGCGTGGGAATGGAACGTCGGTGGTCCGCGGGGCAGTGCGCTGCTGGTGCACGGCTGGAGCGGCAACGCGTCGCAGCTCGGCTCGTTCGTCGCGCCGCTGGTGTCGCTCGGGTGGCACGTGGTGGCCATCGACCTGCCGGCGCACGGCGAAGCGGCGGGCGACTTCTGCACGCTGCCGCTGATGGCGCAGGTGGTCGCGTCGGTGGGCGTGCGGCTGCGGCCGTCGGTCGTCATCGCGCACTCGCTGGGCGCGACGGCCACGGCGTACGCGCTGACGAAGGGGCTCGAGGTGCAGCGCGTCGCGCTGCTCGCGCCGCCCGCGCGCATGACACCGTACCTCACGCACTTCACGCAGTTGGTGGGGCTGTCGTTGGCGATGCGAGATCGCCTCGTGCGCCGCGTCGAGCGCTACATCAACGCGCCCATCTCGGAGCTGGACCTCATCGCCCACGCGCCGCGCCTCGGCGCCACGAAGGCGTTGGTGGTGCACGACGTCAGCGACGCGGTGGTGCCGGTGGCGTCGGCGCACGAGCTGGTGGCGGCGTGGCCGGGCGCGCGGCTCATCGAGACGACGGGGCTCTCGCACGACCGCGTGCGCCGAGACAGCGCGGTGGTGTCTGACGTCGTGGAGTTCGTCACCGGGCAGCGCCTCGAGGTCGCGCCGACCGCGGCGCCCGTCGTGTCGTTCGCGTGAGCGCTAGTGACGCTTCACCGGCGTCACCACGTCGGCCTTGAGGAACGTGTACGCGGCGGGCGTCGACACCTGGCCCTCGCGCGTCAGCTCGACGCCCAATCAACGGGCCGTCCTGCAGCTGAAAGTGCAAGTGCGCCTCGCTCGAGTTGCCGCTGTTGCCGACGAGCCCCAGCACGTCTCCGGCCTTCACTGTCTGGCCGACCTTCACGCGCACCTTCCAGGGCTGGAGGTGCGCGTACGTCGAGAAGAGCCTGGGCTGATGCTCGATGACGACGGTGTTTCCGAACGCCATGTACGCGTTCATCTTCCCTGGCTCGGGGTCGGGGATGCCGTCGATGACGGTGACGACCTTGCCGGCTGCGGTCGCGAGCACCGGCATGCCGTAGATGCGTGAGTCGGCGTTCTTCTTTCCATCGCCCGTCACCGACTTTCCGTCGTCGCCGAGCACCAGGAGGTCGGCCGCGCGGCGTTGGCTCTTGTGGTTCACGCGCTGGTTGAGCTCGACGCGCGCGCCGCCCCAGAAGACGGTGACGACGCCGTCAAACGGCAACCGGAGCGGCACTTCGCTCTGCGCCACCTCGGGGTCGGGCGCGGGCGGGTCGGCGAAGCGCAGCCCGGCGATTCTTCCCTGCGCGTCGATGTGAAGGTCGAGCGCCCAGAAGCCTCGCTC
>CAYWON010000129.1:4554-19850 GCA_964459885.1 uncultured Archangium sp.
CCCATGAACCTCGCCATCGTCGGCCCCGGAGCCATCGGCAGCACCCTCGCCTTCCAGCTCGCGCGCGCCGGGCACCACGTCACCGTGGTGGCGCGCGGGCAGCGCCTCACGCAGCTGCAAGCGACCCGCGCCATCGTGCGGAACGACGGCGTTCGCGCCGAGGTCGTCGTGGCCGCCGAGCTCGACACCACGACGCAGTGGGACGCGGTCCTGGTGACGGTGCTCGCGCCGCAGGTGGCCGCTGTGCTGCCGGCGCTGACCGCCTCCCGTGCGCGTCGCGTCATCTTCATGTTCAACACCTTCGAGTCGCTGGCACCGCTGCGCGAGGCCGTCGGTGCAGAGCGCTTCGCGTTCGCGTTTCCCGCTGGCGTGTTCTGTCTGCTGCGCGACGGCGTCATTCACCCGACGATTCGCGGCGGCACGGTGAGCGGCGACGCGGCGTGGGCGAAGCACTTCACCGACGCCGGCGTGCCGACGGAGGTCGAGCCCGACATGCAGAGCTGGCTGCGCACGCACGCGGCGATGGTCGCGCCGTTGATGGCCATCGGCGTCGTCGCGCACGAGCAGAAGCGCGGCGCCACGAGGCGTGAGTCGTCGCGACACGCGGCGGCCTTCACCGCCGGGTTTGAGTTGGTGCGCGCGCACGGCGACGCCATCCGCCCGGCCGCGCTGGGGACGCTGTCGCGGTTTCCAGATGTGGTCCTCACGCTGCTCTTCTGGTTCATGAGTCGCTCGAAGCTGCTGCGTGACCTGGGCGCGCTCGGCGCGACGGAGCCGCGCATGCTCATCGACATGATGAAAGCCGCGAAGCCGACGCACGCGGCGGCGCTCGTCGCCATCAGGCCATAGACGGCCTCACGCGAGCTGCCGTTTCATCTCGTGCTCGAGCGCCGACACCACCACCCGCACGCGCTTCGACTTCTTCAGATCTCGATGAAACGCGACGTACACCTCGACCGCCGGAGGCGACGCCTCGAGCTCGAGCTGCACGAGCCCGAGCCTGTCAGCGCCCTGGCCGACCGCCATCAGTCCGATGCCGACGCCCGCCGACATCGCGTGCTCGAGCGCGATGCTGGAGTTCGACCGGAACACGAAGCGGCTCGCGCCGTACGCGCGCACCCACTGCTCCTGCGGCAGCTTCGCGAGCGACGCGTGGAGCCCCACCCACTCGTGAAACCCGGCCTGCGACTTCAGAAGTCGCCCGGTCGGAAGGCGCCGCGCCACGTAGTCACGCGACGCAAAGAGTCCCGTCTTCGCGCGACCCATCGGCCTTGAGATGACCGCGGCTCCAGCCGCAGGCGTGACCCGAATGCCGATGTCGGCTTCGCGCCGCGAGAGGTCGACCAGCCGCGACTCGGACATCAGCTCGACGAGCAACCGCGGGTGCTTCACGCGCAGCCGCGCCAGCGCCTCGGTGACGGGACGCACGAAGCCCTCGCTCATCGACAGCCGCACCGTGCCCGACACCGCGTCGTCGGCCACGTCGTCGCGGCGAAGCGCGTCGAGGCCCAGCTCCAGCGACTCGGCGAGCGCCACCAGCGGCAGCGCGTCGGGGTCGAGCTGCGTGCCGTCATTCGCGCGGTGCACGAGCGGCCTGCCCACCGTGCGCTCGAGCGCGGCGATGCGGCGGGCCACCGTCGAGGTCGCCATGCCCAACGTGCGGCCGGCCACCAGGAAGCTGCGGTCGCGGTGCAGCGCCAACAAGATGCGGAGGTCGTCCCAGGCGGGTATTTGCGTCATCGCAAACCCAGCCTGACACGTTTCTCAACCTCGCTAACGCACGCGAATGACGACCTTGCCCCGCGCGCGGCCCGTCTCGAGGTACCGCGAGGCCTCCGCGACCTCGGTCAGCGGGAACACCTTGTCGATGACGGGCTTGACCGCGCCGGACTCCATGAGCGGCACCAGCGACTGCAGCACCTCGCCGACCGCGAACCGCGTCACGAAGCGCACCGACACGCCGCGCGACAACAGCGGCCACGCCATCGCGCCGAGCGCCCAGCCACCAAACACAGGCATCGCGCCGTACGCGCCGAAGCGCTTCACCAGCTGCGGAAAGCTGGGCGTGATGCAGCTGACGTGACCGCCGCGGCGCACGGTCTTCACCGCCTGCCAGAGCGCGTCACCGCCGAGCGAGTCCAACACCACGTCGCAGCCGCGCGCGACGTCGCGGAAGTCTTCCTTCGTGTAGTCGATGGGCGTGGCGCCGAGGCTGCGCACGAGCTCGACGTTGCGCGTGCTGCACGTGCCCCACACCGTCGACGCGCCGAGCGCCTTCGCGAGCTGCACGGCGGCGGTGCCCACACCTCCCGACGCGGCCTGCACCAGGACCGTCTGACCGGGCTTGAGGCCCGCCGACTTCACGAGCGAGTACCAGGCCGTCATCAACACCAGCGGGAGCGACGCGGCTTCTTCGTGCGTGAGGTTCTTCGGCTTGGTGGCGACCTCGCTGGCGCGCACCAGCACCTCTTCCGCCCACGTGCCCTGGCGCAGGTGCGACGGCGAGCTGATGACCTCGTCACCCACGCGGAAGTTCTTCACGCGCGCGCCGACCTCGGACACCACGCCCGAGACGTCCATGCCCGGCGTGAAGGGCCGTGAAATCCACACCACCGCGCGCTGCACGCCTTCGCGGATCTTGAAGTCGACCGGGTTGATGCTGCTGGCGTGCACGGTGATGCGCACGTCGTCTGGGCCGCACGTCGGCGTCGGCACGTCTTCGAGCCGCAGCACGTCGGGCCCGCCGTACTCGTGAACGCGGATGGCCTTCATGTCGCCACGCGCCTCGCCACCGCGGCGTCGACAGAGATACGGCCGGGGCCCACGCAGATGAAGAGCACCGCGATGGCGAAGTAGAGCAGCGCGAGCTCCCATTTCTGGAACGGGTCGCCGCCGCCCACGTGCATGCGTACGGCTTCGACCATGGTGAAGGCGATGCCCATCGACGCGACGACGGTGAGCGCGCCGAGGACGAGCGCAATGCCGCCGCCGAACTCCGAGAGCGCCGCGAGGAACTGGAGGAACGCAGGCGGGGGCGACGGGGCCTTGTCCATCCAGTGGAACGGGTTCTGGATCTTGTTCCACCCGTGAGACGCCATCGCCGAGCCGGCGACCACCCGCAGCAAGAGGAGGCCGAGCGACGCACGCGATGACGGGGCGTCAGGGAAGAGAATCGCTTTCCACATGGGCGGCCCTCGTAGCCGCGATGGCGGCGACGTGCCTTATGCTTCGACCTGCATGCGACTGCTGCTGGCCCGACTGACGCGACCGTTCCGCTGGCGCAACCCGCGCAGCACCGCGCGCATGCTGCTCGACTTCGCGAAGGCCGAGCGCTCGAGCTGGTACGACATGATGGAGGCCGCCAACGTCACGACCGAGCCGTCGCGCAAGGCGCAGTACCTCGCGCACGCCGTCGATGAAGCGCGTCACGCGAAGATGTTCACGCTGCGCGCGCTGGAGCTGGACCCTTCACGCGCGGCGGACCCGACGCTGTACCAGTCTGACTTCGAGCACCTGTTCACGCGGTTGGGCGAAGCGAAGTTCCTCGCGTTCGTTCACCTGGGTGAGAAGCGCGGCCGCGCGCAGATGAAGTTGTTCCGCGAGGAGCTGCACGCGCTCGAAGGCTCACCGCGCGCCGACACGAAGACGAAGGCGCTGCTGGACGCGGTGATGGTCGATGAGGCGCGGCACGAGTCGTACTCACTCGCGTTGGCGCAGCAGCTGGGTGGCTCGTTCGCTGCGGCGCGCGCGTGGGAGCTGAAGCGCGGCTGGCTGCGCGCCGGCGGTGCGTTGACCGGCCTGGTGTACGCAGTGTTGATGTCGGCGCTCTACCTGCTGCTGTTCCCGCTCGCGTTGATCGAGAAGCGGCGCAGTCGGTCAACGTGACTTCGCGAAGGCCTGCGCGGCGCGCTCGATGCAATCGTCGCCGGTGAGCGACTGTGACCAGACGACGGAGAGCTTGGGGCTGTCGTCGATGCTGTCGAGCGCGGTGACGGTGCACTCCAGCGGCGAGGCGAGCGAGACCTTCAGCTTCACGGTCGGCGGCTGTCGCAGCTCGGCGATGACGAGGCCGTTCTTCTGGGTGAGGCGTGTCTGCTTCGGCGCGGTGTCGACGCCCAGGCGTTGGAGCTCGTCGGTGAAGCGGGCGGCGAGCGCGGGACGGCGCGCGTTGCACTCGCGGGGTGTGCAGCCGGTGAGTTCGAGCTCCGGCTGCCACGCGGTGGCGACGAGCAGCAGGCTGATCAACGCGAGGCCCATGCGTCGGAGTGAAGCGCGGCCGTGCCGGTTGCACCAGCGCGAGGGATGCAAAAAGCCCGCTGGGCGAGCACAGCGTCTCTCTCGATTAATGGAGTTTCGCCACGCGCGTCGCGAGTGGACAGCAACGTGCGGCGCGAAACGGCGTCGCAACTCGCAGTGCATTCGGTCACTGCCGAGGGGCGGCGCTCCACGGAGCGATCGGGTCGAGGGCTGCGAGTTGCTCGGTTGGCGAGCACACCGTCGCTCTCGATGTTGCGAGTCGCGAGTGGGCGCGGCAACGGCAGAGAGAAGCAGCGTCGCGACCCGCAGTGCGGTGGTCACGAGCGAATGGCGGGCACCGCAGAGCGAGGGCTGCAAATTGCTCGGTTGGCGAGCACGCCGTCGCTCTCGATGTTGCGAGTCGCGAGTGGGCGCGGCAACGGCAGAGAGAAGAAGCGTCGCGACCCGCAGTGCAGTGGTCACGAGCGAATAGCGGGCGCCGCAGAGCGAGGGCTGCAAACTGCTCGGTTGGCGAGCACGCCGTCGGTCTCGATCTGGTGCGTCCCGCCACGCGCGTCGTGAGTGGCGGTCACGACCGAAAGGCGGTCCGCCGCAGAGCGAGGGCTGCAAATTGCTCGGTTGGCGAGCACGCCGTCGCTCTCGATGTTGCGAGTCGCGAGTGGGAGCGGCAACGGCAGAGCGAAGCAGCGTCGCGACCCGCAGTGCGGTGGTCACGAGCGACTGGCGGGCGCCGCAGATCGAGGGCTGCAAATTGCTCGGTTGGCGAGCACGCCGTCGGTCTCGATGTGCTGCGTCCCGTCACGCGCGTCGTGAGTGGCGGTCACGACCGAAGGCGGTCCGCCGCAGATCGAGGGCTGCGAAAAGCTCGTCTGGCGAGCACGCCGTCGCCCTCGATGTGGCGAGTCCCGTGACCCGCGTCGTGAGTCGGCGTCGCCAGGCGCGGCGAGAACGACTCGCGCGCATCCAGCGAGCTCGTGGCTTGGCTGCAGACCGCGGTGTCACCCCTCGGCGTGCGTGCGTGTGTTGGCAGCCGAGAGCGCGTGCTTCGCGTCCCCGCGACGCACTGCCGCCCGGGGAGAGGTTCGACCGCGCGACACCAAAACCAGCGCCGACGCACGGCCTCGATGCTTCAATCGCCAGCGATGGCGGCGATCCTCGGCATCAGCGCGAACTACCACGACGCCGCGGCCGCACTCGTCATCGACGGCCAGCTCGTCGCCGCCATGCAGGAAGAGCGCTTCTCGCGAGTGAAGAATGACGCGTCGCTGCCACTCGCCGCCGCGCGCGCCTGTCTCGCGCACGCGAAGCTCGACGCTGCCGCCCTCGACGAGGTCGTCTTCTACGAGAACCCGTACCGAAAGCTCGAGCGCGTCCTGCTCTCGTCGCTGCGCACGTTCCCGCGAGCGCTGCGTCAGTTTCCCCGCGCGCTCGCCTCTCAGCTCGGCGGGAAGCTCTGGGTGTTGGACGCGCTGTCGACGCACCTCGGCGTCGCACGTGAGCGCGTCACCCATCGCGAACACCACGCGTCACACGCGGCGAGCGCGTACTTCGCGAGCCCATTTCAACGCGCCGCCGTCCTCACCGTCGACGCCGTCGGCGAAGACGTCAGCACCGCGCTCTGGCTCGGTGAAGGCGCGACGCTCTCGCGCAAGTCGACCGTCGCGTTCCCGCACTCGCTCGGGCTGCTCTACTCGGCGCTCACGGCATACCTCGGCTTCGAGGTGAACGAGGGCGAGTACAAGGTGATGGGCCTCGCGGCGTTCGGCGCGCCGAAGTATCGCGAGGAGTTCTCGAAGTTGCTGAGCGTGCACGACGGCGGCTTCGAGCTCGGGCTCGACTACTTCGACGCGCACACCAACACCGAGGTCGGCTTCTCGTCGAAGCTCGAGGCGCTGCTGGGCCCACGCCGACTGCCCGGTACGCCGTGGCACCTCGACGGTAACGCTGACGACGCGCGGTGCGCCGACATCGCGGCCTCGCTGCAGGCCTCGCTTGAAGACGCGCTGCTGTCACTCGCGCGGCGCGCCAGAGCTGAGACGGGCGCCGACGCGTTGTGCCTCGCGGGTGGCGTCGCGTTGAACGCGGTGGCCAACGCGCGGCTGTTCCGCGAGGCGGGCTTCTCGGAGTTGTTCGTTCAACCGGCGGCGGGCGACGCGGGCGGTGCGCTGGGAGCAGCGTTGTTGGCGGCATCAGAGCGCGGCGATCCGCGCACGACCTTCACGCATGCGGCGTGGGGAACAGATGTCTCGGGCGCGCTGACGATGGAGCTCGCGACGCAGCTCGGGTTGTCGGCCACGCGCGTGTCGTCACCCGTCGACGCCGCGAGCGAGTTGCTGCTGCGCGGTGAGGTGTTGGCGTGGGTGCAAGGGCGCTTCGAGTGGGGCCCGCGGGCGCTCGGGCAACGCAGCCTGCTCGCGCTGCCGACGCCGGTCGCGGTGAAGGAGCGCCTCAACCGCGTCATCAAGCGTCGCGAGCCGTTCAGGCCCTTCGCGCCGATGGTGCTCGAGGCGCACGCGTCGGAGCTCTTCGGCCCTTTCGCGCCGCGGCTCGCGCCATTCATGACGACGGTGGCCGACGTGCGACCCGACGCGCGCGCGAAGCTCGAGGCCATCACGCACGTCGACGGCACGGCGCGACTGCAGACGGTCTCGCCTGACACGGTGCACGGTGCGTTGCTCGCGCGCATCGGCCGCGACACCGGTACGCCGGTGCTGCTCAACACGTCGCTCAACGGCCAGGGCGAACCCATCGTCGCGACGGAGGCCGATGCGTTGGCGTTCCTGCTCGCGCACCCGGTCGACGCGCTGTTGGTCGACGACGTCCTGGTGCGCCGGTCGTAAGCTGCGACGCGAATCTGGAGGGTGTGATGGCGATCCCGACGTACGAGGACTTGATGCTTCCGCTCATGTTGGCGCTGGCGGATGGTGAGGAGCATGCAGTGCGGGATACGCGCGACGAGATCGCGAGGAGCCTGAGTCTCACCTCAGCTGATCGAGCCGCGCGTCTCCCGAGCGGGAAGCAAGCGGTCTTCGACAATCGCGTCGGGTGGGCGAAGACGTACCTGGCGAAGGCTGGATTGGTGGATGCGCCCAGGCGTGGCGTCTACCAACTCACAACGGCAGGGCTTGCTTTGATGAAGACGCGGCCGGATCGGATCTCCAACGCGACCCTCGCAAAGTACGAGTCGTTTCGAGACTTCTACGTGGGAGACGTAGCCACTGCGGAGGAGCTGTCCCAGCAAGAAGGTGTTCCTTCCTCGACTCCACGCGAGCAACTTGAGACCGCGTACCGTCAGCTCCGTCGCGACCTTGAGCAGGAGCTGCTCTCAAGGGTGCTGCGAGCGCCTCCCCAGTTCTTCGAACAGCTGGTTGTCGATCTGCTCGTGCGTATGGGCTACGGCGGTACCGTCGAAGACGCTGGCGAGGCGCTCGGTCGCTCCGGCGACGGAGGCATCGACGGCATCATCAAAGAAGACGTGCTCGGTCTCGACGCCGTCTATGTGCAGGCCAAACGCTGGCAGAACACCGTCGGAAGACCCGACGTTCAGGCATTCGCCGGCTCACTGGAAGGAGAGCGGGCGAGGAAGGGGGTCTTCATCACCACCTCCGGGTTCAGCCGAGACGCGCGGGAATACGTGGGCAGAATCGACAAGAAGATCGTGCTCATCGATGGGCGACAACTCGCGAGCTTGATGTTCGTCCACAACGTTGGAGTGACGGGCGTCGCATCTTTCGAACTCAAACGCGTCGACAGCGACTACTTCGAAGACGAATAGTCAGCGACACCCGCTCAGCTGCGCCTTTCGCAGCTCGTCCTTCGTCGCCTCGAGCTGCTGCGTCAGCGCCTTCTCTTTCACGGCGAGCTGCTCGGTCACGCGCGCCTCGACGCCGGCCGCGCAGCGCGCGAACCCGCCCTGCCCCTGCGTCGCCAGCAGCTCGTGACAGCGCACCGACTCGGCGTCGCGGAGCCGCGGCGCATCGGCTTTCACCGCGTCACGCTGCTTCTCGAGGTCCTTCTGTTTCGCCAGCGCGGCGTCACAGGTGTCGGAGGCCGGCGGCTTCGGCGTGATGACGACAGGCGTCGACGCGTCGCGCTTCGTCGCCGGGACCACCGTCACCTCGGAGCCCGTCGTCGTCCGCACCATGGCGCTCTTCGGCACCTGGCTCGCGTCGTCGGTGAAGTGCTGCACGCCGTTCGAGTCGGTCCACTCGTAGATGGTCTGGCTCAGAATCAGCGCGACGAGGAGAGCGTGCATACCGAGGAACTGACCGCGGGGCGGTTGGCGGCGCAAGCGCCCACCCCGCCCGTGTGGAATCGCAGACCCTCAGCGCACCACGCACGCTGGCGCGTCGAGCTGCAATGAGACGCCGTCGAGCGAGACAGCCCACGCCTTCACTTCACAGTCGAGCGCGCCCTCTCCGAGGTCCAACACCTCACGCACGCGCGCGAGCTCCACCGGGTGCGGCTGTCCGTTCATTCCTTCGAAGCTCGCGCCCCAACCACACTGGTTGCAGCACGCCGTCTGGCAGAACTTCCGCGTGCACATCGTGCTGCGCACCATCAGTCGGCCGACGCCAGCGCCGGGCTGACACGTCGGCAGCTTCGCCAGCGCCGCCTTCACGCGCTCGGTGGCGACGACGTCCGGCGACTTCGGCGCAGGAGGCGCCACGCACGCCGGCTCGCCAAACGACACGCGCTGCTCACCGAGCGCCGCGCGCCACGCGTCGAGCTCGCAGTCCATCGACGAATCGCCGAGGTCCAACACCTGCTTCACGCGCGCGAGGTCCAGCGCCGTACGCGTGCCGTCGGCCTTCACCGCCACGGGGCTCACACCGCAGCTGTTGCAGCACTTCGGCGCTGGCAGCAGCGCACCGTCCTTCACCACGCCCACGCAGGCCTTCAGCGTGCACATGCCGTCGAAGTCGACGCCCGCCGCCTCCACGCCGTCGCCGCACGCGGGCAGCTTCGCCAACGCTGCGGTCACACGTTGTCCGGCGAGCACCTCGCGCGGCGGCGCGTCGGCCTTCATCTCGGTCGGCTTCTCGCCCGTCGACGCACAGCCAGCCAGCAAGAGGGGAATCATCAGTCGTCGCATTGTCGGCTCCACAGGGTTGCGTCCTTCACGCGTGTCACCGCACTACACACGCGACCGGGTCGAACGCCATCGTCACGCCCACCAACGCCGCGTCGACGCCGACGGTCTCACAGCTCAAGAGCACAGGGGCGAGCTGCAGCACCTCGCTGACCCGCGTGGTGTCACTGAGCCTGGTGCCAGCCGCCGACGCCACCCGGGCCTGGCGCAGTTGGCACTCGTTGCAGCAGGTGTCTTCGCCGCAAGCGCCCTGCTCGCAGCTCCAGATCAACGTGACAGAGCCCTCGTCGCTCAACGCGTTGGTGCAGCGAGGGAGCCTGTCGAGGGCGGCTCGCACGCGGTCACGCGCGACGTCTTCCGGCGACGCCGGGGCACACCCGGCGAACGAGAGCGTCGCGAACACCATCACCCACCACCTCGCCGAGCGCGCCATGCCCCTTCCATGGTGCGCTGGCCTCGCGCCGTCAAGCAGCACTATGGAGCCGCGCATGACGCGACAGGGGACCGTGTGAGCGCACCGCTGGTGGTGCTGGTGCGACCACGCAACCATGACAACCTGTTGTCAATCGCTCGCACGATGCAGCAGTTCGGCCTGCGCGAGTGGGTGGCCGTCATTCCTGCTGAACACCTGACGCGCATGCGCGCCGTCGCGGCGATGAAGTACGGCGAAGCGGAGGCGCGCACGCTCGACTCGCTGCGCCGCGTCGACTCGCTGGCTGAAGCGGTGGCTGGCTGCGCGGTGGTCGTCGGCACGACGATGCGCCTCGCGCCGGGGCGACCGCGGCTGACGCCACGCGCGCTCGCGTCGTGTCAGGCACACACCGCCGAGTCATGGGCGCTGGTCTTCGGAGCCGAGACCAACGGGCTCAACGACGACGACCTCAAATCGTGCAACGTGCTCTCGTTCATCCCCGCCGACGACGAGCAGCCGTCGGTCAACCTGGCGCAGGCAGTGTTGCTGTACGCGTACGAGCTGCACGTCGCTCGCGAGGCTGATGACGCCACGTGGGTCGACGTGGCGGGCCTGCAGTCGCTGCGCGATTTGACGGCGATGTGGCTGCGTCGGCTCGGGCTGCCGCGTCGCACCGCTGACGAGCTCGTCGCGCCGCTGCACCGCGCCACGCCGACGCGCGCCGAGGCCGGTGTCTGGGCGCGGGCGCTGCGCTGACGTGATGCCGACCGCTCGTCATCACCGCGCCGGGTCGTTCGGCGCCAGCATGAGCCACGTGGCGCCAACGAGGTCGGCTTCCCAGAAGCGGAGGCGCTGCCGCGATTCGTCGAGTGTCCTCTTTCCGTTGCGGTGAAGGGCGCTTCGCGCGGCGCGGTGCAATCACCCGCCGCGGCCCGACGCGCTCGGCCGGGCCGAGTTGTAGAGCGGAGTCGCTCTATTTCCTGCCCACGTTGGCCTTGAACCGACCTCGCGGCGTGCTGCGGGCCAGCTCGTTCCGGCAACCTCCCGCACCGCGCCACGCCGGCGCGGACGCTGCCGTGATGACGACCGCCCGTCTTCATCGTGCTGGGTCGTTCGGCGCCAGCTTGAGCGACGTGGCGCCCACGAGGCGGGCATCGCGGACGCGGAGGCGCTGGCGCGATTCGTCGAACGTGCCTTTCCCGTTGCCGCGCGTTCGGCCACTCCAGCCAACTTCGCGCGCTGCGGTGCATGGCCCGACGCGCTCACCCGTGCCGATTTGTAGGGCGGACTCGCGCTATTCCCGCCCACGGTTGGAAGTGAGCCGACCTCGCGGCGTGCTGCGGGCCGGGTCGCGCGTGGCAAGGCGCGAGCCCGCTGAGACGGCTTCCCGCAGGAGCCGACGGCTCAGGCGCTTCGCTCACGTCAGGGCGCTGTGCGGTGACAACAACCACCATCGGCGCTGCACGCGCTGCCGCAAGACGACGCGCCACGCGACCGCAGCCGTCGAGCGATCGCCATCACACCCAGTACCGCGACGAAGACCCCGACGCCCACCAGGCGCTCGGCCTCAGGTCGCAGCGCCGCCGCAAGCAAGCCCGCAGAACTGCCGCCGCCGTAGCGCACGGCCTGTGGCTCGCCACCCGCCCCTCGCGAACGACGTCGACGTGGCTCGCGCCGTCAGCGTCGGCATCATCACGGCCTCAGCGGGATCGCCCTCGGGCCGATCGCGCGGTCGCCGCAGGCCTCGCCGTCGGCGCCGCTTCGACCCGCAACCGCGCCGGCGTGACGCCGTAAGACGACCGGGTCAGCCTTCCCACGACAACGAGCGACACACCGTCATCGCGGCTTCGACCTCGTCGCTCTTCGCGCTCGCGGTGGTGCTGCACCACACGGTGCGCGGCCCGGTCTGACGCACGCCCAGAAACGCCTCGCGCGCACCCAGTGAGTACCGGACACCGACAAAAGTATCGACAGACTCTTTCTGCTTCACTTCCGCACCTTCACGCTCGACCGCAGCGATGAAGGCGCCCGCGTCGGGCATCGGCCGCGTGGTGCTCTCGAGCTGCAGCACCACCCTGCCCTGCGGCCCGACCTGCAGCCCGCCCGACACGGCGCTGGCCTTCCAGCCGTCAGGCAGCGGCACGCGCAGGCTCGAGCGCGGCTCGACGAGCGCTGGCTTCGTGTCGTCGCACGCGGCGAGCAACACGACGGCCAGCCACCACGACTTCACTTGGCGCCCGGCGGAGGCGGCGCGGCCTTCCCGCCCGACAGCCCGTCCATCTTCATGGTGCCGTCGAACGTGACCTCGCGCTCCATGGTGACGTTGGGCGACTCGATGGTGCCCTTCACCTTCGCGCCCTTGTGGAGCTCCACCACGCCCGACGCGCGAATGGTGCCTTCCACCGTGCCGCTGATGATGACGGTGCCCGCGGTGACCTCGGCGTTCACCTTCGCCGACGCGCCGATGACGAGGATGTCGTCGGTGTGAATCTGCCCCGCGTACTTGCCATCGATGCGCACCTGCCCCTTGAAGGACAGCTTGCCTTCGAACTCGCTGCCCTTGCCCAGCAGCGTGTCGATGTCTGAACCGCCAACTTTCGCCGACACAGCGTTCTCCTCGCTCTTTGAGTTGCTCTTCTCGAACAAAGCCATCGTTTGACTCCCGTCTTTGCTGCTTCAGCGGCGGATCAACGCCACCAGGCGGTCGAGGTCTTCGTAGCTGAAGAACTCGATTTCCAGCGTGCCCTTGCCGTTGCCCTTCTCGAGCAACTTCACCTTCGTGCCGAGGCGACGCTGCAGGTCTTCAATCAGCTTCTTCGCTTCGGGGCTGCCCTTCACCGGCTGCTTCTTCTTGCCTGACGGGCCGCCGGGCCGCGTCGATTTCACGCGCGCCTCTGTTTCACGCACCGTCAGCTTGTCGGTCACCACGTCGCGCGCCAGCAGCACCATCTCCTTGCTGCTGCCCAACCCGAGAATCGCGCGCGCGTGGCCCATGTCGAGGTCGCCCTCGATGAGCAGCTGCTTCACCTCGTTCGGCAGGTGCAGCAGGCGCAGCGCGTTGGCGACGCTCGAGCGGTCCTTGCCGACGCGGTCAGCGACCTGCTCCTGCGTCATCTTTCTTTCGTCGAGCAACCGCCGGTAGGCCTCGGCCTCTTCCAGCGGGTTCAAGTCGGCGCGCTGGATGTTCTCGACCAGCGCCAGCTCGTAGGCCTCGGCGTCGCTCGCTTCGCGAATGATGACGGGCAGCTCGGTGAGGCCCGCCTTCTGCGCGGCGCGCCAGCGACGTTCACCCGCGATGAGCCGGTAGCCCTTGCCGTCTTTGCGCACCAACACCGGCTGCAACACGCCTTGCTGCTTCAGCGACGCGGCGAGCTCTTCCAGCTGCGCCTGGTCGAAGGCGCGACGCGGGTTGGCTCGGTCGGCGTGGATCTGATCGATGGGCAGGCGCGTGACGCCGGCCCCGCTGGCGCCACCTTGCGCCTTCTCACTGGGCACGCGCGCGTCGGCCAGCAGCGCGCCCAGCCCGCGGCCCAGCGCGCTCTTCCGACTCTGCTGCGGCAACACCTTGATGACGCCCGGCATCTTCCTGGTCCCTTCTCGTGAAACACCGTCTGCTGACAACCCCTATTTCCTTCAGCGCGCGGGCGCGGAAGGGCGGGGTGACGACCTGGCGGCGCGCTTCTTTTCGCGCTTGAGCAGCTCGCGCGCGACGCCGAGGTACGCCTCGCAGCCCTTCGAGCGGATGTCGTAGAGCAACACCGGCTTGCCGAAGCTGGGGCTCTCGGCGAGGCGCACGTTGCGCGGCACCATCGTGGAATAGACGAGCGCCGGGAACACGCGCTTCACCTCTTCGGCGACCTGGTGGCTGATGTTGGCGCGCGGGTCGAACATGGTGAACACGATGCCCTCGACGGTCAGCCGCGGGTTGAGGCTCTTCTGCACCAGCTCGACGGTCGACATCAGCTGCGCGAGGCCTTCCATCGCGTAGTACTCGGTCTGCAGCGGAATCAGCACCTGGTCGGCGGCGGCCAGCGCGTTGAGCGTCAGCAAGCCCAGCGACGGCGGGCAGTCGATGAGGATGTAGTCGTACTTCCGCTTGAGCGGCTCGAGGGCCTTCTTGAGGCGCGACTCGCGGGCCTCGAAGCCGACCAGCTCGACCTCGGCGCCGGTGAGGTCGGCGGTGGCGGGCACCACCTCGAGGTACCGGAGTTCGGTGGGTTGGAGCAGCTCGCTCAGCGGCACCCCGTCGATGAGGGCGTCGTAGATGGAGCCCTTCAGGGTCGTTTTGTCGATGCCCAGGCCCGACCCGGCGTTGCCCTGGGGGTCGAGGTCAATGAGGAGGGTCTTCCGTTCAGCGGCGGCCAATGATGCCGCGAGGTTGATGGCGGTCGTGGTCTTCCCGACGCCGCCTTTCTGATTCGAGATGCAGACGATTCGGCCCATGGGTCGGGCTTCATACACGGCGGGTCTGACATGTGGGCGGAGGCGTTTCGGCTTCCTCTGCTTTTTTCGGGGGTCCGCCGGTCACTTCGCGCGAACTCGTGCGCGCGCCGCGGGTCGGGGCGCCGCGACGTGTTTCACGTGGAACGCTTTCGGTGCCGCGTCAGGCCTTCTGGAACACGCAGACCCCTCGCGGGTCGCCAGAAAGGGGCAACTGGAAGGTCCGGCGGCTGACGAATTGGAGGCCAGCGGCCTCGGCGAGGGTCCGGAGGGCGTCTTCGGGTGGCGTCTGGCCCACCATGCAGACGACGCGGCCGGCGGGGGCGACGTAGTGGCGGGCGAGGAGGAGGAACGGGCCGACGTCCATGAAGGCCCGGGAGATGACGCAGTCGACGACGGGCAGGCCCTCTTTCTGGGGGTGCCCTTCGGCGCGGGCGTGGAGGGCGCGCACCCGGGCGGCGACCCCGGCCTTCACGGCGCCGGTCTTCATGAACGAGACCTTCTTGGCGACGGCGTCGACCAGGGTGGCGCGGAGGTCGGGCAGGGCGACGGCCAGCGGAATGCCGGGGAGGCCAGCGCCGGCGCCGAGGTCCAACACGTGGGTGGCGGCGGCGACCTCGGGGACGACGGCGAGCGAATCGAGGAGGTGCTTGTCGACCACCTCGTCATCCCGGGTGATGGCGGTGAGGGAGACCTTCTCGTTCCATTTGAGGAGCTCGGCCACGTAGGCGAGCAGGCGGGCCTGGGCCTCAGCGGGGACGGAGAGGGTCAGCGAGTCGAGACCACGGGAGAGCAGGGCGGGGGAGTTGTCCACAGCGGGGCGCCTGAAAGGTGAGTCGTAAGCGAAGGGAAAGAGAGGGAACGACGGAGCGAGGCCGGTTTCTCACAGGTTCTCCACAGGCGCACGGAAACGGTCGCAGGGTGTTTCGGGTGCAACAGGGTGGGGCGGGCTGTTTCACGTGGAACAGGCGGGAGGCGAGGGGGGGCGGGTGTTTCACGTGAAACACCTGGCCGTGCCGCTTCTCTTCACCGCTTCTCTGCACCGCTTCTCTGCACCGCTTCTCTGCACCGCTTCTCTGCACCGCTTCTCTGCAC
>CAYWON010000130.1:0-19828 GCA_964459885.1 uncultured Archangium sp.
GGACCGCTTCCCCCTTGGAGCGCACCGCTTGAAGAACACGGTTGCTCTCCCCGCTGTCGCAGGGAGAGGGAGCTTTGTTCTGGGCGCTACCGTGCGGCGTCCGCCAGCAATGCCACCACGCGCGCGTCCTGCTGACCCAACGCAGCCAACAGCCGCCACGTCGCGCCCCAGTACACGCTCTGCATGCGCACGGCTTCCTGCTCCTTGGCCGTCGCCGCCTTGCGCGCGCCGACCGAGGCCACGCGCGTCGCCAACTTGCCTGAGAGGCCGTCAGCGTCGTTCCGCAGCTGCTCGAGTCGCGGTCGATCGACGCGACGTTCCGCCAGCAACGGCTCCAGCTCCGCGAACTCCAGCAGCAGCTTCGCGTCGCGACCGATCTCCGCGCGCACCGCTTCCTGGGAGCTCTTCTTCGTCGTCCTCTTCGCGCCGTTTGTCCCCGTCGCGGCTTCGTTCGCGAGGATCTTCTTCACCTTCGCCAGCGCCACCTTCTCTCCGGCCAGCTCCAGCTCAGCGCAGACGGCGCTCAACACGTTCATCACCGCGTGATGCTCGCGCTTGAGCGCGGCGAACGCTTCCTGCACCACCCGCGTCGCCGCCACCCCGCCCGCCTCCGCCGCCCCTTGATCGCGATGCAGGCGCTCTGCTGACTGCCCCTGCTCCACGATGTTCGTCAGGTCGTCCGACAACCCTCCGAGCCCCTGGTACCGCTCCAACAACTCAGGCGTCGCCAGAATCTGCGCCGCCGCTCTCGTCCGTGCCGCCACCGTCGCGTTGAACGACTTGCCCTTCGCCATGTGTACCCCCCATCCAGTTGAACTCCGCGCGCGACTCTACCTCGCGATCACGAAGTCCATCACCCTGCGAATCACCTGATCGCGATCCCACAGATCGTTGTGACCCGCGTCGTCCACCGCGAGCAGGTCCCCTCGGGAAATTGCTGAGGCGAGCTGCGCGCCGAGCTCGAACGGAATCACCTCGTCGCGTCGCCCGTGCACCACCAACGTCGGCTGCGTTACCGACGGCACACGCGACAACGAGTCGAAGCGATCGCGCATCAACAGGCGCACCGGCATCCACGCGAACGCGCGCGCGCCGACGTCGGGCAGCGAGGTGTACGGCGACAACAACACCAACCGCGCGCCCCAGCCCTTCGCGGCCATCGCCACCGCCACGCCGGTGCCGACGCTCTGCCCTTCCAACACCAGCCGCGACTTCGCCACGCCGTGTGTCGTCGTCAGCGCGGTCAACGCCGCCTCGGCCGCGGCGAGCAGCGAGGCTTCCGACGGCTCGCCGCTCGCGCCGGGGTAGCCGGGGTACTCGACCGCCACGAAGCCCACGCCGCGCAGGTTGAACTCACGCGCGAGGAAGCCGAGGTGCGCCACCTGCTCCCCGTTGCCGTGGAAGTGCACCACCACCGGGCCGTCGCCTTCGAGCAGCGACGTCAGCATGAAGGTGCCGCCTTCGACGGCGACCTCCTTCATGAACTTCGGCGCGCCGGCGCGATCGGTCGGCGCGGGGAAGACGATGGCGCGCTGCGAGAAGAAGAGCAGCGCGCAGAGGCCGAGGTAGCCGAGCAGCAGCGAGCCCAGCAGCAGCAGCGCCACGCGC
The DNA here is from genome assembly GCA_964459885.1 of uncultured Archangium sp. Classification (GTDB taxonomy): domain Bacteria; phylum Myxococcota; class Myxococcia; order Myxococcales; family Myxococcaceae; genus Archangium_A. The sequence continues at coordinate 1,609 of CAYWON010000130.1, forward strand.
TTCACCAGAGGTACGGCAACAACGCGCGCCGCTGCGCTGGGTAGTCAGGGAACTTCTCGCGGTACCAGCGGTGGTTCGACCACGCGCGCGGCACCAGGTTGGCGGCGGTGAAGATGAAGAAGGCCCACGCCGGCAGCGTCTGCGCGGCGATCGCGAAGCCCAACCACTCGATCAACTCACCGAGGTAGTTGGGCGCGCTCACCCACGTGTAGAGCCCGCCGTGGGGCACCTTGTAGCCCGTCTCGCCCGGCGCCCTCAGCGTGCGCAGCACGTGATCGGCGTGCAGGTTGATGACGAAGCCGCACAGGAACACCGCGACGCCCACGAAGAACCAGACGTCGAGCGGCCTTTCCGTCAGCGCCGCGCCGTTCGCCGGGCCGTTGAGCAGGTTGAAGAAGACCGCCAGCCCCATGATGTAGAGCGGCATCTGCTTCTGCGGGCCGCGCATCAGCGCCGTGAAAATGAACGTGCGCTGGACGTAGTGCAGCAGCCACGCGCAGCCCAGCGTGGTCACCAACGGCGTGCCAAACGCCGGGTTGGTCAGCCAGAAGAAGCCGAACAGAAAAACAGAGGGCGACTCCATCACCACCCAACCCAGCTTCGCGGGGATGGTGAGGCCCTTGCCGCTGGCGTGACGGCCGTAGCCGGCGGTGGTGAAGAACAGCGCTGGAAACGTGAGCGCCGCGGCGATCAGAACGATCCGCGGCGCCCAGTACAGGTAGTCGGAAAGCACGGGGCGGAGCCTACCGCCCCGCCGCGATCACGCTGACGCGAACTGCTCGTCGGTGATCTGCATCGGGGTCTCGTCCTCGAGCATCATCACCTCGACGTGGTGCTTGGCCTGCGGCAGCACGTTGCGCGCGTACCAGAGCGCCGACTGCGTCTTGCCCGCGTAGAACGCGCGGTCCGCGTGGCCTTCGGCCAGCTTCGCGGCGGCCGCTTCGGCCTTCACGCCGGCGTCGAGCAGCAGGTACGCCACCGCCAGCTGCGACATCGCGAGGAGGAAGCGGTTGGCCACGAGCGGCACGAGCTCGAGCTTGCCCGACTGCGACCAGCCCATCATCGCCATCGCGCCGCCGACGATCGCCTCGCCCGCGGTGGCCAGCGCTTCGATCTCCTTGCCGAAGATCTTGTGGCCCTTGTTCGCTTCCACGAAGCCGTTCAGGTCGCTCATGAACGCCTGGAAGTTGCCGCCGCCGTTCTGGCCGAGCTTGCGGGCCACGAGGTCCATCGACTGAATGTGCGTGGTGCCTTCGTAGATGCTGAAGATCTTCGCGTCGCGCGTGTACTGCTCGACGGGCCAGTCCTTCAGGAAGCCGGCGCCGCCGTAGACCTGCTGCGCGACGGAGCACAGACGGAAGGCCTCTTCAGACGAGTACGCCTTGACCAGCGGCGTGAGGAGGTCGACCTGGCCCTGGTGGTACGCGGCCTTGTCGTCGTCCTTGCCCTGCCACATGTGCTGCTGATCGCGGTGCGAGGCGAGCTTCACCACGAGCGAGCGGATGCCCTCGGTGGTGGCCTTCATCTCGAGCAGCATGCGGCGCACGTCGGGGTGCTGGAGGATCGAGACGCGCGGGGCCTTGGGATCCTTGAACTGCGTGAAGTGCGAGCCCTGCTTGCGGTCCTTCGCGTACTCGAGCGCGTTCAGGTACGCCGAGCTGGCGACCGCGAGGCCCTGGATGCCGACGGCGATGCGCGCGCCGTTCATCATGCGGAACATCTGCGGCATGCCCTGGTTCTCGGCCGTGCCGACGAGCTCGCCGATGCAGTCGTTGTTCTCGCCGAAGTTCAGCACGCACGTCGCCGAGCCGTTGATGCCCATCTTGTGCTCGATGGACGCCACCGCCACGTCGTTGCTCTTCCCGTCGGCGCGCACGCGCGGAACGATGAAGAGCGAGAGGCCCTTGGTGCCGGCCGGTGCGCCGTCAACGCGCGCCAGGACGAGGTGGATGATGTTCTCGGTGAGGTCCTGATCGCCGCCCGAGATGAAGATCTTGGTGCCGGAGATCTTGTACGTGCCGTCGGCCTGCTTCACGGCCTTGCTGTTCGCGCTGCCGACGTCAGAGCCGGCGTGCGGCTCGGTGAGGCACATGGTGCCGCCCCACGTGCCGTTGAACATCTTCTCGGCGTAGGTCTTCTTCTGCGCTTCGGTGCCACACTCGGCGACGACCTCAGCCGCGCCCCAGGCGAGGCCCGGGTACATGTTGAAGGCCGTGTTCGCGCCCGAGGTGATCTCCTCGATCAGCACGTAGAGCGACGTCGGCGCGCCCTGCCCGCCAAACTCGGCCGGCACGGAGATCTGCTTGAGGCCCGCTTCGAACAGCTTCTTCCACGCGTCCTTGAAGCCCTTGGGCGTGATGACGCGGCCGTCGACGACCTTGCAGCCTTCGCGATCGCCCGACGAGTTCAGCGGCCCCAGCACCTCGGTCGAGAACCGGTACGTCTCCTTGATGATCGACTTCGCGGTCTCTTCGTCCCAGCCGGCGAAGGTCTCGCCCTTGGCCAGCGCGTTGAAGTCGTATTGCTCGAACAGAACGAAGAAGAGTTCGCGCAGATCAGCTTTGTACCGGTTGATGCCAACAGACATGCAGCAGCTCCTGAAAAGACGGTGAGAGACGTCGCGTTACGTGGTCTTGACGTAACGCGTCGAACCTTCACTCGCTGCTGATTCTGAAGTCAATCCCCATCAACGCATTGCGTTGAAGTCCAACCGACTACCGCTTCTTCTTCTTGGCCGGCTTCGCGGGCTTCTTCGCAGGGGCCGGCTTCTTGGGCTTGGCGGCGGGCTTGGGCGGCTTCGCCTTGGTGGGCTTGGCGGCCTTGGCGGCAGGTGCCTTCTTCGCCGGCGCGGCGGCGGCCTTGGCGGCAGGTTTCGCCATCGCGGCCTGCTGCTGCGCGACGCGGATCGACTCGCGCGGCACGTTGACGATCAGCGGCGGCTGCCCCATGCGGAAGCGGTTCTCGTCTTCGATCGAGAAGAAGACCTTGAGCGTGACGTTGCCGCGAATGGCGAGCTCGCCCTTCTGGTTCTCGGCCCAGACGTCGAGCTCGAGGAAGTAGCGGCCGTCTTGCCCGTGGCGATCGGCGACGCGGCCTTTGCAGACGAGCGTGTCGCCCGGCCACAGCATGCGCGAGAAGCGGCACGACAGCCGCTTGACCTGCGCGCCGCGCGCCCAGTCACCGACCAGCTGGCTCAAGAAGCCCATGCCGATGGTGTTGGGCGCGACGACTGACGGCATGCCCGCGGTCTTGGCGGCGACCTCGTCGACGTGCACGGGGTTGAAGTCGCCGGTGGCGCCCGCGTACCGGGCCAGCTGCACGCGATCGAGCGGCGCCTTGGCCATCGCGGGCAGCTCGTCGCCGATGCGGATGTTCTCGAAGTACAGCTTGCGCGGCGGCATCAGACCTCCCGGGTGTTGCGGACGACGTAGGTGCGGCGCACCTTGAGGACGAGCTGACCGTTTTCGTCGCGGCCTTCGTCTTCGACGACGGCGACCTCCACGCGGCCAGCGGGGCTGGGGCGCTCACCGACCTCGGCGACGCGGGTCGTCAGCAGCAGGCGATCGCCGGCGATGACCGGGCGCTCGTAGTCGACGGACCACTCGGCCAGCAGCAGGTGGCGGGCGGGCACGCCGAGCAGCTCACGGAGATCGACGCCCGCGGTGAAGGACAGCGGGAACGACGGCGGCACCACGATGCCGGGGAAGCCCGACGCGCGCGCGTACTCGAGATCGAAGTACGCCGGGTTGTAGTCGCCCAGGCTCTCGGCGAAGCGCCGGATGGCGCCCTTCTCGACTTCGTTCAACATGGGAGGCGTCGTGCGGCCGACGGCGTTGCGGTCGAGCATCGGAACAGAGACTCCTTGCGTACGGCGGGACGTCAGCGGGCTGCGGGCAACTCCAACACGGTGAGGAGGCCGGGCTGGGCGGCGGTGACCCGCGGCGCGGCGTTGACGACGAGGTTGGCGGTGGCTCTGTCGCCTGACACGCCGCCGGGAATGATGAGCTTGATGGGCGGGTCGGCGTCGAGCTCGATGATGTCACCGGGCTCGTCGGCGCCGACGGCGATGGTGAGCTCGAGGCGCACGCGCTCCTGCTCTTCAGACAGGCCGACCGCGACCTGGTGCATGCCCGCCACCCGGCCCTTCTTCACAGTGAAGGCGCCGCCGGTGATGTCTTCTTCAGCGAAGACCGGCGTCAGCTCTTCTTCGTAGTCGTCGCAGTCGAGCCCGAGGCCCAGCGCGCAGAGCGCCGCCGACTCGACGAGGCCCACGTGGCCGAGCGCGTCTTTGTCGACGAGGTTGAAGAACTCGTCTTCCGTGAGGCCGGCGCCGACCTTGCGCTGCAGCGCTTCGCGGCGCTCGCGGGCGTCGACCACGCGCGTCACCTTCGCGTGGCGCACGACGCCGCAGACCTGGCCCAGCGTGGCGGCCAACCGGTCCATCACAAACCCGGGGTTCACGCCCGTGCCCAGCACCGTGGTGCCGGCGCGCTGCGCGGCGCGATCGATCTTGTCGGCGAGCGGGCCGTGGTTGAACCAGGGGAACGAGAGTTCCTCGCAGGTGCTCACCACGTGCATGCCGTGCGAGAGCGCCTCGAGCACCTGATCGGTCACATGCGGCAGCTTGCTGCCGGTGGCGTGCAGCAGCACCACGCCGCGCCGTCGGCCGACCGCCTGCGCGATGCCCGCGCTGATCTTCACGGTGGTGGGCACGCCCAACACGTCGCTCAGCTTCTTGCCGGCCAGCGACGGCGACTTGTCCACCGCGCCGATCAGCTCCAGCTCTTCCGATTGCAGCGCAGCCTTCGCGATCTCCTGACCGATGAAGCCGAGGCCCATCACGATCACGGGGACAGGGCCGCCGCTCTCTTCAGGGCTCTTCGTCTTCTCAGCGCGCGCGCCAGCAGGGGCACTCCCTCTCGCCATAGATGTCGCGAATGGTACGCGAGCAGATCAGTGCGGAAAGAAGTTTTCCTGACCGCTCCGTCGGAAACCGCGTGTAGGCGCGCATCGCACCTGTGCCCCGGGCGTCGATCTTCTTTATGGTTTCGCGCCCATGGGTGAACGGTTCCTGATCGTCGACGACGACCCGACGATCACCGAGGCGTTGGCGAAGATCGTCACGACGCTCGGACACACGGCGGTTGTCTTCAGCGACCCGCGCGAAGCGGCGACCTACCGCGGCTTCGACGTCGTCATCACCGATTTCATGATGCCTGGAATGTCGGGCGTCGAGCTGCTGCGCGCGCTGCGCCAGAACGAGCCCGACGCGGTGCGCCTGCTGGTGACGGCGGCCAACGACTTCAAGGTGGCGATGCAGGCCGTCAACGAGGGCGAGGTGTTCCGCCTGCTGGCCAAGCCGTGGTCGCTGGCCGAGCTGCGCGCGCTCATCACGCAGGCCGTCGACTACCTGCGGCTGGTGCGGGACAACCAGCGGCTGCAGCGCGAAGTGGAAGACCGCAACGCGGCGCTGGTGAAGCTGAACGCCACGCTCGAGCAGCAGGTCACTGAGCGCACCAGCGGCCTGCTGGAAGGCATGATTCGCGCGCTCGACTACCGCGACACCGAGACGCAGTGGCACTCGTGGCGCGTGGCGCGCTTCACCCGCCGCATCGCCGAGCAGCTGGGCATCAGCGGCGACGAGCTGGTGCACATCGAACAAGGCGCGCTGCTGCACGACATCGGGAAGATCGGCGTGCGCGACGCGATCTTGCTCAAGCCGGGCCCGCTGACCCCCGACGAATGGGTCGAGATGAAGAAGCACCCGGAGCTGGGCTTCCGCATGCTCCAGAACATCTCGTACCTGCGCCCGGCGGCGGAGATCGTCTACCAGCACCAGGAGAAGTGGAACGGCCTGGGCTACCCGCGCGGCCTCAAGGGCGAGCAGATCGTCATCGGCGCGCGGCTGTTCTGCATCGCCGACACCATGGACGCCATCTGCAGCGATCGCCCGTACCGCAAGGGGTCGCCGCTCGAGGTGGCCATCACCGAGATCGGCCGCCTCGCGGGCACGCAGTTCGACCCGAAGGCCGTCGAGGTGTTCCTGTCGATTCCCCCCAGCGAGTGGGTGCGCATTCGCCAGGAGATCGAAGGCCTCGAACAACAAGACCGCGAGAAGCAGGCCCCGCCCGCCTGACCTGCAGGCGAGCGGCGGCCACCCCCTCGTGCGTCAGCGCGCCGCGCGGCGACGCGCCAGCAGCAGCAGGCCGAGCGCGGCGAACCACACCGAGGCATCGACCGGCGTCGACGCGCAGCCCGCCACGCGGGGCACGCGCTCGACCTGCAGCGTGAAGGGCGTCACGCCGCTGATGCCGGCCGCGTCCTTCGCTTCGATCACGAACGACCACACGCCTTCCGAGCCCTCTTCGGCGACGGTGCCGGTGATGGCGCCGGCGGCTTCAACGCTGAGGCCGGGCGGCAACGAGCCGTTGACGAGGCGGTAGCGCACGTCACCCGCCGGCGTGACCGACAGGGCGATGTTGACGGCCTCGGCCGGGCGCAACACCTCGGGCGCCTCGACCATCACCACGCGGTAGCGCGGCGGGTGCACGGTGATCGTGTAGTCGAGCGAGTCGCTGCGGCCGTTGTTGTCTTCGACGGTGACGGTGAAGGTGAACGTGCCGGCCTGGGTGGCGCGACCTGCGACGGTGATCAGCTCGGCCTGCGGCGTCACCGCGAGGCCCGACGGCACCGCGCCAGTCACGCGCCAGACCAGCGGCTTGGCCAGCATCGAGCCGTCCTGGTTGGCGACCGCGATGTCCTGCAGGTACTCCTGACCGACGAGCGCGTCGGGCAGCGAGATGGTGCGGAAGGTGATGGCCCCGGCGGGGATCAACCGCACCGTGAACGCCTTGCTGGTGGTGGTGCCGACCGCGTCGCTCACCGCGATGGTGATGGGGAGGCTGCCGTTGGGCGTGTTGCGCGGCGCGCCGACCATCGCGCCCGCGCTGGTGAGGGTGATGCCCGTGGGCAACGTGCCCTGCGCCACACGCCACGCGTACGGGGGAACGCCACCCGCGGCGCCCAGCTGGAAGTCGTACTGCGTGCTGGTGCTGTTCACGACGGCAGGCAGCGACGCCGTGAGGATCTCAAGGCCACCGGTGGTGGGCAGCACGCGCAGCGCGAGGCGCGTCGCCGCGCGACGGCCGGCGTTCTCGACGACCACGGTGAGGCCGACCACCTGGGCACCGGTCGCGCCGGTGGGCGTGCCGCTGAGCACGCCGTCGCTCGCGCCGAGGCTGAGCCACTGCGGCGCGGTGCCGAGCGTCTGGTCGATGGTCCAGTTCGAAGCGCCCTGCTCGCCCGCAGCCGACAAGCGGTAGGAATACGGGCGGCCGATGACGGCGTCAGGCAGCGCGGTGTTGATGATGCGCAGCGACGACGGCGCGACGGTGACCGGGCGCGACGCGAGCGCGTTGTTGGCGGGCTCGAGGTCGTCGGCCACCACGCGGTCAGGGTCGATGATGGCGCCGATGTAATAGGTGCCGGCCTGCATCACGCCGGGCAGGCGCACGAGCTCGGTGACGGTGTCACCCGCGCCGGCGGTCAGCGTCACCATGCCCTCGAGCCGATCGCCCGCAGCGTCGACGATCTGCAGCGGCAGGTCATCGGTGGTGATGATGTCGTTGGCCGACGCGTAGTAGCGGTACACCACGGCCGGAGCGTCACGGTTGCCGAGGTTGCGCAGCCCGCGCGTGATGGGCAGCACTTCACCCACACCGGCGGTGGTCGGCGCGCTGATGGCGCTGACGGCCAGGTCGGCACCCGGTGCCGTGATGCGCAGCGGGCCGACGACCTGCGAGTTGTTCTGCTCGTTGCTCTCGTAGACGAACGAGGTCACGTCGGCCTGGCCGAACACGTAATAGGTGTTCCCCGTGGGGTACGGGGTGTTGCTGCGATCGACGAGCGGCAGCGTGGCGTCGATGATCGCTTCCGACGCGGTGGTGCTCGGCGCGAGCGTCGTGATGGTCACGTAGCCCACCGTGACGTCAGACAGCAGCGACAGCGACGAATCGGTCGAGAGGATGAGGCCGACGCGGAAGTTGTGCGCCGGCGCCAGGCCCGCGTTGCGATACCGGACCTTCAGGCGCACCGGCTCGCCGAAACGCGCCGTGGTGGTGGGCAGGTTGGTCACCGGGTCGAGGAACTCGACCGACTCCACCACCAGGTCGGAGCGGCTGATGTTCACCTTGCCGCTCGACGCGACCCAGTTGTTCGCGGCCGTCGCCTCGTCGATGACGCCGTTGGGGAAGCCCAACTCGGGCGGGTTGACCTGCAAGATGTAGAAGAACTCGCCCTGCAGCACGTTGGCGGGCATCGCGAAGGAGAGCGTGTCGGTGATGGTCTGGCCACCCGTCACCGCGCGCACACCCGAAGCGATGGGCGAGTCGGTGGCGTCGAGCACGTTGTCGGCGCTCAACAGCACGCGGAACGGCACGCCGGCGTCAGGTGCGGACGTGCCGCGGTTCTGGAACGAGAAGGTCACGCCGGCGTCGGCGCCGCCGGTCGACGTGGTGGGGCCGCTGACGCTGCCCGCGACGAGGTCGACGCCCTGCACGAAGGCCGTCGCTGTGCTGCCCACGTTGTTGCCTTCGGACGCCTCGAGCACCACGTCGGTCGAGTCGGCGTGCAGCAGCACGTAGTACTCGCCGGTGGCAGGCGGCGTGATGGTGGCCGCCGGGCCGGTGATGGTGACGATGGCCTGGCCGCCGTCGGCGGTGACGCCGTTGAGGACCGCGGGGATCTCCGGCGCGCTGCCGGTCGCCACGAGGATGTCGGCGCCGCCGTCGGTCGCGGTGGTGTCGAGGCTGCGATCGCGCGAGAGGTACGCCGCCCACTCGAAGCCGCCGTCGGTGCTGGTGCGGCCGTAGTTCCGGAACGTGCCGTTGACGGTGAAGGTCAGGTTGTCGTCAGGCAGGCGCACGAAGTCCTGCACGGTGACGCTGGCCACGCCGATGTCCACGCTGTCGGGCTCGCCGACCTGGAACAGGCGGTTGGGCACCCAGTTGCTGATGGTGCACGAGCTGGTGCAACCGGCGATGAGGTTCGCGCCGACGGTGCCCGCGGCGTTCTCGAAGCCCACGGAACCGCCGATGGACGAGCCCGTCATCGCGCCGTGGTGCACGGTGAAGAGGCCCGACGCGGACAGCTTGATCTGGAACGTCGCGCGCGACGAGAAGTCGTCCCAGAAGGGCATGCCCGAGAACTCGATGGTGACCTCGCTGGGGCTCGACACCCAGCGGATGACCGACGACGAGTCCATGTCGTTGTCTTCCCACATGCCGGCGATGATCGCGTTGGGCGCGGCGGCGGTCGGGAACGAGGTCGGCGAGAGGCACGACGTGGTGCACGGCGCGCCGAGCGACACGAAGCCGTTCGTGTCGGCGTAGACCGTCGTGTAGCTCTGGCCGAGGTACGGGAACGAGAACGGCAGCGTGATGGGGATGTAGCCCTCATCGGTCGCGCCGAAGAGCGTGCCGCGCGCCGTGGGCGCCGCGGTCTGCGCGCCGGTCAACGGCACGTACGGCTGGCTCGTGGTGTTGATGGGCGGCAGCTGCGCCCACGCCGCTGACGCGACGAGGCTCAGAGCGAGCAGAAAGATGCGCTGAATCAAGGACGACCTCCGAAGCTGAGCGGCCACGGGGTCGTGGATATCAGCCCCGGGGTTCCGGTGTCGCGCGGACTTCGAGGATCTTGTCACCTTCGAGGAGCGCGTCGACGACCTGCTGGCCGCTCACCACCTCGCCCAGCGTCGTGTAGCGGCCGTCGAGGTGCGGCTGCGCGGCGGTGGTGACGAAGAACTGCGAGCCGCCGGTGTCTTTGCCCGAGAGCGCCATGCCCACCACGTTGCGCGCGTAGGGCTTGTGGTTGACCTCGCAGCGCACGGTGTACCCGGGGCCGCCGTTGCCATCGCCGCGCGGGTCGCCGCCCTGCACCACGAAATCGGGCACCACGCGGTGGAACGTGAGGTTCTTGTAGAAGCCCTTGCGCGCGAGCGCGAAGACGCTGGCGGCCGTGCGCGGCGATTCATCGGCGTAGAGCGCGATCTCGAAGACGCCCTTCTCCGTCGTCACCGTCAACCGCGCGCCCTTCGGTGCCGGCTGGAACTTCGTGGTGGTCGCGGGCGCTTCGACGCGCTCGGCGGTGACGGTCGTGCCCTGCAGCGTGCTGAGCGCGTCAGCGGCGGCGCGGCGCACGGCGGCGTGCGGCGACTTGAGCCAGGCTTCGAGATCGCCGATGGCTTCCTTGCCGTCGAGCGTCGCGAGCGCCTCCGCGATGGCGGGCGCGAGGTCGGCCTGGGCCGCGACCTTCTGGCCGAGCTGGCGAATCAGCGTGACCTGCGTCTTGTCACCGAGCCGCGCCAGCGACGACGCCGCGGCCGTGGCCACCACGAGATCGCTCGAGAGCAGCTGCGGGCGCAGCTTTTCCATCGAGGCGTTGCTGGCGAGCGCGCCGAGCAGCTCGACCGTCGCCAGCTTCACGCGCGCGTCGGGGTGCAAGACGTACGAGCCCACCGCGTTGAGCGTCTTGTTCGCGTCGGCCGGGAGCGCCTTCGATTCGTTGAGCGCCTGCAGGCCCAGCTGCAGCCGGCGCGCTTCTTCGACCTCGCCCCAGCCGCACTCGAGGACTTCCTTCATGGTGCCGCTCAAGCGATCGAGCGCCGCGGCGAGGCGGCAGTCGAGGTTGGCGGCGTCTTTCTTCACCTTTGCGTCGGCGTTGCTCTTCGCGGCGCCGAGCTGGCTGCGCAGCGACGTCAGCAGCGGCCGGGCGTGCACCGAGAGCTCGGCCTGCGAGAGCGCGAGCAGCGGCTGACCACCGCCGGCGGTGTCGCCACGCAGCAGGCGTTCGACGCGGAGGTTGAGATCGGTGAGCGCGCCGACCGCCACGCACGACGTCGACTTGCAGCGGCCGGTGAAACGCGCGAGCGAGCGGGTGGCTTCCACGGCGACGCGGTAGTCAGAGTCGTCGATGGCCTTGCGCAGCACCACGGCGTCCGAGTCGGTGCCGATGTCGGCGAGGCCCTTGGCGCAGAGCGCGCGCACCTCAGAGAAGTCGTCGGTCACGCAGGCGACGAGGTGCGTGCGCGCGGCCTCGTTCTTCGACTGCATCAGCGCGTACGCGGCGCCGTAGCGCGCGGCGGGCGTGTTCTGCGCCTTCAAGACGTCGGCGAGGGCCGAGTACGCACGCGTCGGCAGCGCGACCTTCGCCTTCGCCGCGACGCCCAGCGAGAGGGCCGCGCGGGCCTGCACTTCCGGCGCGCCGCCGAGGCGATCCACCAGCCGCTCGACGAGTGCGGGCGTGGCCACGCGGCCCATCGCCTCCAGCATCGCCACGCGGGTGTTGGTGTCGGTCTCAGCGCCTTCCTTCTCGAGCAGCGCGGTGGCGAGGCGGGCCTTCATCTCGTCGCTCAGCGGCGACCACGAGAGGCCGAGCAACCCGACGGCGAACGCGGCTTCAGCGCGCACCGTCGCGTCGGGGTCAGACAGGCCTTCCATCATGGCGCCAGCGGTATGCGGGTCTTGAATGCGGCCGAGCGCCAGCAGCGCGCGCTTGCGCACCACGATGTCGCTGCCGGTGATGGCGGCCTGCATGAGCGCGCCGTCGCCCAGCGAACGGCGATCTTCCAGCTCGGCGAAGCGCGTCAGCTGCTCAGCGGTGCTGGGTTGTTTGCTGCGCGTGGCGCCCGACTTCGAGGCACAGCCGGTCAACAGGACGAGAAGCGAGACGACGAACAGGCGCATGGCGGGTGGCCTTAGGAACCCGTCACCAGCTTGTCGAGTGCAAACCGGGCGCGAGCCACTACACTTTCGCGCGCCCATGATGTGCCCAGCCTGCAACGCCGAGGTCGATGACAACGCCGCGGTGTGCCCCGAATGCGACAACGTCCTCGACGCCTCGCTCTACGACGTGTCGGCCCCTTCTGAAGACGCGCCGCCCGCGCCTCCGCCCCGCCGCGCAGCCCCGAAGTCAGGCGCCCGCCCCGGCGTGAAGCGGCCGCCCACGAGGCCCGGCGCGGCGCCGGTGAAGAAGAAGCCCGCCGCGCGCCCTGCCCCGCGCAAGGCCGCCGACGATGACGACGCGCCGCCGCCTCCGAAGAAGGCCGACTGGCGCGACCAATTGTCGGAAGAAGACTGGAAGGAATACGGCGGCAAGGAGCCCGCGAAGTTCGTCGTCGACAAGACGCTCGATGCCAACGACGCGATGGTGCAGACGAAGCAGTACCTCGTGGCGCTCTCGCTGGCCGACAAGCTGGCGCTGGGCGGCACCTCGCTGCTGCTGCTGGCGACGTTCCTCCCGTGGAAAGAGACGGTGGCCGAAGGCGACGTGCTCGGCGTGTTCTCGTCGGGCATCCTGGTGACGGTGCTGGCTGGGCTGGCGCTCGCGGGCATCATCGTGCGCACGCGCAAGGCGATGCCCGACATCAACCCGCTGCTGCCGTGGATCGCCCAGCTGGGTTGCGTCGGCGTGTCGGGCGCGTGGTGCCTCATCTACATGGCGATGTCGTGGGACCCCACGTTGGCGCGCAGCCCCATCGGCAACTACGAGGTGTGGGTCTCGAAGCCGGCGTTCGGCCTCATCCTCGCGTTGTTGGCCGGCATCACGTCGGTGGTCGGCACCATCTTCGGCCTCAAGGACCTGGGGAAATGACGACGCCTCTCGAGCGGCTCAACGCGGCGCTGAGCGACGTGGTGCTGGGCCAGACACGGGTGCTGGAAGATCTCGTCACCACGTTCCTCGCGCGCGGCCACGTCTTGCTGGAAGGCGTGCCGGGCGTCGCCAAGACGTTGACGGCGCGCACCGTGGCCAGCGCTTTGGGCCTCACCTTCGCGCGCATTCAGTTCACGCCTGACCTCATGCCCACCGACGTCGTGGGCACCAGCGTGCTCAAGCCGGGCGACGCGACGTTTCAGCTGGTGAAGGGCCCCGTCTTCACCGAGGTGCTGGTCGCCGACGAGATCAACCGCACGCCGCCCAAGACGCAGGCCGCGCTGCTCGAGGCGATGGAAGAGCGACAGGTCACCATCGACGGCGTGACGCACGCGCTGGCGCCGCACTTCTTCGTGGTGGCCACGCAGAACCCGCTCGAGCTGGAAGGCACGTACCCGCTGCCTGAAGCGCAGCTCGATCGCTTCTTGATGCGCGTGCGCGTGGGCTACCCCGATGAAGCGGCGGAGCGGCGGCTCCTGAGCGCCACGCACGAGCGCGGCGGGGTACGGCCCGAAGTGTCGCGCGTGGTGTCGTTGGAAGAGCTGCAGGCGCTGCAGCGCACCGCCGCCACGGTGAAGTGTGACACCAGCATCATCGAGTACGTGCTCAAGCTGGTGCGCGCGACGCGCGACGAGCGCCGGCTCGAGCTGGGCGCGTCGCCCCGCGCTGGACAGGCGTTGCTGGCGGCGGCGAAGGCGCGCGCGGCGCTGCTGCAGCGCGACTTCGTGACGCCCGACGAAGTGAAGGCGGTGACGCCGTCGGTGTTGAACCACCGGCTCAAGCTGCGCGCCGAAGCCGAGGTGGAAGGCGTGTCGACGGACGACGTGATCGCGCAGCTGCTCGAGCAGGTGCAGGTCCCGCGGTGACCCGGTGATCCCGCTGCCGCGCGCGCTGTGGCTGGCGGCCGTGAGCCTGGTGCCGGCGGCGCTGGCCCTGGTGGAACCTTCGTTCGCCACGGCGCTGTGGCTCCTCGACGCGACGCTGCTGGCCGCGGTGCTCGTCGACTTTCTCCGCGCACCACGCGCGGCGGCCCTGCAGGTTCGCCGCGTCGTCGACCCGGTGCTCTCGTCGGGCCGCGCCAACACGGTCACGCTGGAGCTCACCTCAGGGAAACAGGTTCGCGGCGAATTGCGCGACTTCGTGACGCCCGGGCCGCAGCTCGACGGGCACCGGCAGCGCTTCGACGTCGACGGCTTCGCGACGATGACCTACCGCCTGACGCCTTCGACGCGCGGCGATCTCCAACTGGGGCCGGTGACGGTGCGCGCCGAAGGGCCGTGGCGATTGTGCGCGCGACAGTGGACGTTGCCCCTCGTCGACGCCGTGAAGGTCTTCCCCGATCTCACCGCGCTCTCGCACGACGCAGTCACGCTGGCGCGGGCGGAACAACAAGCGATGAAGGTGCAGCGCGTGCGCGCCGAGGGCCGCGAGTTCGAGTCGCTGCGCGACTACCGCGTGGGCGACGATCGCCGCAGCATCGACTGGAAGGCCACCGCGCGGCGCGGCAAGCCGCTGGTGCGCATCTACCGGCCTGAGCGGAACCAGCACGTGGTGGTGCTGCTCGACTGTGGTCGCCACATGGCGGGCGAGCTCGAAGGCCGTCGCAAGCTCGATCACGCCGTCGACGCGACGTTGCGACTGGCGCGGGTGGCGATCGATCAAGGCGATCTCGTCGGCGTGCTGGCGTTCGGTCGCGACGTGAAGGCGTGGCTCCCACCGAGAAAAGGCGCCGCCCAGCTGCGCGCCATCGCGCAGGCGCTCTACCGGGTTGAAGCGACGCTCGACGAGAGCGACTACGGCGCGGCGTTGGACACGGCCTTCGCGCGCGGCGCCCGTCGGAGCCTGGTGGTGGTGATGACCGACCTGCTCGACCCCGAAGCGACGCGCGCGCTGACGGTGCGCACGCGCAAGCTGGTGCCGCGACACCTGCCGCTCGTCGTGTCGCTGCGAGACGCCGACGTGCACCGCGCCGCCACCGCCGCGCCGGCCACTGTGGACGAGGCGTACCAGCGCGTCGTCGCGGGCCGCCTCGAGCACGACAGCGACGCGACGGTGCTGCGGCTGCGTGCGGGTGGGGCCCACGTGGTACGCGAGCCGCCGACTTCGTTCGCCAGCGCCGGCGTCTCTGCGTACCTCGACGTCAAGGCGCGCGGCCTGCTGTAACAAGGTGATCATGCCCCGAACGCTGCACGTCGATCTCGCGCTGCAAGGTGGTGGCTGCAAAGGCATCGCGCTGAACGCCGCGCTGGCGGAGCTCATGTCGCGCGGCCACACCATCGGCCGCATCGTCGGCACGTCGGCCGGCGCCATCGCCGCGTCGCTGGTGGCGGTCGGCTACACGGGCGAGGAGCTGCTCGAGCTGAGCCGCACGCCCGGCCCCGACGGAAAGCTGGAGTTCGCGGAGTACATCACCGAGCCGTTGGTGCCAGCGTCGCCCGACGTCGAGCCGGTCATCTCGGACTTCCACTCGGCGGTGCTGCACCTGCCGGGCGATCTCGGCCAGCGGCTGCTGTCATGGTCGTCGGTCGCGCGCTTCGTCGAGACCGGCGGCGTGTCGTCGGGTGAAGGCTTCGTCGACTGGTTCATGCGGAAGCTGGAGCACAAGCAGCGAGGCTCGGCGCGCGTCACGCTGGGCCAGCTGCACGCGCGCACCGGCCGACACCTCACCATCATCGCCACCGACACCACGTCGCGGCGGCTGCGCGCGCTGAACCACGTGACCGCGCCCGATTGTCCGCTCTTCGCCGCGGTGCGCATGTCGATGAGCATCCCGCTCTTCTTCGCGGAGGTGCGCTGGCGCGAAGAGTGGGGCCCGTACCTCGGTGAGTCGCTCGCGGGGCACGTGATGGTCGACGGCGGCCTGATGGCCAACCTGCCGCTGCGCTTCATTCTGCCCAGCACGCAGGGCCTGCTCTCGTCACTGATGGGCCCCGCGCCCGAAGTCCCCACACTGCCGCTGGGGCTGAGCATCGACACGTCGCTGGACGTCGAAGGCGCGCCGCCGCCGGTGGAGAGCTGGTCGACGGCGCGGCTCTCACACTCGAGGCTCGCCGAGCGCATCGAAGCGATGGTGGACACGATGTTGCTCGGCACCGACCTCATGCTGAGCGACGCGTCGGAGGTGCCGCTCTGTCGGCTGCCGGCGAAGGGCTACAGCGCGTCGGAGTTCGACATGACGCTGCCGCGCGCGGAGGCGCTGCTGGCGTCAGCGAAGAAGACGATGGCCGACTACCTCGACGCGCTCGACGGGACCTAGACGGTCTGCAGCCACGCGAGCGCGGCGGCTTCGTCGCCGAAGAGCCTGGTGTGCTGCGCCGCGCCGGAGATGCGCAAGACGAAGGACATCAACACGCGCAGTGGCGCGCTGCTGGTCACCACCGCGACCGACTGGGGCGTGTCGCCTGCGGCGCCGTTGAGCGAGCCGTACGCCTTGCGCGCTTCGGACGAGAGGTCGACCTTGCCGTCCATGATCGACAGCATCGGCCGACCCGCGAGGTCTCCGCCGCTCAGCAGCCGCGCCGCGAGGGCCCGCGCTTCGTCGCCCGTCACGTGGCCCGACGACACCATGCGCACGTACTCACGCCCCGACGGCAACTGCGACACTGAAGCTTCGATGGTCATGGCGCGGTCCTCACTCGTCGGCCGAGAGCCAGAGCAGCGCCTCGACCTCGCTGCCGAAGAACTTCGTGTGCGCTGCCTGCCCTGACGCGCGCAGCACGAAGGACATCGTCACGCGCAACGGCGCGCTCGCGGTCACCACTGCCATCTTCGTCTGCGAGCCCTTGTTCATCGTCGCGAAGATCTTCCGAGCGTCGGCGTTGGCGTCGACGCCCTTCTCCATGATGTTCAACATCGGCATGCCCGCGAGGTCGCCACCGGGCGCGAGTCGGGCCACCACGGCACGCGCGTCATCACCGGTGACCGCGCCGGTCGACACCGACCGCGAGTACCAGCGACCGTCGGGCAGCTGCTGGATTGAGAGCACTATCGGCATGGCCCCGCCGCGGAGCACGCGGTGTGCCATGTGGCGAAGAGGGTGAATCCGACCTCCGCAAGTGAGGTGGTGATCACCCACCGGGTTTCAGAGTTGAAACTGCGCTCGGAGTCGGTGGCGGCCTCCGGCGAGGGGTGTGGCGACCGTGACCCAGGGCCGCGCGCTACTCGACCTGGAACGCGTAGAGCACGAAGACCGAGCGCAGCTTCAGCGATTCGCTGCGCCAGACGGGCGGACACCAGCTGGTGTCGACCAGGATCGGGTCGTAGCAGCCGTAGTCGGCGGCGACGTCGATGACGCTCCCGTCGGGCCGCACGCGCCCCTGCATGTGGCGTTGGAAGACGGATTCCTTCGGCGTGTAGCTGCCCACGACGTAGAGGACGCCGTTCACCAACCGCGGCAGCGCGTAACCGGGGCGCGCCAGCAGCTTGTGTGACGCGAGCTTCTCGCCGGTGCGGCGGTCGTAGAGGTTCACCCGGCACGCGTTGTCGATGGTGACGAGCCGCTCGCCGCTCTCGCTGAGGACGGGCGCGAAGACGAGGCGCTCTGATGGGACACGCCACGAGAGTTGCAGCGCGGGCGTCCATGCAGAGAGCGCCAGCTCCTCGTAGCTGAACTCTTCGTTCATGAAGAGCCACCCATCACGGTCGGCGCTGATGACCTCTGGGTTTCGCATCACTTCTCCCGCGTCACGAGTGTCGATGCTCGCGAACAACGAGCCATCATCTGCGCGGCGGGTTGTGAAGACCCACCCGATGTCGAGCCGGTAGCGCATCGGAACGATTGAGGATGGATAGCGCCCCTCATCGATTCGCACGCTGGGCGATGTCCGCTGCGCACCTGGAGGCAACACGTCCTCCCAGCGGACGCCACCGTCTGCCGCGAAGGCGTGCAAGTCGCCATCGTCGGTGGTGACGATGGGGACATCGTCTGCTGTGACGAGAATGGGGCCCTCCTTGGCCGGCGCCTCCCAGAGCACCTGACCTGAGGTCGACACCGCGCGTGTCTTGCCGACGCCCGTGGTCCAGATCAGCGTGCCGTCGCGAAGCACTGCGTCGGACGACCGAAACCATTGATCGAAGCCGCCTTGCGACGGGTGCGCATCGCGCCAGTCGAAGACGTACGGCCAGCCGAACCAGCGATCGTGGGGCAGCGAAACGTTCAGCAGGCGCGGCCCGAAAGAACCGGTCCACATGAGCGAGTCGGAGGCGAAGGCCACCATCTCACTCGCGGCGTCGCGGTCAGCGTGTAGGGGAACCCCGCCGTCCGCCGTGTAGGTCCACAACCGGAGGCCGGCCACGAGAGCGACGAGACCCGCTGACGACACGTCCAGTGTCGACCGCGTCCCGCCGCCCCGCTGCCCAATATGTCCATCGTCCAAACCAGTGACGCCGTGTCGCCACAGGTACGGCCAGTCCGGCACTCCAGCGTCGTCCTCGTCGCACAACGTCGGTGGCTGAAGCTCGAGGTAGTCGTCGAAGAACCGCTGCTGCTTCGTTCCAATCTCGTAGAGGTCGA
>CAYWON010000131.1:0-19812 GCA_964459885.1 uncultured Archangium sp.
GAACGCCAGCTCTGCGCGGCCGGTGAAGGCCAGCATGGTGATGACCTCCGGGAACGTCTTCAAGACCTTCTCGGCCTCGAGGTCGAGGCGCCGCGCTTCGGTCAACCCGATGCTCGGCGTGCGGCGAATGGTGACGACGATGTCGCCTTCCTGGATACGCGGCACGAAGTCGGCGCCGCGCTGACCCAGCAGGTACATCGAGACCACCAGCGCCACCACCATGCCCGCCAGCAGCGGCCAGCGCTTCTCGATGAAGGCCGGCAACATCGCTTCGTACTTGTGGCGCAGCGTGCCCAGCCACTTGGGGCCTTCGTTCTTGGGCGGCGGCATCAAGAGCGCCAGGACGCCGGGGAAGAACACGACCGAGTACACGAGCGCGCCGAACAGCGCGCAGGCCATGGTGGTGGCCATGGGGCGGAACATCTTGCCCTCGACACCCTGGAGCGCGAGCAGCGGGATGTAGACGAGCATGATGATGGCGACGGACATCGCGACGGGGCGCGCGACCGGGGCGCCCGCTTCGATGAAGCCGTTCATCACCTCCGACTTCTTCTTGAACTGACGCCCCGCGAGCGCCGCGATGATGGCCTCGAGCACGACGATGGGGCCGTCGACGAGGAAGCCGAAGTCGATGGCGCCCAGCGACATGAGGTCGCCCGTCACGCCGAAGAGGTGCATGCCGAACAGCGCGATGGTCATCGACGCGGGGATGCCGAGCACCACCGCGATGGCGCCGCGCACCGTGCCGAGGAACACCGTCAGCACCAGCAGCACCACCAGCGCGCCTTCGATGATGTTCTTGATGACCGTCGACACCGTGGCGTTCACGAAGTCGCTGCGGTCGTAGATGGTGTCGATGACCACGCCCGGCGGTAGCGTCTTCTGTACCTCGGCCACGCGGTCCTTCACGGCGGCCGTCACGCTGCGGCTGTTGGCGCCCAGCAGCATCATCACCGTGCCGGTCACGACCTCGCCTTCGGCGTCGCGCGTGGTGACGCCGTAGCGCAGCGCCGAGCCGACCTTCACCTCGGCCAGCTGCTTGACCAGCACCGGGTCAGCGCCGCCGCGCACGATGACGTTCGAGATGTCTTCTTCGTTCACGAGGCGGCCGTTGCCGCGCACGAGGATGTTCTCACCTTCGCGCTCGACGTAGCCGGCGCCGACCGATGACGACGCGCGCTCCATCGCGGTCTGCAGCTGCGAGAGCGTGACGCCGAAGGCCTTCATCTTCGCGGGGCTGGTGACCACGTGGTACTGCTTCAACTCGCCGCCCATCGGGTTGACCTCGATGACGCCCGGCACCGCGCGGATCCTGGGGACCACTTCCCAGTCGAGCATGGTGCGCAGCTGCATCGCCGAGTGGTCGCCCGTCTCGCTGCGCACCACGAAGATGTAGATCTCACCGAGGCCCGTCGACACCGGCGCCAGCTGCGGCGGCGGCACGAAGCCGGGCAGGTCGGCGGTCACTTCACGCAGGCGCTCGCTGACGAGCTGACGCGCGAACCACACGTCCATCGAGTCGTCGAAGACGACCGTCACCGCTGACAAACCGGGTCGGCTGACGCTGCGCAGCTCCGAGAGGCGCGGCAGGCCGTTGAAGGCCAGCTCGATGGGCGCCGTCACCATGCGCTCGACTTCGATGGGCGAGAGGCCCGGCGCTTCGGTCAACACCGCGACCTGCACGGTGCTGACGTCGGGCATGGCGTCGATGGGCAGGCGCGCCGCGGCGAAACCACCGGCCACCAGCAGCACCAGCAACCCGCCGGCGATGCCGACGCGGTACTGCACACTCAGGGCTACGAGACGAGACAACATGTCAGCGGAAGACCTCGGCCTTGAGCGCCAGCACGCCGCTCGTCACCACCTGCTCACCGGGCTTGAGGCCCTCGAGCACCGCCACGTCTTCGGTGTCTTCAGGCCCCAGCTTCAAGTTGCGCGGCTCGACAGCGTCGGTGCCCGCAGACACGAACACCGTCGGCTTGCCGTCGATGCGCGTCACCGCCGACTTGGGAATGGTGAGCCGCGTGTCGCGCGGCCCGGAGGTGTGGATGATGGCGGTGACCGACAGGCCCGAGCGCAGGCGCGCTTCGGCGTTGTCGAGCTCCACGCGCACGGTGCCCGAGCGCTTCTCGCGGTCGATGACCTCCGAGATGTGCGCCACGGTGCCGGTGTACGAGTGCTGCTTGTCGGCGGGCAGGCGGATCTCCACGGTGTCGCCCACGCGCACGCCGGGCACGTCGCGCTCAAACACCGTCAGCTCCACCCACACGCGCTTCAGGTCGGCCACCGACGCCACCGTGTCGGTGGGCGAGACCGTCTGGCCGCGGCGGCCCTTCATCTCGACGATGCGGCCGGCGATGGGGCTCTTGAGCTTCATCACGCCGACCTCGCTGCCCATGGTGCCGCCCAGCGCTTCAACGGCCTTCTCGGCGGCGACGCGCTCGGCGGTCTGCCCTTCGAGGTTGGCCTGGGCGAACTGCGCGTCGCGCTCGGCGGAGATCTTCGCGTCGGCCAGCTTGCGCTCACGCTCGGCGTCGAGCTTCGCGACCTGCTCGCGCGCGCGCGCCTTGAGCACCTCGGCCTGGGCCTTGCCCAGCTCGACGCTCTCGAGCTCGGCGATGATGTCGCCGGCCTGCACGTCTTCACCTTCGACCTTGTGCACGGCGCGCAGACGGCCCTCGATGCGCGCTCCCACCGCGGCCACCAGGCGCGCGTCGAACGTCACCTCGCCGGTGACGTAGAGGTTGGGCGTCAGCATCGTCTCTTCGGCCGGCGCGAAGGTGATCTTCTCGCGCGAGGCGAACGTCGCCGGGTAGCGGATGACGCCGTTCTCGAGCCACGGCGTGGCGTGCTCGACGGGGGCTGCGACGGGCTCGGTGGCCGTCGCGTTCTTCACGACGAGGCCGATGACGATGGCCGCGGCGACCGCGCCCACGCCGATGATGACTGTCTTCTTCTTCTGGGCGGGCAGGGGTGGGGGCATGGCGGACGCAGTCATTGGGCAAGACCTCCTGAAGCGCGCTGCAACTCGACCCAATCACTCCAGGTCGCCAACAACGTCTCGATGTACTCGCGCTGCAGCCTCAAGCTGTCGCGCGTCGCGGTGGTGAGACGGAACACGTCGAAGCGGCCGGCGCGCCAGCCCTGCTCGATGAGCTCCTGGGTGCGGCGCGCGCTGGGCAGCGCCTGGGTCGTCAACACCGTGACCTGCTGACGACGAGCTTCGTAGCTTCGGCGCGCGAGCGCCACCTCACGGGCCACGCGGCGGAGCTGCGCCTGCAAGCGGGCCTTCTCGGTCTCCTGCTGCGCGCGCGCGATGGCCTGCGGGCCCTGGTTGCGTTGCACGGGCAGCTCGATGGCGATGCCGGCGTAGAGGAAGCCGGGCGATGCGGGCGCCACGTCGAGGCCGAGGTTCAACCCCAGCTTCGGGAAGCCCTCGCGCGCGAAGCGGCTCTCCATGGTCTCCAGCAGCGCGAGGCGCGCCTTCACCAGCCGCAGCTCCGGGCGGGCCTCGAGCGCGCGGTCCACCAGCTCCTGCTCCGGCGGCGCGGGCTTCGGGTCGAGCGAGGTGTCGGTCAGCTCCCACTCGGTGCCGGGCTCGCTGTCGAGCACGCTCGAGAGCTCGAGCCGCGCGGCCTGTTGCTGGCGCTGCGCTTCGGCGAGGTCGCGCTCGGCCGAGGCGACCTCCACGGCGACGGTCGTCACCTCGGGCTCGCCGGCCACGCCCGCCGACACGCGCTCCTGCGCGGCCTCGGCGACGCGCTTCTGCACGGCCAGCGCTTCCTGAATGCGCTCCACGCGCTGGTTCGACAGGAGCGCGTCGACGTAGGCGACCCACGCGCGGGCGGCGGCGCGCTTGCGCTCCCAGTCCAGCTCGGCGGTGGCCACCTCGACGCGGCGTTCGGCTTCTTCGACGCGGGCAAAGCCGGCGCCGCTGATCTCGATGTCGCCGTTGATGCCGAGGTTGTACCCGTGCCGTGGATCAACCGGAGACCCCGGCAGCTCGATGACGAGCGGGCGGTAGTCGCCGAAGAGGCGCGGGTTGGTCGGCATGAAGACGCCAGCGCCCACACGCGAGGCCTTCGCTTCGTCCACCACGCGCGCGGCGAGCTGCACTTCGGGCGCCTTCTCGCGCGCGCGCTCGATGGCCTGCTCGAGCGTGAGCGCTTCGGCGGCCGCCGGGAACGCCAACAGCGCGCACGTCAAGCCTAAGGTTTTATCTAATGATGGCATCGAATACTTCTAGGGAAGTTGGGACTTCAAAGGGCGAACCACACCTCTAACGAGTCTGGGGCGTTGTGCAAACCCTTCGCTGGTTCGGCACGCGCACTGCAGTTGATGGGCGTCATGGCAATCGGTGCGGATGACAGGACACAGGTGCTGCGCGTGAGTCTGCGCGCGGAAGCGCGGCTGCTGCGCGAGTGGTTGGCGCGGCGTGACGAGCTGGCGCGGAAACGACGCGAAGCGCCCCTCGAGGCGAGAGCGCATCGGCGCCGGTTGTTGGAGCGTGAGCTGCCGCGGCTCGAGCGCGAGGTGTCGATGTTGGAGCGACGGCCGGCGACGGACTCGTTGATCAGCCGCGGCGTCGTCAGCGCCGCGCGCGGTGCGGGCGTGGTGCTCGCGGCCGCGCTGTGGACGCTGGGCCTCGCGCTCGCCACGCCCGGCGGGCGCTTCGATGATCCCCTGCGGCTGGCGGCGATGACGGTGGTGCCGTTGATCATCTGGGTCTCGGGGAGAGCGACACCGCGTCACTCATGAAAGGAGCCCCATGCCGAACGAAACCGACAGCCTCTCCACCCTCCGCACCGAAGTCGCCGCGCTCTGGGACGCCTACCGCCGAGGCCCCGAAGCAACGCCGCCACCGGCCGCGCCCGCCGACGTGGCGCACCTCCGCGCGCTCGAAGCCCAGCACGTGGCGCTGCTCAAGCGGCGTGACGAACTCCGGCTCGAGCGTGACAAGTCGCGCGCCTTCGTGGGCCCGCGCGTGCTGCTGACCCGCGCGGCCGCGTGGCTCGCGGGCGCGGTGTTGCTCACCGCCACCGCGTTCCTCGCGCTGCCCACCGTCGCCGACCTCAGCGCGACGTGGCCACCGGCGACGGGGCTGGGTCTCGTCGCCGCCAGCTTCGTCACCGTGGCGCTCGCCGTGCGCCGCTGACCGTCAGTGCTGCGCGAAGAACACGTAGTTGCCCGCCGGGCACTGCACGATGACCTCGCGCGCGCCGTAGAACGTGGTGCGGTCGGGCACCACGCGCGGCCAGTCACCCAGCGCTCGCTTGATGGCCTCCAGGTCTTCGACGTCGATGTACAGCGTCGCCCTCGACGGCTGCGTCGCCATCGGCGGCACGTCGCCCTTCACCGACGCGAGGCTCTGCAGCATCAGCCGCGTCTCCCCGCGCGCCAGAATCACGAAGCCCAGCGCGCCGCCTTCCGGGACCTCCGTCACGCGCGTGAAGCCCAGCCGGCCTTCCCAGAACGGCAGGCTCGCTTCGATGGACTCGACCAACAGGTTGGCGGTGATGGCCTTCATGACGCCCCCAACAGTCGCTTGCGCAGCTGCTCGTCGCGCTTCTGTCCCCGCTCCTTCGCCTTCTGCTTCTCCACGTCGCGGTCGCGCGGCGGGCCGTGCACCTCGAGCGACGCGAACAGCTCTTCGGTCGCCGCCTGCACCTTCTTGATGGCGCGCTCGAAGGCCGCTTCGTTGACCTTCGATGGCTTGTTCATGCCCGACAGCTTGCGGACGAACTGCACCGCTGACGCGTGAAGTTCGTCGGGCGTGGCGGGCGGCTCAAAGTGGAGCAGCGTCTTGATGTTCCGGCACATGCCTCGGGTTGATAGCTCTGCCGTACTTTCTTTGCCCAGCCTCACCGTGGCGCGGGGTTTGCTGCCGCGAACGGTCCCGATGCGCGCGCTCGCCTTCTCTGCCTTGCTCTTGCTCGCCGGCTGCCGTGATCGCGCGGTGTTGGGCGTCGACGGCGAGCTGCGGGTGCAACCCGAGCGCCTCGATTTTCCGTCGGTGTGGGTCGGCCACCCGGTCACCTCCGACGTCACGGTGGCCAACGCGGGCCGTCGCAGCCTCGAAGTGTCGCTGACGACGGCCGCGCCGTTCGCTGTTCAGCCGACGCTCACCCTGGCTGGCGGCGCCGTCGAGCACCTGACCGTCACGCTGCACGCTGACACGGTGGGGCCGGTGGACGGCGTGTTGCTCGTCGCGTCGGAAGGCCGCGTGTTCGAGGTCTCTTTGCACGGTGACGTCGCGCAGCCGCCGACGTGCGCGGCCTCACCTTGCCACGTGTCGACGTTCGACCCCGCGACGGGCGCGTGTGTCGAAGTGCCGGGCCACGAAGGCGCGGCGTGCGGTCGCGACAACGCCTGTCTCATCGACGGCGCGTGTCGCAGCGGCGCGTGCGTGGGCACCCCGCGCGACTGCGACGACGGCAACCTCTGCACGAGCGACTCGTGTGGCGCCTCGCGCGGCTGTCGGCACGACGACGTCACGTGCGCCGCGTCGACCGACCCGTGCCGCGCGGCGCTGTGTGACCCGACCACCGGCTGCACCACCGCGCCCGTGGAAGACGGCGTCGCGTGCGGTGCCAACGACTGCACCACCGCGCACGTCTGTATTGCTGGCGCGTGCGTGACGCGGCCGGCACCCGACGGCTCGCGCTGCGCGGAAGGCGGCGGCTGCATCGGCCCCAGCACCTGCGTCAACGCCACCTGCACGGCGCCGGCGCCGACGGTGCAGCTCCCCGCCTGGAGCTACGGCCCGCTGCCCGAGCGCGACCTCGCGTTCCTCGGCCACGTCGACAACGACGGCAACGTGTACCTCGTCGAGTCGTATTTCATGAGCGACTCGGGCGAGGTCGACACGCTGGTCAGCGAGCTGGTCTCGTTCTCGCCGACGGGCCGTGAGCGCTTCCGCGTCGCGCTCGCCACGGCGTGCACCTCGTGCCGCTATGGCGTCGAGTTCGCGCTCGACACGGCGGGTGGCCGGCTCTTTCACGTGCTGCGCAGCGAGCTGGTGGCGCGCAGCCTGAGCGATGGCCGCGAGCTGTGGCGCGTGCCGTACGCGGCGGGCGTGCCGGTGTACGACGGGCGGCCCGACGGCGGCGGCGCGTACTCGCCAAGCGCACCGATGTTGGTTGGCACCGACGGCGTGGCCGTGCCGATGCTGGAAGGCCTGAGCGACCACCATGCGTATGTGCGCGTCTTCGACCGCGCGACGGGCGCGCTGCGTTGGCAGTTCCACCGCAAGGGGCACCTGTACGGGCCGGGCGTCACGGGTGACGGAGAGCTGTGGGTCTCGACAGCGAACTGCTGGGCGCCGGCTGGCGACATGGCGCGCGTGGCGAGTGACGGCACGGAGCAGCGCAGCTCGTTCCACGAGTGGATTCCGCAGGTGTACGGCGACGGCGTGGCGTTCGGCGCTGACAGCAACACGGGGCGGCCGTCGAGCCTCGACCCGGTGCTGTCGAAGCGCGACCTCTCGACGGTGTTGGGCGTCTCACGCGTCACGCCAGCGCCGCTGGTGTTGGACTCGCGCTTCATCTTCTTCACCGCAGGAGTGGGCGTCAGCTCGGTCGACCTCGATGGCGGCGCCCGCTTCGACGTGCCCGAGACGCGCACCATCCGCGCAATGCAGGTGCTGCGCAGCGGTGGCATCGGGTGGACAGGTGCAGGCGTCGATGGCGGTTACATCAACGCGGTCGACGGGCAGGGCGCGCCGCTCTACGCGTGTCCCACCACGAAGGCCGTCGACGGCGCTGCGGCCTTTGTGCGCGGGCGGCTCTACGCCGGGTCAGGCGGTTCCCTCGTGGTGTACGAAACGCCGGGCCTCGACGCCTCGCCGCGCGGCTGGTCGGGCCCTCGGGGATCTCCTGAACGGAGCGGTCGGGCGCGCTGAAGAGGATCGGCTTCGTCGACGCGGTCCCCCCCGGGAAGTGCGGCTGCCGCGTCGACGAAGTGGCTTCAAGCATCGGCGGGGTCGTGGAAAAGTGGCATCAGGGAAACCCCTGAGATGCTTGAGAGCCGGCGCGTTTCAAGACACGTCGTCGAGATGCTGGTGCGGGCCGCCGACGGGGGTGGCGTGCTGCTGTCTGACTTCGCGCCGCGCGCCCGCACGCTGGACTGGGAAGACTTCGTGCGCGTCCTCCATCAGCTCGAGGCCCGCATGGGCTTTGAGCGGCTGGCGGAGGTGTGCGCGCAGCTGCCTGACGTGTCGCCCTCGTCGCGAAAGCTGCTGAGTCTGTTCGTGAGCCCGCGGTTGCTGGTGCGCTTCGTCAACGAGCTGCTGGGGCCGTCGAGCTACCCGATGCTCGAGACGAAGTACGTGGCGCGCGGCGATGAAGGCCACCTGCAGCTGCGGCTGCGAGAAGGGCTGAGCGGCTCGCACGTCGCGTTTCGCATCTTCGCGGTGGGCGTGTCGGCGGCGCCGCTCTTCATCGGCGCGCCGCCGCTGCCGGTGCGAGCGCAGACCCACGCGCGTGGTGGCGACTACTGGTTCACCCTGCCGCCCGACGAAGGGCTGCGCGGGCGCGCGCGCCGGGGCGTGGTGAACAGCACCTGGCAAGACGTGCTGGCCGCGGTGCAGGAAGACAAGCAGCGCTTCCTCGACGCCAATGAAGCGGTGTGGCGCCAGCGGGGCGACGCGCTGTCGCTCAAGCTGGCCGCAGCGCAGCGCGCCTGGAGCCTCACGCCACGCCACGTCGACGTGCTGTCGGGGCTGGCGCGCGGGCTGTCGAACAAGGCGCTCGTCGAGGAGCTCGGCTGCTCGGTGAAGACCGTCGAGACGCACATCACCGAGCTGCTCAAGCGCTCCGGCGCCGACTCGCGGTTGGCGCTGGTGGCGACCTTCTGGCGTGAGCTGTAGTTCGGGCCCGCAGCCGGTGCGATTCGGTGAGCGCGTAGCCATCAGAGCTTCTCGGCCTGCACGCGCCCGAAGAGCCTTCAGCACGGGCGCGGCTGGCGACACGTCGAGGTCGACTTCGACCGGAAATCCCGCCCACCCGTCGGGACGGAAGAGGCGGGAGCCACTTGTCAGCGGCTGGTAGTAAGACAGCTCGCGATGATCGAGTACGTCAACGGCTCCCTGTTCGACTCGCCTGCGCAGACGCTGGTGAACACCGTCAACACCGTCGGCGTCATGGGCAAGGGCATCGCTGCCGAGTTCAAGGCGCGCTTCCCCTCGATGTTCACGGCGTACCAGAGCGCCTGTCAGCAGGGCCTCCTCACGGTTGGAAAGCTGCAGTTGTACCGGTCGGCGAACAAGTGGGTGCTCAACTTCCCGACCAAGCAGCACTGGAAGAACCCCTCGCAGCTCGCGTGGGTCGAGGCGGGCCTCGAGAAGTTCGTCGCTTCCTACACCGCGCAGGGAATCACCAGCGTGGCGTTCCCAATGCTTGGGTGCGGCAACGGTCAGCTGGATTGGCGCGACGTGAAGCCGGTCATGGAGCGCCATCTCAAGGACGTGCAGATCCCCGTCTACGTCTACCTTCGTCCCTCGGTCGGCAAACCCGAGCACCTCCCGGTGTTGGGACTCGAGGCGCTTTCGGAGGCGAGGGAGACCGTTACGTTTCTCGCATTCTGGAACGCGCTTCGTCGGCTCACCGGAGAAGAAGCAGTACAAGCCCTTGGCGACGACGACGCTGACGATGCGTGGTTGCCGCTCGACGTCGAGGGCGGGGCGACCACGCGGTTGCCGCGCGACGCGTTCGAAGATTTGTTCCACCAGCTCCGTCTGCGGGGCGCGCTGAGGCCCGACAAGTTTCCCACTGAGCTGCTCAAGCATCACGAGGTGCTCTCGCAGCTTCTGCTTCAGTTGCCCTACGTGCGCGAGATCGAGTTCAACCTCCCTGCGGTCAGGGGCGTGCAATTCTCTCCGCGACGACAGACGCAGAACGAAGCCCTGTTTGAGGCTGCTCCGGCATGACCAAGCCCTGGAGCGGCGCGCTTCAGAGTCACGTTCAGGGCTGGACGACGCGAATCGGAAAGTACTGGCCGCAGTTCGCTTACCACTTCACCGGAGTCCGGAACGCGGCAGCCATTCTCCAGACCGGCGCACTCCTCAGTCGCAACGAGGCGATTCGGCGTGGACTCATGGTGCAGGACAACGCAGCAGCGTCCGTCATCGCAGGCACCGCGCCATCGCACCTCGATTTCGCGCGGCTCTACTTTCGTCCGAGAACGCCGACGCAGTTTCACAACGAGGGTTTCGTACCGGCACACGAGCGCACGCAACTCCACGCGCATTGCGCTGTCCCGGTGTTCTTCTTGTTCGACTTCGTGTCGGTCGCAGCGCTCGACGAAGCGCAGTTTTCGACCGGCAACCTGGGCTCGGCGACATCGCAGCTCGGGTCATCTCAGGAGTTCTTCGAGGCGCTCCCGTTCGCCGACATCTTCAGCACAGGAGGCATGGCGGGCCGGCAGCGAGAGTTGACGAATCGGCGCGCTGCTGAAGTGGTCGTACCCACCGCGCTTCCGCTCGAGCCCAACCTGCGCGCTGTCGTCTGTCGGTCCATCGCCGAGCGCCAGACGCTGGTTCACCTGATGCCCGTCGAGCTGAGGCAGCGCTGGGACCGGTGGATTCGAGCTGCGAATGACACACAGCTCTTCGAACGCCGTGGCGTCTACATCGAGTCGGTGTCCGCCATCGAGGAGCTGTTGTCCGTGCGCTTCAACCCGGTCGTTCGGGGGCCATTCACGCTCGAAGTCATGCTCCGAATCGACGGTCGCACGGCGTTCGTGCATCGCGATGCAGCGTGGAGTTCAAGTCCGCTCACGCTGATGATTCCCAACGCGACCGACAAGGTGGCCGAGGTCACCATCAGCCTGGACGGCGAGCTCGCGTTCGTTGGCCTCGTTCACTTCGAGACGCTCCCGTTCTGAATCAGGAACGGGGCACGGGGGCGACCTGAACTGGTTTGGCGTGTTTCAGACCTTCTCGGCCTGCACGCGCCCGAAGAGCCCTTCAGGCCGGAACAACAAGACGACGATGAGGAACCCGAAGGCCACCGCGTCACGCCAGCTCGACGCCGTGTAGCCGACGATGAACTCCTCGCAGAGCCCCAGCAGCAGCGCGCCGACGACGGCGCCGGGCAGGTTGCCGATGCCTCCGATGACGGCCGCGACGAAGGCCTTGAGGCCCACCATCACGCCCATCAGCGGCTGAATCGACTTGTCCTTGATGGCGTAGAGGATGCCCGCGCCCGCAGCCAACGCGCTGCCCAGCATGAACGTGCCCGCGATGACGGTGTCGACGGGAATGCCCAGCAGCCCGGCGACGCGGTGGTCGTGCGACACCGCGCGCATCGCCTTGCCGAAGCGCGTGCGGAACACCAGGTACTGCAGGCTGCCCATCAGCCCCACGGCGATGAAGAGCGAGATGACCTGCCAGTTCCAGATGATGACGTCGTTGTCGCCGAGAATGAGCCACTCCGTCGGCGGGATGATGGCGGGGAACCGACGCGACGCCGCGCCCGGCAGCACCGTGGCCTCGTAGCCGCCGAGCGACACCGCCCAGTCCAGCTGGAAGCCGTAGCTGAGCGCGAAGCTGATGCCGATGGCCGTGATGAGCGCGGTGAGGCGCGGCTTGTCGCGCAGCGGCCGGTACGCGAAGCGCTCGATGAAAAAACCGAACGACGCGCACGCCAGCATCGACACGGTGAAGACCAGCAGCGCGCCCGAGAGGCTGCCCAGGTGTTCGCGCCCGAGCAGGAACGCCACCGCGTAGCCGACGTAGACGCCGACCATCATCACGTCGCCGTGGGCGAAGTTGATGAGCTTCAGCACGCCGTAGACCATCGTGTAGCCGAGCGCGACGAGCGCGTAGATGGTGCCCGCCGCCAGCCCGTTGATGAGGTGCTGAATGAACTCGTACATCGCGCGCGCTTACGGAGAGACGGTGTCGACGTACTTGAACTTGCCGCCCTCGACCTTCAGCACCACGGCGGGCTTCACCGGGTTGCGCTGCGCGTCGAGGGTGATGGTGCCGGCCACGCCGGGGAAGTCCTTCGTCTTGGCGATCTCTTCGCGCAGCGCCGGGCCGCTCAGGTCAGCCGAGCGCTTCATGGCCTCGATGACCACGTTCGCCGAGTCGTAGCCGAGCGCCGCCAGCGAGTCGGGCGTGGTCTTGAACTTCGCCTGGTAGCGCTTGATGAACTCCTGCACGCGCGGCGACGGGTCGTCAGACGAGTAGTGGTTCGAGACGTAGCTGCCGTCCACCGCGTCGCCGCCGAGCTCGAACAGCTTCGAAGAGTCCCAGCCGTCGCCGCCCATCATCACCGTCTTGAGGCCGAGCTCTTTGGCCTGCTCGGCGATGAGCGCGACGTCCTGGTAGTAGCCGGGCACGTAGAGGCCTTCGGGCTTCAGCTTCTTGATGTTGGTGAGCTGCGCGCGGAAATCGGTGTCGCCCTTCGAGTAGGCCTCGACGCCGACGATCTTCCCGCCCGCGCCGCTGAACTTCGCCTGGAACACCTCGGTCAGCCCTTCCGAGTACGCGCTCTTCTTGTCGGTGAGGATCGCGACGTTGCTGAACTTGAGCGTCTCTTTCGCGTAGCGCGCCATCACCGCGCCCTGGAACGGGTCGATGAAGCAGACGCGGAAGATGTAGTCGCCGACCTCGGTCACCTTCGGGTTGGTCGACGACGGCGAGACCATCGGCACCTGCGCGGCCTGGGCCTTGGGCGCCATGGCCAGCGAGTTCGACGACGCCACTTCACCGAGAATGGCGACGACCTTGTCTTGCGTGACGAGGCGCGTGGCCGCGGCGGCCGCTTCTTCCGGCTTGCTCTGGTCGTCGTACACGCGCACCGCGAGCTTCTTGCCCTTCACGCCGCCGGCCGCGTTCGCTTCTTCCAGCGCCAGCTCGATGCCGTTGCGCGTCGAGATGCCGAAGGCCGCTTCGCTGCCCGTCAACGAGCCGACCTCGCCGAGCAGAATCACGTCTTCAGCGGGCTTGTTCTCGACGGGCTTCACGTCGGTGGCCGCGCCGCCAGCGACCGGCGCGGGCTCGGTCTTCTTCTTTTCGCAGGCGGCGAACAGCGAGAGCGACGCGAGGGCCGCGAGGACGTGAATGCGCATGGAAACCGGCTCCGGAGGTGCGAAGGGAAACGAGCGCGCGGTTGTACGGACACATGCGGTCCGAGGCAACGCCTACGACTCGTCAGCGACGCAGCGCGCGCCACACGCCGTCGAGCAGCGGCCGCACCAACCACAGCGGTGTCAGCGCCGCGTAGCCCGCGCCCAGCGTCAGCGTGCCCAGCGCGTCGGTGTGTCGGGCCAGCGCTCGCTTCGTTTGCCTCGGCGCGCGCTCGGCCCGCGCGGCCAGCAGCGCCTCACGCACGTGCTCCACCGCGCGCTCCGCCGACGCCATGCCGCCTTCCACGTAGCCGGTGAACTCCGGGCTCTGCTCGCTCGACGCGAAGTGCAGCCGCGGGCCTTCCGACTCGAAGAGCACGCCTTCCAGCCGTGACAGCACGTTGGGCCGCATGGCCGTGTTGGGCCCGCCGCCGACCCACGGGTTGGTGCTCCAGTCGTAGGTGGCCACGTCGATGACGTCGCGCGCGCGCTCGTCGCCCGTCATCTCGACGGCGCAGTCGATGACCGCGTCACGCAGCCCGTCGAGGCCCACGCGCTGCACCAGCCGGTCGCTCACGAAGGCCATCAGCGCGTAGTGCCCGTGCTCGTTCGACGAGGTCTCGATGGCCCACTCGATGCCGGCGTCGCCGGGCTGCGCGATGAAGCTGTTGAGGTTGGCGCCGCGCACGTCGCGCCACCACGGCTCGCGGTAGCAGAGCACCGCCTTCACCGCGTGGCCCATCGGCTGCGCGTGCAGCAGCCGGCGGCCCTCACTCAACGGCGGCGAGAACGTGAGGCGCTTGCCGGCGGCGTGCGGCGTCACCGCGACGATGGCGTGCTTCGCGACCAGCTTCGTTCCGCTGATCAACGTCACCGTCACGTGGTCTTCCGCGTGCTCGACGGTCTTCACCGGCGCGTTGAGCCGCACCTCGCTGCGCAGCGTGGCCGCATAGCGTCGGGCCAGCGCGCCGAGCCCGCCGCGCACGCTGAACTGCTGCGGCCCGCCGTCGTAGTCGTTGCCCAGCTCGATGAGGCTCTTGTTCGACGCGCAGTACCAGAGCCACCACAGCAGCGAGACCTCGCGCGCGTGCACCGACGCGATGCCCAGCGAAGAGATCTGCCACATCTGCACGATCCACGACGGCAGGTCCTGCGCGTCGATCCACTCCTGGAACGTGAGCGCGTCGAGCGCGCTGGCCATCGGCGTGTTCCACGGGTGTTCCACGTCGATCAACTTCTCGAGCGCGCAGAACGCGGCCACCGAGCGGAGAATCGTCACGTGCTCCGACGGAGGGCAGTCCTTCGAGAGCCCGTTGATGTCGAAGTACCACTCGGCGCGCGGGCTCACCTTCCACTGACCGCGCGTGCGCGAGAGGCACGCCGGGTTGGGCGCGAACGACGCCACGTGGTTGACGCGCTCGTCTTTCATCAAGCGGTCGACCAACGCGCCGACGCGCCGGTGCTTGCTGCCGAAATAGTGGCCGCCGAGATCGACGGTGGTGTCGCCCACCTTCGCCGAGCGCAGCCGACCGCCGACCTGCGCGTCGGCTTCCAGAACGATGACGCGGGCCGAGGGCACCAGGTGCTCGAGCTCCGCCGCGGCGTGCAGCCCGGTGATGCCCGCGCCGATGATGAGGACGTCGGCGTCGGTCTTCACGAGCGCACCTCCTTCAGCTTCGTCGGCACCACCCATTGCTCCAGCGGCAAGCGCGCAGGCGGCTCGCCCAGCTCCGGGTGCGCGACGTCGCGCAGCTGCGCGGCCACCTGCCGCAGCTCGGTCGCCAGCGCACCGAAAGACCACCGGCCGAAGAGCGTCATCGCGCCTTCGTACGCCTGCTCGTCGTATTCCTCCGGCGTCGTCAGGTAGCCCGCGTAGGCGTTCGAGTAGCCGCACAGCACAGCGTCGTGCGTGCCTTCGAGCTCACGCTTGAGAAGCGCGCGCAGCCGGCGGCCCGCGACGGTGGTGGGCTCGAACGGCACGAAGCCCATCGCGAAGTCGCCGAGCCGAACGACCTGCACCGGCAGCTGCTGCGGCACCCACGACAGCAGCTGCGTGCCGCGGAGCTTCTGCGCCTCGAGGTAGTAGCGCACGCGGCGCTCGGGCAGCAGCTTGAGCAGCGAGGCTTCCGCCCACGGCGTCGGTGCGTGGTGGGCCGCTGCGCCGAGGTTCCAGAACGCGACCTTCCGGCCCTGCGTCTGTGCGTAGGCGTCATCGCGGCGCGCGTTCACCATCGCGAGCGCGCGCGTCAGCGTGATGGCGGCGGCGCTGACAGCCCCGAGCGGCCCGGGCCCTTCGGGCGTGCCAAACGTGAAGCCGAGCCCCAACACAGGCGCGCCGGTGCGACGCCCTTCGACGCCGTCGGCGAGGTCAGCGTCGACGCGCCGGTCGTGGAACATCGCGTAGCGCAGCCGCGCGCTCAGGCTGCCGTCGAGCAACCGGCCTTCGCGCGGCGCCGCGTGGAACAGGCGCATCGCGTGGCGCGCCTGAATCGCGGCGTTGTGTTCAGCGCTGCGCTCGTCGTCGTCGTAGCGGCCGATGGTGAAGCCGCGCGCACGCGAGGGCCGGTAGTTGGGGCTCACGTCGCCGGCTGATTCCTGAACGAAGAGCGCCACAAAGTCGCGTGGCACCGCGCTGTCGCTCTCGCACAGCACCGCGGCGAGGCCCTTGTTGTCGCTGTGCAGCGCGGTGAAGTCGGAGTGGACGCTGGTGGCGTGCACCGCGAAGAAGTTGAGGAGTCCCCGCGGCTGGCCGTGGACGTCTTCGAAGCGGAGCACCGTCATGCGCCGGTGCAGCGCTTCGTCGGCGCGCTCGGGCGGCAGCGGCGTGACGTCGTGGTTGCGGTTGTACGCGGCGAGCGAGCGCTGAAACGCGACGGGCTCCGACACCGGCACGTCGTCACTCAGGCTGCGCACGAAGCCAGGTTTCCGTCGCGCCATCGCTTCACGCACCGCGCGCACGCAGCCGTCGACGATGGTGTCGTGCACCAGCGGCGAGAAGCCGGGCCCGCTGAGCGCATAGAAGAGGTACGTCGAGAACCCGCTGGGGCCGCTGTGGGTGTGTGTCGCTGTCAGCGTGAGGCGGTGCTCGTCGAGCTCCGGCAGCCGCGCGAGGACATGACGCCGCAGTGACTCGGACGCCATGCCCAGGTCGACCGAGAGGAAGACGTGCGGTTGATCGTGCTGCGCGCCAGAGATGACGCAGGCGCGCGCAAAGAGCGGCGTCGCGGCGCGCGTGGGCACGTTCTGGCCGGAGCCCCAGCCCCACATCGAGAGCCCAGGCTCGAAGATGGTGATGTCGGCGCGGCCAAAGCCGAACCAATACGGGTTGGTGCTCGCTTGCGGCGTCATCGGTTCCCCCACGTCGTGAAACTGCGGGCGCCCCCCGGAACGCGCGGCGGCCATCGCAGAGGGACTGGGGAGAGGCAAGGGTGAGACAAGACACCGCGCATCGATGGGTGAACGGTCGACGACGCGGGAATTCCCGCATGACGAGTTGATGCGTTCGTTTTCTGAAGGTGCTGTGTTCGTGCGCCTCGTTCTCGGGAGCCCCTCACATGTCGCGTCTCTGGTCTGCGTTGATCCTCGTTTCTGTCCTCGGTGCGTGCGGCGAGATGCCGATGCCCGGCACCGGCGGTGGCAGTGGCACGACGGGCGGTGGCAGCGGTTCGACGGGCGGTGGCAGTGGCAGCACCGGCGGTGGCAGTGCCAGCACGGGCGGCGGCGCAGCGACCGGCGGTGGCTCGGCGACGGGTGGCGGTGACGGCACGACCGGTGGTGGCTCGGCGACGGGCGGTGGTTCCGCGACGGGTGGTGGAGACGGCACGACGGGCGGTGGCTCCGCGACCGGTGGCGGCGACGGCACGACCGGCGGTGGCGCTGCGACGGGTGGTGGCTCCGCGACTGGTGGCGGTTCTGCGACCGGCGGCGGTGCAGGCACCGGCGGCGGCACGGGCCTCGCTTCAGCGACCGCGACGAAGGTCGTCGTGGGCCGCGTGCACGCCTGCGCGTTGACCACGGGCGGCGGCATCCGCTGCTGGGGCGCGGCCGACTACGGCCAGCTCGGCAACGGCGTCGTCGACGGCACCAGCTCGGGCCTGTTCTCCACGCCAGTCCAGGTCGTGGCCAGCGGCGCGACGGACCTCACGGCCTTCAACAACACCACCTGCGCCGTCATCGGCGGCGTCGCGAAGTGCTGGGGTGAGAACCTCTACGGCCAGGTCGGCGACGGCACCAACACCACGCGCTCGGTGCCCACCAACGTCTCGCTGCCCAACGGCTTCACGCCGTCGAAGGTGGTGGCTGGCGAAGAGTTCGCCTGCGTGCTGTCGACGGGCGGCGCGGTGCGTTGCTGGGGCAAGAACGACTACGGCCAGCTCGGCGAAGGCCGAATGGTGAACGACTCGAACACGCCGGTGCTGCCCACGGGCCTCACCAGCGGCGTCACGGTGCTCGCCGCCGGCGCCACGCACGCGTGCGCCGTGCACTCCGGCACCACCAAGTGCTGGGGCAGCAACCTCTACGGCGAGCAGGGCAACATGATGAGCGGCAGCGGCCAGTACGAGCCCGGCGCGGTGTCGGGCCTCAGCGGCTTCACCACCAACGGCTTCGGCCTCGGCTCGTACACCTCGTGCGCGACGTCGTCGGGTGGCGCCATCCGCTGCTGGGGCAACAACTCTGACGGGCAGCTGGGCAACGGCATGAGCGGCACCGGCGTGCAGTCTGAATCGCCGTCGCAGGTCACTGGTGTCACGGCCAACGCCACGGGCGTGTCGTCGGGCTACGGCTCGTCGTGCGGCATCGTGCAGAGCCGCGCGAAGTGCTGGGGCAGCAACGTCAACCTCACGCTGGGCCACAACATGACGCCGAGCGACTCGTCGACGACGCCCATCGACGTCACCGGCCTCACGTCGGGCGTCACGTCCATCGCGGCCAACTCGACGGACCACGCGTGCGCGGTGCACAACGGCGCCGTGAAGTGCTGGGGCTCGGCGGGGCCCTTCCTCGGCACGGGTGACGACACCACCAGCGCGCCCGCGCCCGTCAACGTCGTCAGCCTCCCCTGAAGTGAGGAGCCACCACGCATGAACACCGACTACCCGCTTCACAAGAACGGCAAGACGTCGTTCATCATCGTCTCGGTCTTGCTGTGCATCTTGTGCGTCACGATTCCCGTGGCCATCTGGGTGCTATCGCGGCTGGGCAAGATGAAGGTCTCGCTGCGCAGCGACGGGCTCGAAGCGGTGGGCGCGTTCATGACCGACACGCTCAACTGGGACGACGTGGAGCGCTTCGGCGTGCTGCGCATCCCCGTCGTGGCGCACGGCCTCGGCGGCTACTTCGCGCGCATGAAGCTGAACCACATGAATGAAGGCGTGAACGTGGTGTTCCGGCTCCGTGGCGGCAAAGACGTGAAGTTCATCACCAACCAGTACGAGAACTGGGAAGCGATGATTGAAGACATCGCCAAGCGCGTGCGCGTGCCGCGCGAGGAGATCCAGATGGGGCTGCTCTCGTGGAAGTGGCCGGAGAAGCAGGCGTGAGCGACGCGGCTACGTGCGCGCTGCACTTCGATGTGCCGTCGGTCGCCACGTGCTCGCGCTGCGGCCGCTTCTGCTGCGCGGCGTGCCTCACGCCGAGCTACGTCTGCAACGACTGCACGACGCGCCTGGCCGCCGAGCTGCCGGCGCTCGAGGGTCGCGGCAACCTCGCGCGCTACGGCCTGTTCGCCACCGCCGCGTGCCACGCGCTGATGCTGGTCTTCGCCGCGGGCCAGCTCGCGACGGGCCAGACCGGTGAAGACAGCGACGGCGCCTTCGCCATCCTCTCGGGGCTCGCGGCGCTCGCGTACATCCCCACGTACATCACCACCATCGTGCTCGTGTGCCGCTGGTTCCATCTGGCCACTCGGCACGCGCTGGCGCGCGGCGCCCAGCTGGGCGTGACGCCGGCCGGCGCGGTGGGCACGTGGTTCATCCCCTTCGTGAACCTGGCCAAGCCGTTTCAGCTGGTGCGGCAGATGCTGGCCACCACGGAGCGCGACCAGAGCCAGGTCGGCGTCTGGCAGGCGCTGTGGGTGATGGGCAACCTCGTGGCGAACGCCTCGGTGCGGTTGCCTGACGCGGGCGGCGCGGGCGTCGGGTTGTTGTCCGACGCGTTGCTGTTCGCCGCCGCGCTCGTCTGTGCCCGCGTCATCGCCTCGCTGAAGTTCAGCTGACGGCGACGACGCGCAGCACCTTTGCTTCAGTCCATCGCGTCGATGATGGCCTTTGTGAACTCGGCGGTGGTGGCGGTGCCGCCGAGGTCGCCGGTCTTCACCTTGCCCTCGCCGTAGACCTTCCACACCGCCTTCTCGAGGCGGCGCGCGTGCGTGGGCATGTCGAGGTAATCGAGCATCATGCCCGTCGACATCAGCAGCGCCGTGGGGTTCGCCTTGCCCTGACCCGCGATGTCGGGCGCCGTGCCGTGCACCGCTTCGAAGACCGCGCAGTCGTGGCCGATGTTGGCGCCCGGCACCACGCCGAGGCCGCCGACGAGGCCGCTGCAGAGGTCCGACACGATGTCGCCGTAGAGGTTCTCCATCACCATCACGTCGTACTTCTCGGGGTTGCGCACGAGCTGCATGCACAGGTTGTCGACGATGACCTCTTCACCCTGGATGTCGGGGAACTCGCGCGAGACCTTGCGGAAGCAGTCGAGGAACAGGCCGTCCGACAGCTTCATGATGTTGGCCTTGTGCACCGC
>CAYWON010000132.1:0-3271 GCA_964459885.1 uncultured Archangium sp.
TGCGCAGCGACGGCACCTTGAACTTGCCGGTGTCCGCGTCGTCCTTCGTGGCGTCCTTGCGGCCCGGGTCGTCGCCGATGCCGACGTTCTCATACGCGTAGTTCGTGAAGAGCGGCGGCGTGTGGCAGGCCGCGCAGCCCTTCGCCATGAAGAGCTTGTAGCCAGCCTCGGCGTCCTTCGAGAGGGCGTCGGCTTCACCAGCCTGCGCGCGGTCCCACGGCGAGTTGCCGTTGTTCAACGTGCGGAAGAACGCGGCGTACGCGCGCGGCACGTTCTCGGGCGTCGCGGGCTCACCGAACGCGCGCTCGAACCGCGCCTTGTACTCAGGCACGGCGTTGAGCGCCTCGGACACCACCGTCGGGTCGGCGCCCAGCTGGCCCTTCCACGCGGCGTTCGACACGGCCTCGAGCGTCGGCATGCGGCCGTCCCAGTAGTACTGCGGGTGGTAGCCGAGGTTCGTCATCGTCGGCGCGTTGCGCTTGTTCTTCGCGCCGCCGACCTTGGTGTCGACCGCCTCAGGCGACGTGTACGCGCGCTCGATGAGGTGGCACTGCGCGCACGCCATCGAGCCGTCCTTCGACGCGCGCGGGTCGAAGAAGAGCAGCCAGCCCAGCTCGGCGCGCTCGGCCGTCGTGGGGTTCTCGTCAGGCGACGGCACCGGCGAGAGGCCCGTCGGCACCGGCGGCAGCGCGGGCGCTTCAGGCAACGTCACCTTCGGTGCGGGCGGCGTGGGCGCGGGGGCCGGCGTCGGCGCTGGCTTGGGCGCCTCGGGCGCAGGGGCTTTCTGGCAGGCCACGAGACACGCGGCAGAGACGAAGAGAGCGAGGGGGCGCATGAGGCTGATTCTCACGACACTCGCGCCCACCGGCACGCGAAATTCGTGCGCGTGGTGTTTCTAGAACGAGAGGCCCACGCCAGCCGTGAGGCGCTGCTCGCCCAGCGGCACGACTTCGGCGAACAGATCAAAGCCCGCAGGCAGGCCCACGACTGCGCCCGCACCGAGCTGAAAGTGGAACGCGTCGGTGCCCGTCGCGCCGCGCCAGAACACCGGCCCGCCGAACGCGCGCGCCACACCGTACGGCGTGAAGCGCTCCCACAGCGTCCACCCGACGATGAGGCCGCCGCGCGCGTCGATGGCTACGTACGGAGAGCCGGCCGCCTGCATCACCGACACGCCGACCGAGCCGCTGACCTGAATGAAGGGCGAGTACTCGCCTTGCTCGAGCACCACACCCGAGACCGACACGCTGCCCACGCCGCCGGGGGTGGTGTCGTAGCCGCCGAGGCGACCGGCGAGCAGCGCGCCGCCGGCGGCCACCAGCGTCACCGCGTCGCTCACGCGGTACTCGAACGACGCCGACACCGCGAGCTGCTCGAGCCACGGCGTCGAGCCATCAGTGAAGAGCAGCCGCGTCTGGAACGCACCGAAGCTGGCGCCGACGCGAGCCCGAGGCCCTTCGTCGTGCTTCGTGCCCTGGCAGCGTTGCGCGAGCCCCGTCGGACCGACGGGTGGAGAGACGCCTCAGGCGCTCGCGTCGCGTGGGTACACGAGCGTCACCAACACCGCGGCGATCGACAGCGAGGCGAAGAAGCGCATGGTGCGCGTCAGCGTCGCACAGGTTCTGCTTCGACGACGGGCGCTTCGCGCTGTTCCTTCGCGTGCTTCGCCATGTCGCGCGCGATGAGGCCAAACGCCACACCCAGCACGCCGAGATCGTCGAGCCAGCCGAACACCGGCACCACGTCGGGCACCGCGTCGATGGGCAGCACCGCGTAGAGCACCGCCAACACGCCCAGCACCTTCTTCCAACGCGCCACCCGCGGGCTGCGCACGTAGTTGCCGACATGGGCGATGTTCATTTCGAACCTCCTGACGACGCGTACGGGTTCAGCCCGAAACCATTTCAATCAGCCTACCCGGTTGAGCAGACTGAACCCCACCATGGGCAAACGAGACAAGCAGGACAGGAAGCCGCGCTTCACCGACAAGACCCGCGGTTCGTGGGACTTCAAGGTGTTCCCGGAAGGCACGTTGAACCTGAAGGAGACCGACCTCTCGCTGAAGACGCGGGACAAGGACGCCGTCGACGAGAAGATCGAAGCGCTGCAGGAGAAGCTCTACGAGCTGCAGGTGCGCTACTGGCTCGAGAAGCGCCGCGCGGTGTTCGTGTTCGAAGGCTGGGACGCCGCGGGCAAAGGTGGCGCCATCAAGCGGCTCACCGCGCTGATGGACCCACGCGGCTACAAGGTGTGGCCCATCGCCGCGCCGGGTGAAGAAGAGCGCGCGCATCACTACCTCTGGCGCTTCGCCACGCGCATGCCGCCGCGGGGCACCATCGCCATCTTTGATCGCAGCTGGTACGGCCGCGTGCTCGTCGAGCGCATCGAGGGCTTCGCCAGCACCAGCGAATGGCAGCGCGCGTACGACGAGATCAACGGCTTCGAGCACATGCACACCGAAGATCACGTGACGATGGTGAAGTTCTTCCTGCACGTTGATCAGAAGACGCAGCTCGAGCGCTTCAAGGAGCGCGAGAAGGACCCCATCAAGCACTTCAAGATTGGCCCCGACGACTGGCGCAACCGCAAGCGCTGGGCCGAATACATGAGCGCGTACCAGGACATGTTCGATCGCACGCACCGCCCCGACGCGCCGTGGATCATCGTGCCCGCCAACGACAAGCGACAGGCACGCCTCAAGGTGCTGACCGAGGCCGTCAACGCGCTCGACGCGGGCTGACGCAAGAAATGCATGATGAACGCGGCTGTCGACTGCGACCATCGCAGCTGAACCGCTCGCGTTGCGGAGCGCGCTGAATGAGCGCATGAGTATCGCGTCACTGCAGCTCGCGACATTCCCCCCTCACGGAGAAATGAAATGAAGAAGCTGGTTCTCGTTGCTGGTCTCACCGCGCTGCCTGCGTTCGCTGCGGGCTTCGAGCTCAAGGGCGACGCCGCCAAGGGCGCTCAGCAGTACAAGACGCTCTGCGCGTCGTGCCACGGCGAGAAAGGTGACGGCAACGGCCCCGCGGGCGGCGCGATGACGCCCAAGCCGACCAACTTCACCGACACGGCCAACAGCGAGCGCCTCACCGACGAGTGGGTCTACAAGATCGTGAAGAACGGCGGCGCGGCCAACGGCAAGTCGCCGATGATGATCGCCTGGTCGGGCGCGATGAACGATCAGCAGCTGCGCGA
Organism: uncultured Archangium sp.; assembly: GCA_964459885.1. GTDB lineage: Bacteria > Myxococcota > Myxococcia > Myxococcales > Myxococcaceae > Archangium_A. The sequence continues at coordinate 3,199 of CAYWON010000132.1, forward strand.
CGTGTCGGCCTACGTGCTCACGTTCAAGCCCGCGGCAGCGGCGCCCGCTGCTCCGGCCGCCGACCCCAAGAAG
>CAYWON010000132.1:3371-19790 GCA_964459885.1 uncultured Archangium sp.
CCAAGAAGCCGGCGAAGAAGTAACGGCTACAGCTTTCCTTCAGCCGCCATCTGCTCGAGCTGCGCGTCGGTCGGGAAACCGCTGACGCGCCAGCGCTCCGGCACATCGCCAGAAGGCTGCATCAGGTCGCCCAACGTGCGGCGCGCCACGTCAAACGTGGTGCTCCACACCTTCGCCGAAGACGCCGTATTGCCCGGGCCCGGCCGCACGAAGTCGATGCGATCGGTCTGCGGCAGCAGCGCTTCGAGCCCGTCCTGCCAGGCGCACGCGGTGAAGACGTCGCCCGCCGGGCTGCGGAACGCGCGCAGCGTCGCCACGAGGATCTCGTGGCCGTTCGATTCCAACAGCGCCTCGAGCACTTCTTTCTGCCGCGAGTAGGCCGACGCCACGGTCTGCAGCGCGAGCAGCTTCAGCTTGGCGTAGGCGCGGTGGCCCTTCGGCGGCAGCCACGTCTCCCACTTGTTCTCAGGCGACAGGCGGAACGCGATGGCGCTGTGCGCGCGCGGCTCCAGCAGCGCCTCCTCCGTCCACACGGCCAACTGCTCGAGGCCCTCGGCGTCGTCTTCACCGGTGACGAAGACCGCGTCGTGCGTGGGCGCGATGGCGATGGGCCGGCCCTTCACGTTGAGCCGCGAGAACAGCTCCGGCAGCAGCATGCGCGTGGCGTCGAGCGTGTCGTGGAACGGCGAGATGAACACGCCCGGCGCTGCTTCTTCGAAGGGCAGAGCCGACAGCGCCTTGAGGTTCTCGACAGCGCGGTCGTAGAGCGCGTCGAACGACAGCTCCCACGCGTCGAGGCGATCGGGGCCGATCTCCGTGACCGACGACGGCAGGTCGTACGCGAGGTGCGCCGCCAGCTCGTCGTTCACCACGCGGTTCGGCAGCGTCACTTCGTCGATGGCGGTCTCGTCGGCGCCCAGCTCGAGCTCGGCCTGCCGACGCACGGCTGAGAACCACGCGCGATCGCGCATGCGGGGCAACACGCCGCGCAAGACCTGATCGCGCGACGTGGCCGAATCACCACGCACCGACGACCAGAACCGGCGGTGCAGCACCCGCGGGCGACCGCCAGCAGGCGCGGCGTCCCACTCGTTGCGCGCGTGCACGAGCGACACGAACGACATGCCCTGCTCACCGTCGCCCACCACGAGGCGGTCGTGCTTCGGATCGAAGCTGATGGGCCTCGCCTCACCCCGCGCTCGGAGCACCTCTGCGCACACCTGCGCGAACTCGTCCCAGGTCACTGTCATCGGCGCGTGGCATGATGGCAGATCGCCGCCACCGGTGATTTGGAATTTGAGTAGGACCCTTCCGTCCGTAGAGTCCGTCGCCTTCTGTTCCCCATTGGAAAGGTGTCCCCATGTTCCGTCTCGCGCTGCTGTCGTCGCTCGTCACCGCTTCGCTCGCTTTCGCCGGCTGGACCCAGGAAGGCGATGGCTCGGCCACCTTCGATGCCAAGGGCACGATGGGCCTGAAGATCCACGGTGTCGCCAAGAAGGTCGCGGTCGCCGATGACGGCAAGAGCCTCTCGGTGACGGTGAAGATCGCCGACGTCGACACCGACAACGGCCTGCGCAACTCGCACATGGCCGAAGACATGGAAGCGTCCAAGTTCCCTGAGATCAGCATCGCGGTGCCGCTCGACGCGGTGAAGCTGGAAGACGGCGCTTCGGGCACGGCCAAGGGCACCTTCTCCATCCACGGCAAGACGAAGGAAGTGCCCTTCAAGTACGCGGTCAGCTGCAAGGGCGCGTGCACGGTGGACGGCAGCGCCGACCTCAACCTCGGCGACTTCGGCGTGAAGATCCGCAGCTACCTCGGCGTGACCGTGAAGCCGGACATTTCAGTGGGCGCGAAGTTCACCGTGAAGAAGTAACGAAGATTTCTCAGCCGACTCAATCGGTGGAAAGGTGCGCGGCCGTTGCTCTTCTTCAAGGGCAGCGGCCGCAGCATTTTCAAGGGAGGCTTCGTGCCGTCGATGGTTCGCTGGTGCTTGTTGTTGTGTCTGTTCTCGCTGCCTGCGGCGGCGTACCCGTGGATGGTGAAGCACGGCTACGGGAGCTGCGCGACGTGTCACGTCGACCCTTCCGGTTCTGGTCAGCTGACGCAGTACGGCCGCGCCCAGAGCGACATCCTCGTCAAGTGGCGCACGCAGCCGCGCAAGGACGACGAAGAGGTCCCCAAGACCGCCAACTTCTTGTGGTTCGCCGAGCTGCCCGAGGCGCTCAACCTCTCGGGCAACTTCCGCTACGGCTCGCTCATTCGCCCGCAGGCGGGGCCCAACTTCCTGTGGGGCGTCTTCAGCCCGCTGCTGATGGCGGCCGACCTGTACGCGACCGTCAACCTCGGCCCCACCGTCTGGCATGTCACCACGGGCCTCGGCGTCCGCAACGCGGGGCAAGCCGCGCTCCTACCGTCGTGCACACCCGGCAACGGTGAGACCTGCTCGGCCCAGTGGATCATGCGAGAGGTCTGGGGCGGCGTGAAGCTGGCCGACGACGCGGTGATGGTGCGCGCCGGCCGACTGAACCTGCCGTTCGGCTTACGCAACAACGAACATCCCAGCTTCATCCGCGCGTACACCCGCACCGACGTCAACATCCAGCAGCAGTACGGCGTCAGCATCTCGTACAACTCCGAGAACCTGCGCGGCGAGGTCATGGGCATCGCCGGCAACTTCAACATCGCGCCTGACGTGTACCGCGAGCGCGGCTACTCGGCGTTCGCGGAGTACGCGTTCTCCCACAACGTGTACGTCGGCGCGTCGAGCCTCATCACCCACGCCGGCGCCGACATCCTCACCACGCAGGCCACCACGCGCCACGCGCACGGCCTCTTCGGCCGCTTCGCGCCTACCGAGACGCTGGCCCTGCTGACCGAGGTCGACTTCCTCGCGTGGCAGACGCCCACCAAGCTCGATCGCATGGGCTTCGCGGCGTTCCTGCAGGGCGACCTCACGGTGACGCCCGGCTTGCACGTGATGTTGACGGGTGAAGCGGCCCACGACGGCACGGCCACGCAAGGCGCCAACTACGCGGGCTGGCTCTCGGCGAGCTGGTACTTCTTCGCGCACTGCGAGCTGCGCGTAGACAACATCTTCCGTCGGCGCGCCGTGTTGGGTGGCCCGGGCCAGTTCGAATACCAGCTGCTGCTGCAGCTCCACGCGTACCTGTAAGGAGCCGCGAATGATCCGCTCGACTCTCTTCGTCGGTCTGCTCGCCCTGCCCGCGTGGGCCAGCGAGAACTACACCATCGAGATTCAGAACAAATACAGCATCGACTACCCGCCGCAGTCGTGCAGCCTGTGCCACACGGGCGGCATCACCGGCGCGGGCACCGTCAACACGCCGTTCGGCACGGCGCTGCGCATGCGCGGCCTCACGTCGGGCAACGTCAACGCGCTCAACACCGCGCTCGACACCCTCGAGACCGACGGCGTCGACAGCGACGGCGACAGCGTGAGCGATATCGACGAGCTCAAGGCCGGCACCGACCCCAACAAGGCCGACGCCATGCCCACCGACGGCGGCACGGGCGGCGGCACCGGCGGTGGTGGTGGCACCACCGTCGAAGTGCCCAACCTGCAGCTCGGCGTGGGCTGCACCGCGGCGCCGGGGCTCGTCTTCGGTGCGCTGGCGCTCCTGCTGGCGCGACGCCGTCGCTGACTTGAAGTTACGCGGCGCGTAAGAAGTGCCGCATGAACGTCGAAGATCTGAAGCAGCGGGTGCAGGCGGCCTTCCTCGATCGCGAGAAGATCAAGGAGCCGTTCTACGCAATGGCGGTGCGCGAGACGATGAGCCTCGTGGACCGCGGCGTGTTGCGCGCTGCGCAGAAGGGCGCCGAGGGCTGGGAGGTCAACGCCTGGGTGAAGGAAGCCATCCTCCTCTTCTTCGCGATCAGCGAGATGAAGACCATGGAGGTGCCGCCCTTCGAGTTCCACGACAAGGTGCCGCTGAAGAAGGGCCTCGCGGAGGCCGGCGTGCGCGTCGTGCCGCCGGGCGTGGTGCGCTACGGCGCGTTCTGTGAGCGCGGCGTGGTGGTGATGCCCGGCTACGTGAACATCGGCGCGTGGGTCGGCGCGGGCACCATGGTCGACACCTGGGCCACCGTCGGCAGCTGCGCGCAGGTCGGCCGCAACGTGCACCTCTCGGGCGGCGTGGGCCTCGGCGGTGTGTTGGAGCCGTCGTCGGCGCGGCCGGTCATCATCGAAGACGGCGCCTTCATCGGCAGCCGCTGCGTGGTGGTCGAAGGCGTGGTCGTCGAAGAAGAAGCGGTGCTGGGCGCCAACACAGTGCTCACGGCGTCGACGCCCATCATCGACGTCACCGGTCCCGAAGAGGTCATCTACAAGGGCCGGGTTCCCGCGCGCAGCGTGGTGATTCCCGGCTCGCGCCCCAAGAAGTTCCCGGCCGGCGAGTACCACCTGCCGTGCGCGCTCATCATCGGCAAGCGCAGCGCCTCGACGGACACCAAGACGACGCTCAACGCCGCGCTGCGCGACTTCGCGGTGCCGGTGTGACGCTCGCCGAGCGCGCGCTCGCGCTCATTCGTGTTCCGTCGGTCATCGGCGATGAGAAGGCCATCGCCGACCTCGTCGAGGCGTGGGCGCAGACGCACTACGCCCGCGAAGACATCGTGCGCGTCTCGCACTCGCTGGTCATCGGCCGGCGCGTCGACCCGCGGCCCACCGTCGCGCTCGTCGGGCACCTCGACACCGTGCCCGCGCACCCCGACGGCAACGTGCCGCGCATCGAAGGCGACCGGCTCTACGGTCTCGGCGCGTCTGACATGAAGGGCTCGCTGGCGGTGATGATGGCGCTGGCCGAAGCGCTGCCGCGCGACACGCTGCCGGTGAACCTGCTGCTCGTCTTCTACGAGCGTGAAGAGGGCCCGTTTCAGGAATCAGGGCTGGGCCCGCTGTTCGCCGCGGTGCCGGAGCTCTCGAAGCTGGCCTTCGCCATCGCCATGGAGCCGACAGACCTCGCGGTGCAGGTCGGCTGCGTCGGCTCGCTGCACGCGAAGGTGACGTTCAAGGGCCAGGCGGCGCACTCGGCGCGGCCGTGGCAGGGCAAGAACGCGATTCACGCCGCGGGCACGTTCCTCGCCGACCTCGACGCGCGCCAGCGCACGGCCGTGCAGGTCGAGAACCACACCTTCTTCGAAGTCATGTCAGCGACGCTGGCGACCGGCGGCCGCGCGCGCAACGTGGTGGCCGACGCGTTCGAGGTGAACGTCAACTACCGCTTCGCGCCGGGGAAGTCGCTCGAGGTCGCGCAGCAGGACGTGCGCGCGTTCGTCAAAGACCGCGCCGAGGTGCGCTTCACCGACCTGTCGCCCAGCGGCCGGCTGTGCGGCGGCAACGCGTGGTTCCAGAAGCTGGAGAAGCGCACCGCGCGGCCCGCCGAGGCCAAACAGGCGTGGACCGACGTGGCCCGCTTCTCGGAGCTGGGCGTCGACGCGGTGAACTACGGCCCCGGCGAGACGGCGCAGGCGCACCAGCGCGGTGAGAGCGCCAGCGTGGCGGCGCTGCAGGTCGCGTACGACGTCTTGTTTGACGTGCTCTCGGGGCGCTGAGGCTCAGAGCGGCGTCAGCGTGCCCTTCGCGAGGCGCTCGACGAGATCGCCCACCGCGTAGGGCACCGAGTGCGGGCGGTCGGCGGTCGACGCGTGGTCGTGCTCGAAGCCCAGCTTGTGCAACCACTCGTGCGCGAGGTGACCGGCGACCTCCGCCGAGTCGTAGTTGCTGAAGAAGCGCCGGTTGGTGGTGATGGTGTCCGACGACGGCGTCGTGTAGCCGACGACGTTGCGGTTGAACCACGAAAGGTTCTTGAGCGAGAGGTTCAAGTCGACCTCGCCGTCGGCGGCCTCGGTGAAGTTCTCCTTCGCCGCGCGAATGGCCTCGTAGATCTCCTTCGGGCTGCGCGCGTCGTCGGCGAAGCCGGGCTTGCCGTCGTGCTGTGAGCTCAAGACCGCGTCGCGGAACTCGCGGCTGTTGAAGACCTTCTCCATCAACCCGGTCGCTTCACGCAGCTTGGTCTGCTCGGTCGCCGTGTAGCCGCTCACCTTGCCCAGCGAGACGCGCATCGGCGCTGACGGTTCGAAGACGTCGACGGGACGGGTCGGCTGCGGCGTCGTCGGCGTGGTGGCGGGCGGCTTCGGCGCGGGCTGCGAGACGGGCTTCCGACCGAAGAGACGCGAGAACCACGAACCGATGCGCATGTGCTGAACCCCGAGCGAAGACGTGCGTTGCTGTAGGTATTCTCGGCACCTCGCCTCAGAAGTTTCCGAGTCTTGCGAGACCGGAAACGTTCAACGACGGCGGTTGCGGGTCATCAGCAACAAGAAGAGCGGCCCGCCCAGCAGCGCGGTGATGACGCCCACCGGCGGCTCGGTGTTGAAGACGCGGAAGAGCAACCGCGAGGCGAGGTCGGCCAGCATGAGGAACGCCGCGCCGAGAAACGCGCTCGTGGGCAGCACCACGCGTTGGTCGGCTCCGAAGAGCAGCCGCGCCAGCTGCGGCACCAGCAGGCCGACGAAGCCCACGAGGCCCGAGAGCGAGACGACCGCCGCGACGGCGATGGAGCTCGTCACCAGCAACACGAGCCGCGTGCGCTGCACGTCGACGCCGAGCGTCTGCGCGTCGGCCTCGCCCAGTGAGAGGAGGTTGAGCCGCGGCGAGAGCGCGACGAGCACCACGAGCGAGACCAGCAGCACCACCGCGGTCGTCGCCAGCGTCGACCACTGCTCGTGACCGAGCGCGCCGGCCAGCCAGAACAGGATTTCCCCGAGGCGGTCCGGCGCCACGAGCGCCTTGATGAAGGTGATGGCCGCCAACGCGAACGCGTTGAAGATGACGCCAGCCAGCAGCGTGGTGGTGCTCGCGTCGCCGCCAGCGAGGCGACCCACGGCCAGCACCAGCACCGTCGCGCCGAGCGCACCCACGAGCGCGAACCCGGGCACCGCCGACAACGCGGGCAGGAACGGCAACGCGCCGAGCCCGAAGGCCAACGCCACCGTCGCGCCGAGCGCCGCGCCGCCCGAGACGCCCAACACAAAGGGGTCGGCCAGCGGGTTTCTCAACAACGACTGCAGCACCGCGCCCGACGCCGCCAACGCGCAGCCGACCAACGCCGCCAAAACCACGCGCGGCAGCCGCAGCGAGAAGAAGATGAGGTCGTCGACACTGCCGTCGGTGCCGACCTGCGCCCAGTCGAGCGGCTGCTCACCGAAGGCCGCCGCCAGGACGAACGCCACCAACGCCACGAGCGCGCTGCCCGCCGTCGCGATGAAGACGCGCGACGTCACCGCGACGCCCGCACGCCCAGCACGTTGGGAATGCGCCACTGCTTCGACGGGTCACCCGAGAACAGCGTGGTGCGCGGCCCGCCGCCGAGGTGCAGCGAGAAGTCCTTCGTCTGAATCGACAGGCTCGCCTCGGGCCCGCCTTCGACGTGCATCGCGCGCTGCAAGCCGAGCGGCATCGCCAGCACGCGCTCATTCCACACAGCCATCTCGAGCGGCGTGCGGCTGAAGAGGAACAACACGCGGCCCTTGTCGTCGACGCCCACCGCCGCCTCGCTCCACGGCTGGCCGTTGGGCTTCCACACGCTCTCGCCCTTGCCTTTCACCAACCGGAGGTTCTGCACCACCAGGCCGTAGCGCGCGGCCAGCTTCACGTCGGCGTCTTTGTCGGCGTCGAGGTCGAGCAGCTGCGCCGACGGCAGCGCCTTCTCTTTGGGTTGGGCCACGAAGACCGACTGGTACGTCGGGTTCCACGCCTTGCGCTGCACGACGTCGCCGTGGCGCAGGTGCCCCACGTTGCTCGAGTAGTCGGTGTCGTACATGCCGGCGTTGATGGCGACGACGAAGCCCTTGTCCTCGCACCACTCCTTCGCGGTGCGCAGCGTGCCGCCGTTCTCGCTGGCGAGGCCCACGTCGAGCGGCGCCACCTTCGGGTCGACGCGCACCACGTGCAGCTGGCCGTCACCCGACGCGGGCTTCGGCTCCAGCGTGAAGCTCGCGTAGTGCACACCCGTCGCGACCGGCTTCCAGTCGACGGGCGCAGCGGCGAGCAGCAGCAGCGTCAGCACGTCACCACTCCGTCTGCGTCACCACGGGCAGCTGCAGCGCGCGCTCGCGGTCGAGATCGAGGTTGCCGACGTGCAGCGAGATGGGCGACTGCACCCACTTGTAGATGCTCTGCGTGAAGAGCCTGACGAACTTCTTCACGTAGCCTTCCGCCACCTCTGCGTTGAGCTCCGGGAAGATGGCGCGAATGGCCGCCGTCACGTCGGCGGGGCCCAGCTTCTCGCCGGCAAAAAGATGGAAGCAGGCGTCCAGCACGGGGAACGGCATCAGCTCGTCTTCACCGACCTGGTTGTGCGCGAGCTCGGGGCCCGCGGGTCGCGCGGTGACGGCCTCGATGCCGCGGTAGCCGTGCCGCTCGTGCAGGTACTCGAGCAGGAACATGACGACGGTCTTCGGCAGGTTCGAGATGACGGCCAGCGCGCCCATCAGGTCGCCGCCGATGGTGGTGTAGCCGACGGCCTTCTCCGACATGTTGCCCGTCTGCAGGAAGAGGCCACCCGACGAGTTGGCCCAGTTCCACATGCGCTGCGCACGAATGCGGGCCTGCACGTTCTGCATGGTGATGGGCGTCAGCGCGCGCTCGCCCAGCATCGACCTCGCCGCTTCCATCTCGCGCTCGAAGGCGTCGTCGATGGGCACGATGCTGAACTTCACGCCGAGCTCGCTGGCGATGAGCGCCGCCGCGTCGCGTGTGCCGTCGCTGGAGTAGCGCGTCGGCATGTAGAACGTCTCGATGGGCACGCCGGCGCGCGAGGCCCAGCGGTGGGCGATGAGCAACGTCATCAACGAATCGCGCCCGCCCGAGAGCGCGATGCCGAGGCACTTGAAGCCCTTCGTCTTCTGGAAATAGTCGCCGATGCCCAGGGCCAGCGCGTCGAGCAGGTCTTCGCAGTAGCGCTCGCGTGCGGTGCGCACAGGCGCGCTCGACGGCAGGAAGAAGCTGCGGCCTTCGGGCACCGGGAAGGTCAGCGCGTCGCGCTTCGTCTTCACCTCGACCGGCAGCATCGTCACCGCTTCATTGCGCGCGGCCCAGGCTTCCCTGTCGCCACGCCACGTCGTGTTTTCGGTGCGCAGGCGCAGCGTGCGGTCGAGGTCGACCACCACGCCCTGCCACGTCTGCTGGAAGCGCGGCAGCGTCAGCACCATGCGGCCGTTCTGATTCACGAAGCCGCCGCCATCGAAGATGAGCCCGTCCTGCGCGCCGACCTGGTTCACGTACGCGATGGTGCACTGGTGGTCGCCCGCGCGCGTCGAGACCAGCTCGTGCCGCGTACCTTCGACGCCGATGCGGAAGGGCGAAGCTGACAGGTTGCAGATGAGCTCCGCGCCCGAGTACGCGCGCCGACGCATCGGCCCGTCGCCCGACCACAGGTCTTCACACACCTCGAGACCCAGGACGCCGAAGTCACATTGAAAGATGAAGTCGCCCAACGGCACGCCGCGGTGCAGCTCGCGCATGCCCGGCGCGCCGAACGCGAACGTGCGGCCCTCGTAGAAGATGTTGTACGTGGGCAGCTTCTCTTTGGGGACGAGGCCATGAATGCGGCCGCCCGCCACCACCGCCGCGCAGTTGTAGCGAAGGCCCCGGTGGGCGACGGTGACGCCCACGCACGAGACGAGCGGCAACGCAGCGGTCTGCGCCGCGTAGCGCTCCAGCTCGACCCACTGGCGATCGACGAAGCGCTGCCACTGCACGAGATCTTCCTGCGGGTAGCCGCCCACCAGCTGCTCGGGGAACACGGCCACCGTCACCTGCTGCTGCGCCATCTCCTGCGCCATGGCCACCGCGCGGTCGACGTTGGCGCCGAACGCACCGACGGTGGTGTTCACGGCCGCGAGGCCCAGCTTCACGAGTCTCATGGCTGCGACCCTAGCGCCCGCATCACCCCGCTTCGAGGATCGACTTGAGCTTGCCCAGCGTGTCGCGCATCGCGCGGCTCACCACCGGCTTCATCACCGCCATCAGCGCGCGCTGAAACACGTTGCGCGGGCTCACCGTCACCACGAAGCGCACCTGCGTGCCGAGCGCGCTGGGCGTCAGCTCGAAGCGATCTGTTGTCTCGAAGCTCGACCCTTCACGGCTCGCCTTCGACAACAGCTTGCCGGGCTCGTAGCCCACCACCTCGAAGTGCTCTTCGATGCGCCCACCCAGCGGGCCGAACATGCGCGCGGTGTTCTTCAGCCGCGTGCCCACGCCCATGGGCCCCTCGCTGACCTGCTCGCACGACAGGTTCTGCTCGACGATGTGAACGTGGTTCGGGTGGTGCGCGAGGTACGCGAACACCTGCTCCGGCGGCTGGCGAATCTCGGTCGACGACTCCAGGTGCATGACGCCTCCGTGTGGTGGTTCGGTGACTTGACTGGCCTTCTTTGACGCCGGCAAGCAATCGGGAAACGCCTGAGCCGCCGTCGTGAACTGTGCGCCGATGCAAGCGGGCTGACTCCGGCGTGGGATGGACTCATCCAGTGCGCGATCCGTAACGTTTCGTTCGCTTCATCCCTGAGACAGGAGTTCCCATGCACGTTCGTTCAAGGGTCGCAGTCGCGGTGTTGTCCTCATTCTTCGGCCTGGCTGCCTGCGCGCCTGAAGAGTTGACGCCGCAGCACCTCACCACCCCGGAAGTCAACGCCGAGGCGACGAACGAGGTGTCGAGCAGCAGCGAAGAGGCGCTGCGCATCGACCTGAACCCGAAGGCCATCGCCTACGACTACTTCAACTCGATTCACGTGCCGCACGGCATCGCGGGCGACCAGCAGTTCGTGTTCGTCACGCAGCCGCTGTCGGGCCGCGTCTCGGTCGTCGACCGCCTGCTGGGTCGCGAGCTGGCCACGCTGCCGCCGCCGCCCGGTGGGTGGTTGCTGCCCTTCTCGCTGCGCATCACCGGTGAAGGGAAGCTGGCGGTGATGGACCCCGGCGGTTTCCCCGACCCCAACGTGCCGTCGGTGGCGCGCATCTACGAGTACGAGTTCAAGCGCAACCGCCGCACGCGCCAGTTCGAAGCGACGCTGACGCGCACCATCAGCTTCGCGGGCCTGCCCATCATCTTTGCTGAAGACTTCGAGGCGCTGCCCGACGGCCGCTATGTGCTGTCTGAATCGGTCATCGGCGCGCTGTGGGTCGTCAACGCCGACGGCAGCATCGCGCCGGGCATCATGCCCGACAGCCTCGCGCCGGGCGCCTCGGTGCCCAAGCTGGCCGGCTGCGCCTTCACCCCCGTCACCATCGGCGGCATCCCGTTCTCCGCGCCCGGTAACTTCGCGCCCGGCGTCGGGTCGCTCACGCACCGCAACGGCCAGCTCTATTTCGGGAGCAGCTGCCGCGGCGGCGTGGCGCGCGTGCCCCTGGCGTCGCTCACCGACCCGTCGCGCTCGCCCGAGCAGCGCGGCAACGACATCGTCGACATCTCGCCCCGCCCCGTCGGCGTCACCAGCGAGTCACTCAAGGGTTTTGCTTTCAACAAGTGGAGCAACGACGACCGGCTGTACGTCACTGACACTCTTGGCCGGCGGGTCTTGCGCATCAACGTCACCAATGGTTCACGTGAGGTGCTGGCCGACGACCCGCAGCTCTTTGATTTTCCGGTGGCCGCCACGTTCCTGCCTCCGGTGGCGGGTGTCAGCCCGCTCGTGGTGGCGTCTGACCAGGAATACAAGCTGGCCGCGCTCAACCCGAGCATCACCGAAGATCTCCTGCACCCGCCCTTCGTGGTCGCGAAGATCTACGTGATGCGGTGAGCGCGCTGTTACTCTCGCCGCATCCGTATGCGTCCTCCCACCGAGCAGATCGAGTTTTCCCAGAGCGTCGAAGGCCTCTTCATCAAGGGGCTCTCCGGCACCATCACCTCGGACACCCGCAACGCGCTTCGTGGCGCAGGCCTCGACCTCGACAAGCCGTTGCGTCCCGGTTACCCGGCCAGCGAGTTCCACCGCTGGGTCGAGATCGCCGCGCGCGGCATCTTCCCCGAGCTGTCGCAAGCCGAAGGCATTCGCCGGGTCGGCAACCGCGCCATCTCGGGCCTCGAAGACGGGCTCATCGGCAAGGCGATGGCCGCGGGCCTGAAGCTCATCGGCCCCAAGCGCGCGTTGCAGCGCGTCGACCGCATCTTCAAGAGCAACAACAACTACCAGAACGCCACGCTGCTCGAGCTCACCGAGACGAGCGCGAAGGTGCAAATGTCCGACGTGTACGGCCTGCCCTGGTATTACGTGGGCGTGTTCGAGGCCGCGGTGTCGGCCATCGGCGCCAAAGGCGCGAAGGTCGAGCTGATGGCGTCACCGCCACCGGGGTGTGTGCTGCACATCACCTGGTCGCTCTGACGCTTCCGCTCACGAACGAATGTCGTCGCAGTGCAGCACCCCATCGCGCCTTCCGGCGATGGGTCTGGGGAGTCTTGTTGTCTTTCGATCGTCGTACACGAGGAGAAGGTCATGGAAGCATCGGAGATGCAGAGGACGATTTATGACGTGATGAACCTGGGGCGGCAGAACCGCATGCTCCATCAGTTCGCGGAAGACACCCCGCTCGACGGCAAACACGTCAGGCTCGACGGCAAGGAGCTGCTGAGCTTCGGGTCGTGCTCGTACCTGGGCCTCGAGATGGATCAGCGGTTGCGCGAAGGCGTGGCCAGGGCGGTCGAGCGCTGGGGCACGCAGTTCTCGTCGTCGCGCGCGTACATGTCGGCGCCGCCCTACCGGATGCTCGAAGAGAAGCTCTCGCAGCTCTTCGGTGGCCACACGTTGTCGGTCAGCACCACGACGCTGGGCCACATGTCGTGCATCCCCGTCATCTGCCACGAGAAGGACGCCATCCTTCTCGATCGCATGGTGCACCACTCGATTCAGATGGCCGCGACGCAGGCGCGCGCGCAGGGCACGCACGTCGAGCTGGTGCGGCACGGCGACTGGGCGACGCTCGAGCGCCGCATCGCCGAGCTGACGCCGCTGCACCGGCGCGTCTGGTACATGATCGACGGCATCTTCAGCATGTTCGGCGACCTCCCGGACGTCGTGGAGTTCCGCCGGCTGATGGATCAACACCCCAACCTCTGGCTCTACGTCGACGACGCGCACGGCATGAGCATCGCGGGGCAGCACGGCCGCGGCATGCACCTGAGCCGCATGGGCTGGCACGATCGCCTCATCGTCGCCACGTCGCTCAACAAGGCCTTCGCGGCCGGCGGCGGGTGCATCACGTTCCAGGACAAGGAGATGCACGACCGCGTGCGCCTGTGTGGTGGCCCGCAGACGTTCAGCGGCCCGCTGCAGCCGCCGATGCTGGGCGCCGCGCTGGCGAGCGCCGAGATTCACCTGTCTCCGGAGATCACCACGATGCAGGCCGAGCTGAAGGAGCGCGTGCTGCACCTCAACGCCGAGCTCGTCGCCAACAACCTGCCGCTCTACGAGAACAACGAGACGCCCATCTTCTTCATCAAGGGCGGGCCCATTCGTGCGTCGTACGCGCTCGTACAGCGGCTGGCCGACGAAGGCTTCTTCCTCACCGTCGCGCAGTACCCGGCGGTGCCGCTCAAGCGCAGCGGCGTGCGCCTCTCCATCACGCGGCACCACTCGAAGGCCGACCTCACGGCGCTCGCGCAGGCCATCGGTCATCACTACGAGAAGGCGCTCGCCGACGTGGGCATGACCCGCGAAGACGTGCTGCGTGAGTTCGACGTCGACCACGACGCCCGTGAGCGCACGCGCCTGGGCAAGCTGACGCGCCTGTTCGACGTGGGCGCGGTGCCGCAGAAGCTGTCACCGGTGAAGCACGAAGCGCCTGCCGCCGACCTCGTGCTCGAGACGCACCACAGCATCGCGGCCATCGACGCCGGCGAGTGGAACAAGCTGGTGGGTCACCGCGCGAACTTTGACCACGCCACGCTGGCGGCGTTCGAAGCCATCTTCCGCAACCGACCCGAGAAGGAGAGCAACTGGGGCTGGCACTACTTCATCGTGCGCAGCGGCGGCGTGCCGGTGGCGGCGACGTTCTTCACCGACGCGCTGTGGAAGGACGACATGCTGATGCGCGCCGAGGTGTCGGACCGCATCGAGCAGTCACGCGTGCAGGACAGGTACTTCCTCACGTCGCGCGCGTTCGGCATGGGCTGCCTGTTGACCGAGGGCAACCACCTGTTCCTCGACCGGCAGGGGCCGTGGCAGCAGGCGCTGGGGCTCATCATCGACGCCGCGTCGAAGGGTCAGCGCGCGGTGGGCGCGACCAGCCTCGTGTTCCGCGATCTCCCTGATGGAGACGTGGAGCTGGACAACGCGTTCCTCGAGCACGGGCTGGTGAAGATGCCGATGCTCGCAGGGCACGTCGTCGACCTGACGAAGTGGAGCAACGAAGACGAGTTCTTCGCCACGCTCGGCAGCCGCACCCGGCGCCGGGTGCGTCAGGAAGTGCAGGCGGTGCAGCAGCACTTCACGCAGAAGCTGTGGCGCAAGGGCCAGGAAGCGAAGCCGTCGGCCGACGAGCTCGCGCACTACTACGCGCTCTACAAGCGCGTGAAAGACCGCAAGCGTCGCCTCAACACGTTCGACCTGCCGACGGACATCGTCGAGCAATTGTGGGCGACGCCGGGGTGGGAGCTGTTGGCGCTGCACCTCTCGCCAGAAGCGGGTGGCCCTGCCGACGGACGCGCGGTGGCCATCGGCATCAGCTTCCGTGACGGAGACCGCATGGTGGCGGCCATCTGCGGGCTCGACGGCGAGCAGCGCGAGGTCAGCGTGTACCGGCAGCTGCTGTGGCGCATGTTGCTGCGCGCGAAGGAAGCGGGCGTGAAGACACTCGAGCTGGGCATGGACGCCGAGCGCGAGAAGATGCGTCTGGGCGCCGAGCCGCGGCAGCAGTGCGCGTACGCCCAGCTGACGGACCACTACTCAGCGGAGATCATGGGTCAAATCGCCCAGGACGTGTCGCTGCAGACGCCGGGCGACAAGAAGGTGGCGTGACGTAACCAGCGGTGGCCGCGGTGCGTAGCGGTCTCATGCGCGCACCGTGGCTGCTGCTGTGTCTGTCGGCGTGCGGCACCGGCGCCATGCCGTCGGGCCGCGACGCGCTCGTCGAGTTCGCGAAGTCGGGCGAGTACCTCACGTGGAAGGCAGAGCCTTCGCCGCACCAGTCCACCGGGCCCCATGGTGGCGACGTGCGCATGTTCGTCAACGACGCGCTGTACGCGTCGCTCAAGTCGGGCGCGACGACGCACCCGAACGGCTCGGTGGCGGTGAAAGAGCTGTTCACCGACGGCGTGCGGTCCGGGTGGGCGATCGATCTCAAGCGCGAAGACGGTGAGTGGGTCTTTTACGAAGGCTTCGAGCCGCAGCTGAATCAGTACTACTTCGAGGGCACGTCGAACCTGTGCGCGAACTGCCACAAGACGGGCGTCGACTACGTCCTGGTGCCGGCCAGCAACTTCCCGTGATGTGTGACGATGGTGCGTGTGGACGGGGCTCACGCTTTCGTGGTCGCGGAGACCTCGCTCTGTCGCTCAGATGGAACAACGCTTGAGGCCAACACCGCCGGCATCGAGATACCAAAGGCCGGACGTCGGCTCACGGCCACGCCCGTCTACCTTCGCGACGTGGCGACGTCCGACGTACCGAACGGGACGGTCGTGAGCCTCAAGGACCTCACGCGCTGATCGTCAGGCCGCGGCGTGCTTGCCGCGCGCACTCCCGGCTGCAGTTCGGCGGTGCGTGGCACGTAGAGCGAGTCGCCCTCCAAAGCCCGGATGGGCGCGCTCGAGTGCGCCGAGGCCCGCGTGATGCGACTCGACGTCGACAGCAAAGGCGTGCTGCGCGCTGACGGAAGCGCGGCTGCCCGCATGACGGCGACACGGCGCTCTGGCAGCGCAGCACCGCGCGCTTGTGGTCGCCGAGCGCACCGCGACGTTGTCGCGCGTGCCGAGACCTGCGGCGTCGCGAGGTTCGCTCACCTGGCGCAACGTCGGTGGTCCGTCGGTCTCGTGCTCGCCTGTCGCGGTGAAGTCGCCAGGCTCTCTGCAGCGACGGCCTCGCGCGCAAGCATCGATCTGAAGCAAGCTGCGCGCCCATGAAGCGGCTCATTTTCGCTCTCGTTTCGATCTCCTTCGGGCTCGGTTGTGGCGGCGTGGCGAACGATCCGCCCGACTCCGGCTTCCCTCCGATCATCTTCGCCGGCGGCGGCGCGGGTGGCGGCACAGCGACGGGCGGCGGCGCTGCGACGGGCGGCGGCTCCGCGACAGGTGGTGGCTCTGCGACGGGCGGCGGCTCTGCGACGGGCGGCGGCTCCGCGACCGGCGGCGGCTCTGCGACGGGCGGCGGCTCCGCGACCGGCGGCGGCTCCGCGACGGGCGG
>CAYWON010000133.1:0-19670 GCA_964459885.1 uncultured Archangium sp.
GTCTACGGCGCCGCACACCGCGTGGTGCCGACGTACTTCAAGTGGCCGTGGGAGAAGGTCTACAAGGTGTCCGTCGCCACCGAGACGGTGAACCTCGCGTACGACCCTGAAGACGTGAACGCCAACCGCGGCGGCAGCGAGCTCGACGCGGTGACCAAGGACCAGCTCAACATCGGCCTCACCGGCCAGCTGCGCTTCCGCGTGAGCGACCAGAACCTCTACGCGTACATCTTCGGCGTGAAGCGCCCGCTGGTGCACGTGCTCGGCTACTTCATCTCGATCCTCCGTCAGAAGATCGCTTCGTTCGAAGCGCCCGAGGGCGGCCCCGATGTGGTGGGCGCGCCGGTGTCGGGTGCGCCGGCGAACATCGGTGATCTCTCGGCGGCCGCGGGCGTGTCCATCAACGACCTCCGCAAGAACCTCCGGCTGCTGAACGAAGACATGGACAAGGGCTGCCTGTCGTCGACGGCGCGCTACGGCATCACGCTCGACGCGTCGCTCATCACCGGCATCGACCCGCCGGACGACGTCGAGAGCGCGCTGGCGGCCATCAACACCGCGCACAACCAGGTCGGCGCCGACGTGTCGCTGGCGCAGGCCGCCGCCGATCAGAAGCTCGTGCAGTCGCGCCGCGCCGTCGAGATTCAGCAGCTCAACGCGCAGGCCGAGGTCGAGCCGCTGCTGCAGCTGGCCAACCAGCTCGCCGAGCTGAAGCGACTGGGTGGCGGGTCTGGCGTGCTCAACGCCTACGTCCGCAACGTGAAGCTCTCGTTGTTCAGCAAGGCGCGCAGCGCGTACGTGGAGGTGAAGCCGTGAGCTTCTTCGTCTCGATGATCGTCGGCTTCTTCATGTGCCTCATCGGCGTGCCCATCGCGATGGCCATCGCCCGCGCGTTTGGCCTCTACGCCGTCATCGAAGAGCGCCGCGCGCGCGTCTTCACGTTGTTCGGCGAGGTGCTCGGCACCATCTCTGAGCCGGGCCTGCACTTCTTGTGGGCCAAGCTCGGCGTGAAGGCCGCGTTGATCCCCCTGTTCGGCAAGGTGCACACGGTCGATCTGCGCCTCGACCAGGAATACCTGCGCAGCCAGCCGGTGAACTCGGAGGAGGGCGCGCCGATGGGCATCGGCATCTGGTACGAGATGTTCCCGAACGACCCGGTCGCGTACCTGTTCAAGAACGCCGACCCGCGCGGCTCGCTGCGCGCGAACGTGTCGAACGCCGCGGTGCGCACGCTCTCGAACATGAAGCTGGGCGACATGTTGGAGACGCGCCACGTGATGAGCCAGGCGGTGCGCAACGAAGTGACGCCGCGCTCGGCTGAGTGGGGCTACCAGCTGGGCTCGGTCTACATCCGCAAGGTGCACTTCCGCGACGGCCAGATGATCCGCGGCATCGAAGAGAAGGTCGTCAACCGGCTGCGGCAGGTGACGTCGGCCATCAGCCAGGACGGCGCGAACCAGGTGAACATCATCAAGTCGTCGGCCGACTCGAAGGCCGCCGCCGAGTTCGCCCGCGCCGCGGCGCAGCGCCCGCTCATCGTGGGCAAGGCCCTGCAGCAGATCAGCGCCGACAAGGAAGTCATGGAGGCGATGTTCGAGCTGCTCGAGACGCAGAAGCTGCTCGAGAGCGGCGCTCCGGTGACGTTGTTGCCGGAGCGGTCCGCCAACAGCGGGCTCCTCACGCCGCTGCTGGCCGCCCAGAACAAGTAGGACGGGCTGGTCGGTTCTCTTGCAGGTACGGCTTTCGGTCGTACCTGTAGGGCATGACGACCGAAGTCCGGGTGATTGATGAGTCGACCGCGGAGCTGCAGCTGCAGCACGCGTGTCCCATCTGTGAGGGTGACCTCGAGCTGCGGCTGTCACCCGAAGGCGCGCGGACCTTCTGCGCCACGTGTCACAGCATCCAGAAGCCGCGCGTGCACCGCGACCCGCACACCGGGTGGTCGCTCGACTTCGTCAACGTCGGGAAGGCGTAAGGCTACAGTTCCCGCCGCATGGGCGTGGCGCGGCGGACATCGACGAAGCGGCGATGGCGGGACTATCGGACCGCTGCGGGTGGGCGGCCGGTCAAAGCGTTCCTTGACGCGTTGACTGACGACGAGCTCGCCGAGGTCATCGCGGCCATGAAGGAAGTGGCACGGGAAGGGCTCGTCGCGAGCCGACACTTGCGAGGCGATCTCTACGAGGTCCGTGCTGAGACCACCACCCGGTCGTTTCGAGTCGTGTTTTCGCCTGAGGGCCGCCGGAACCAGGTCCTGCTCTCCCTCAGCGGATTCCAGAAGAAGACGCAGAAGACTCCAAAGTCAGAGCTCGAGCTGGCCGAGCGGCGTCTGGTCGACTGGCGTGCGCGCGCGCGTCGCGCGAGGCCATAGCGTTGAAGATATGGCGTCAGAGCGATATCTAGCTGGCTATGGCAAAGGACCTGCTCGACGAGTTGGTGGCTGAGCGCTCTGCACGCAACCCGGCGTTCAAGCGGCTCGTTGACGAGGCCGAGTTCCGCCGCGCGGCGGCGCGGAAGTTGGCCGCTCGTCGCGAGAAGAAGGGGCTGAGCCAGACGCTGGTCGCCGCGATGATGGGCACCTCCGCTTCTGTGGTCTCGAAGCTGGAGGCTGGTGCGGACGTGAAGCTGTCGACGCTCGTGCGTTACTGTCAGGCGATCGGCGCGGGTTGGAGCTTCAGCCCCGACGCTCGCTGAGCTCGCCTCAGAAGCCGGCCCAGATGTAGTCGATGGTCGGCAGGAAGTTGTTGCTGCGCACGCGCACGCGCTCGCTGAACCCGTCTGCGCCTTCCTTGAGCTCCGTCGCGCCCTGGTCGTAGTTCGCGAAGTACACGCCCAGCGAGATGCGCGAGTGCTTGAACACCGCGATGTCGAGGCCGAGGTGCGCGGTGAAGATCCACGGGTCGATGTTGGCGATCGGGCCGACGTTGGTGTTGCCGACCAGCAGGTCGCCCTGCGAGCCCGTCAGGTAGAGGTTGGCTTCCAGGCGCAGGCGCAGCAGGTCACCGAAGGCGTGATCGTACGCACCGCCGAAGCGGCCGAGGAAACCCGTGAGCGGCGCGGCGAAGAGGATGTCGAGCGGCGCGAGGAACGAGTTGAGCGGCGTCGCCTGGTTGGGCCCCATGGGAATGCGCAGCCAGGTGTCGAGGCGGAACGACAAGACGTCGTACTTGAAGAAGTCGCCCGAGATGACGAGGCCCACGCGCGGGATCAGCATGTGCCCGATGTCGTTGGTCGACGTGTTCCACGCGGGGAAGAGGAAGCCCTTGGCCAGCCGCATGCCCAGCGTCGGGTAGAGCAGCCCGGCTTCGGCGGTGAGCCGCACGCCGAACGGGTACCGGCCTGACTCGGCGGTCTCTTTCAGCACCGCGAAGCGCGCGTCGATGTGCGGCGCCACGAAGAACAGCAGCGGGTGCATCTGCAGCTCGAAGCGGTTGTGCAGCGAGTACCGCAGCGGGTTGAAGACGCCGACGGACCACGCGCCCTTGTTGCCGACATCAGCGGTGTCGCGCGCCGGACGGGGATCGGCCGCGGCGACGCCGGCGAAAAGGAGGACGGCCAACGACAGCTGCTTCACGGCAACCCCCACGTGCCCACGACGGGAGCATGATCTGACAGCCGCGACGGGTCGCCGACGATGCCCAGCCGACCAGGCGCCTGGAGGATGTCGGTGTCGGTCCACGACTCGCCCTGGCGGACGAAGAGGTAGTCCAGCGTGCGGTTCCACCAGCCGGGCACGCCTTCGTCGTTCACCGAATCGGGGCCGAGCACGGTGTGCGTGAAGTACGGCTGCTGCGCTGCGTCGCCGACGCCGTAGCGCGCGAGCGTGATGGAGGGCGTGAACTCGTCGAAGTACGGCTTCATCACCGACGGCGTGTAGGGCGGCTGTTCGTACGACGTGCCCTTGGCGCTGGCGCGCTCGTCGAGGAAGCCCGAGAGGCGCAGCTTGCCTTCACACGAGTCGGCGGCGCCGGCCTCGGCGGCCTCGTTGCAGACCGGCGGGAGCTCGTTCCAGTCGCCGCCGATGACCCACGGGAGCTCTTCGGCCTTCAGCACGTCGAAGATCTGTTTGATCTGCTTCTGCTTGGTGCCGTCGAAGTCGTAGGCCTCGGTGTGCACCGCGTACGCGGCGACGACGCGGTCGCCGAGATCGATCTCGGCGCGGCTGATGGCGCGCTTGATGTAGAAAGTGCCCGTCAGCGGGTCTTGATCGGTGCGATCGTCCTGCTTGATGCGCTCGGCCTTGATGATGGGGTACCGCGAGAAGATCGCGTTGCCGAGGTTGACGCGGCCCACGCCTTCAGACGGCACGTAGCGCGCGTCCCACGTCGAGCCGTACATCGCGTACCGCAGGTTCGTGTTCTCGAGGATGAAGCGGACCTGATCGACGTACGCGCTGCGCTTGCTGTCGACCTCGATCTCCTCGGTCATCAGGATGTCGGGGTCGTACTCAGCGATGAGCGCGGCGACCTTCGTGAGGCAGTCGTTCACCTCGGTCGTCGACATCTGCGTGCGGTCGCCCCAGAAGTCGAACCAGAAGTCGATGCGGCAGGCGCCGTATTTGACGTTCCACGCCATCACCTTCAGGCGCGTGGGGTTCTCGGGCGGGGCAGGGTGCTCGGCCTGGGCCTTGAAACGTGGCGCTTCGTCGCGCACGAAGTTCATGGGGTCGGCGGCCCACTCGCAGCCGGCCAGCAAGATGCAGAACGCGAAGAGTCGCCGCATGGCGCGGGCAATGTAGCGCCATCACTGGGGAATACGAGCGCGGGTTTCACGCGCGTCGCGAGCGTCGTGGCACGCTCGTTTTCCATGACGGCGTGGGTCTTGGCTCAACACTGCGCGGGGACGGCGCGGGCGCCCGACGGCCTCACGTCGATCGCGGGCGTGTTGACGCCGCTGTCCTCACCGGCAGGAGGCCGCGCGCCACAGCGTTCGTGCTACAGAATCACCCTTCAAACCGGAGCGTTCGTGACAGACCGGATCTTCTTCTCGCACACGGTTTCCGCGATGTTCGTCGAGGCGTTTCCACCAGCACAGCACCCGGGCCTCGAGGCTCGATATCGCGCGCTGGGCCTCGACCTCTCGACGAAGCTGCTGCCGGCCTACAGCTACGAGATCTGGCGGGCGTGCCTCGAGGCGCAGCGCGAGGTGGTGTTTCCCGGCGAGCCGCTCGACCGCGCGTCGCACCAGCAGGGCGCGAAGTACGTCGCAGCCTACTTCGACGGCACCGTCATCGGCGCGCCGCTCAAGGGTTTGCTGCGGCTCATCGGCCCGCGCCGCGCGCTCGATCGCATGTCGCGCAACTTCAAGACGGCCAACAACTTCAGCGAAGTCAGCCTGACGGCGCGAGGCGAGAACGAAGGCGATCTGCTCGTCAACGACGTCTTCAGCGCGTCGCCGCACTACATCGTCGGCATGCTCGAGCACGGCCTCGGCTTGTGCGGCATGCACGTCACCGTGAGTCCAGCGGAGCGCAGCGGCGACGCGTGCAGCTTCCGCTGCGCCTGGCGCTGACTCACGGCGTCGGCGCCTCGGCGCCCATCTGCGTCTCGCCACCCGCGCGCTTGAGCCCCAGCGACTTCATCTTCTTGTAGAAGTGTCCGCGCTCGAGGTCGAGCAGCCGCGCGGCTTCGGTCGCGTTGTCGCGGGCGAAGTGCAGCGCGCCAAGGATGATCTCCCGCTCGGCCTCTTCGACCTGATCGCGGAACGGCTTGTCAGCGCGGAACCGCGACACCGGCGCGGCGGGCACCGGCGTGGGAATGGCGACGGGCAGGGCGGCGGCCTCGGCGGCGACGGGCGGCACCGTCGTCAGCCCGCGGCGTCGCGGCAACAGCGCTTCAGCCTCGGCGCCGTTGACCAGCGGGCCCTCGCACAGAATCGCCAGGCGCTCGACGAGGTTGCGCAGCTCGCGCACGTTGCCCGGGTAGTCGTAGGCCACCATGCGCGCCATCGCCTCGGGCAGCAGCCGCAGCGTCTTGCGGCCGTTCTTCCGGCACGCGTCTTCGAGGAACGAGTCGATGAGGGCGGGCAGATCTTCTTTGCGATCGCGCAGCGGCGGCGACTGCAGCTGCACGACGTTCAACCTGAAATAGAGGTCTTCGCGGAAGCGCCCCGCGGCGATCTCCGCCTCGAGGTCCTTGTTGGTGGCGGCGATGACGCGCACGTCGACCTTCAGGGTCTCGCTGCCACCGACGCGCTCCAACTCGCCTTCCTGCAGCACGCGCAGCAGCTTGGCCTGCATCTGCGCCGGCATGTCGCCCACCTCGTCGAGGAACAAGGTGCCGCCGTCGGCCAGCTCGAACTTGCCGCGCCGCGCGCTGACGGCGCCGGTGAAGCTGCCCTTCTCGTGGCCGAACAGCTCCGACTCGATGAGCTCGTGCGGCACCGCCGCGCAGTTCAGCTTGATGAAGGGGCTGCTCTTGCGCTTGCTGTGGGCGTGCACCGCGCGGGCGATGAGCTCCTTGCCGCTGCCGTTCTCACCGGTGATGAGCACCCGGCCTTCCGACGGCGCCGCGCGCTGAATCAACGCGTAGATGCGCTGCATCGCCGGGCCCTGGCCCACCATGTCGAAGCGGCCCACCTCGGCGCGCAACGACTGGAGCTCTTCCACCACCTTCTGGTGCTCCAGCGCGTTCTTGAGCGCCAGGAGCATGCGATCGCGGCTGATGGGCTTCTCGAGGAAGTCGCGCGCGCCCAGCTGTGTCGCTTTGACCGCGGTGTCGATGGTGCCGTGGCCGGACATCATGATGACCGGCAGCTCGGGGTTGAGGGTGCGCATGCGGCCCAGCGCCGTCAGGCCGTCCATGTCGGGCATCTTGACGTCCATCAGCACGGCGTCGACCGGCCGCGCGGCCAGCACGTCGAGCGCCACCTTGGCGTCCGACGCGAGCTCGACGTGGTACCCCTCGAGCTGCAGCGCCTGACTCAGCGTCAGCAGAATATTCCGTTCATCATCAACGACGAGAATCGAAGCCGGCATGGGGTGTCTCCGTGAGGTGTGGCCATTTTGCCACGCTGTAAGTGTGGACGATCACTTCCAATGGAAGACGTGTGCCAGCGGCCACGTGCCGTAATTCCCCACGCAATTCCGATTGCTTGGTGGTAGTTGACCCGGTCATGCGCACATCCAACCTCACCCTTGGACTCTCGGCCGCCGCGCTCTTCATGTTCGCCGGCTGCCCCCCGACCTACCCGAAGTGCGAAAGCGACGAGCACTGCAAGGAGAAGGGCGAGGTCTGCGTTCAGGGCCAGTGCCAGGAATGCGCGACCAGCGACAACTGCAAGGCCGGCTTCGTTTGTGATGCAAACAAGTGCGTGCCGAAGCCCGAGTGCACTGGCGACAGCGGCTGCGGCGAGGGCAAGAAGTGCAGCAGCGGCAAGTGCATCGTGGCGCAGAGCGTCCAGGAGTGCGCGGCCGATGACGACTGTCCGTCGGGCCAGGGCTGCACCAAGGGCAAGTGCGTGGCGGCGTCGAACGCCAACAACGCGTGCACCTTCGACGCGGTTCGTTTCGACTTCAACGAGTACAACCTCTCGGGCAGCACGCAGTCGACGCTGGCCAGCTACGCGGACTGCATCAAGAAGGGCAGCCTGCGCTTCACGCTGGAAGGCAACGCCGACGAGCGCGGCACCGAGGAATACAACATGGTGCTCTCGCAGAAGCGCGCGGCCTCGGTGCGCAAGTACCTCGTCGACCTCGGCGTCTCGGGCGGCGCGCTCGACACCGTCGGCTACGGCGAGAACAAGCCCGCGGTGAACGGCTCGAACGAAGAGGCGTGGGCCGCCAACCGCCGCGTCGAGTTCAAGAAGCGCTAACGCCTCACCCAGCAGCGCTGCTGAACCCCAGGGCCCTTCCTCGCGAAAGCGGGGAAGGGCTTTGTGCTGCGGCAACGTCGAGCCCTCACCCCGACCCTCTCCCGCTTGCGGGAGAGGGGGCTCCAACAGCGGCGATCAGAACAGGAAGTCGCCGCCCTGCGCGCGCACCGCCGTGACGGCCGCGAGGTTGACGATGTCCTGCACCGACGCGTTGTGCTGCAGCACGTTGACCGCGGAGTTCATGCCCAGCAGCACCGGCCCGATGACCTCCGCGCCGCCGAAGCGCCACAGCAGCTTGTAGGCGGTGTTCGCGGCGTCGAGCGACGGGAAGATGAGCACGTTGGCGTCGCCGGTGAGCCGCGTGAAGGGCGCGCGGCTCTCGCGCTCGCTGTGCACCAGCGCGGTGTCCACCTGCATCTCGCCGTCCATCTCGAGCTCGGGCCGGCGGGCGTGGGCGAGCTCCATGGCGCTGCGCATGCGCGCCGGTGACGGGCCGCCGGCCGCCGAGCCGAAGTTGGAATACGAGAGGAACGCGATGCGCGGCGTGACGTCGAAGCTGCGCGCGAGGTCGGCGGTCGCGATGGCGATGTCGGCCAGGTACTCGGGCGAGGGCACGGGGTTCATCGTGCAATCGGCGAAGAACTTGAACTCGTTGCGCTGCACCACGATGTACACGCCGCCCGCGCGTCGGCCTTCGCGCGTGCCGATGACGTCGAGCAACGGGCGCACGGATTCCGGGTAGCTGTGCGTCAGACCGGTGACGAAGCCGTCGACCTCGCCGCCCTTCACCAGCATCGGCCCCAGCCACGAGCGGTGCGTAAGGCGCTCGCGTGCTGACTCCATCGTCACGCCGTGGCGCTGGCGCATCTCGAAGTACTTCGCGGCGCGCGCTTCGAGGTGATCGCCGCGGCGCGGGTCGAGCACGCTGACGCCCTTGAGCTCGTCGTCGAGCTTGGCCTCGGTGATGGCGCGCGCGATGGCCGTGGGGTCGCCGAGCAGCACCGGGTCGCACACGCCTTCTTCCCGCAAGATGCGCGCGGCCTGCAGCGTGCGCGGGTGTTCGCCGTCATCGAGCGCGATGCGCTTGAGGCTCGTCTTGGCGCGGGCGAACACCGTCGACATCACCTGGTAGCTGCGCGACTGCATGGCCTGCAGCTTCTCGCGGTACTCCGGCAGCGACACGGGCAGGCGGGCGACGCCCGAGTCCATCGCCGCCTTGGCGACGGCCGGCGCGACCCACAGCAGCACGCGCGGGTCGAACGGCTTGGGGATGATGTAGTCGGCGCCGTACACGAAGCGCTCACCGCCATAGGCGTGGGTCACCGCGTCGGGCACGTCTTCGCGGGCGAGCGCCGCCAACGCGCGGGCCGCGGCGAGCTTCATGTCTTCGTTGATGCGGCGCGCGCGCACGTCGAGCGCCCCGCGGAAGATGTACGGGAAGCCGAGGACGTTGTTGACCTGGTTGGGGAAGTCGCTGCGGCCGGTGGCCACGATGGCGTCGGGGCGGGCCTTCTTCGCCTCGTGGTAGTCGATCTCCGGGTCGGGGTTGGCGAGCGCGAACACGATGGGCTTCGTCGCCATGGTCTCGAGCATCTTGGGCGTGACGAGGCCCTTGACCGACGCGCCCAGGAAAATGTCGGCGCCCACCATGGCGTCGGCCAGCGTGCGCGCCTTCGTCTGGCGCACGAACGGCTTCTTCCATTCGTTCATGCCGTCGGTGCGCTCGCTGTGAATGACGCCCTTGGTGTCGACCATCAGCACGTTCTCGAGCTTCACGCCGAGGCTGATCCAGAAGTTGGTGCAGGCGATGGCCGACGCGCCGGCGCCCGACACGACGACCTTCACCTGGTCGAGCTGCTTTCCGGCGAGCTCCACGGCGTTGAGCAGCGCGGCGCCCGAGATGATGGCGGTGCCGTGTTGATCGTCGTGGAACACGGGAATGTTCATCGACTCCTGCAGGCGGCGCTCGATGACGAAGCACTCCGGCGCCTTGATGTCTTCGAGGTTGATGCCGCCGAACGTGGGCTCGAGCGCCTTCACCACCGCGCAGAACGCGTCGACCTCTTTGGCGTCGACGTTGATGTCGAACACGTCGATGTCGGCGAACTTCTTGAACAGCACGCCTTTGCCTTCCATCACCGGCTTGCCGGCGTAGGGGCCGATGTCACCGAGGCCCAGCACCGCGGTGCCGTTCGACACGACGCCGACGAGGTTGCTGCGCGCGGTGTACGTGTACGAGAGGTCGGGGTCCTTCGCGATCTCGAGGCACGGCTCGGCGACGCCGGGTGAGTACGCGAGCGCCAGGTCGCGCGCGGTCGCGGTGGGCTTGGTGGGGATGACCTCGATTTTTCCGGGGCGCCCCTCAGAGTGGTACTCGAGCGCGTCTTCGCGCCGCAGCTTCTTCGACATCGGGGTGAAGGAAGTGGCCATGGGCGATTCCGTGCCTGAGGGAACGAATCGTTACGAGCGAAAACCGACTGCGCGCCGCGTCACGATGTCCTTAGGTTGACGTCATGCGTCGTCGCCTCGGGTGGCTCATCGCAGCGCTGGTGGTGCTCGTCGTCGGGCTCGTCGCCTTTGCGTATGCGTTGGTGAACGGCGGGCTGTTGCCGAAGCTGACCAACGCGAACCCGGGCGTGTTCGCGATGACGTACCGGCAAGCGAAGCTGGTGCCGCCGCTCAGCGTCGAGGTCGACGACGTGGAGTTCCACATCCAGAGTGACGGGTTTCGCGTGCGCATCATCGCGGCGCACGCCACCGGCAGCTTCATGCCCTTCGACCTCGCACGGCTGCGCGTCTCGTTCACCGGCATCACCGCGCGCGGCGTGTCGGTCTTCGTGCGGCTACCCGAGCCCAGCGAAGGCACGAAGGTCGAGCGCTTGCCGCCCGTCGACGGCATGGCCGAGCCGTCGCCACCTTCACCCGGCCCACTCTTCTCGGTGGCGCTGACCGGGCTCTCTGACGTGCAGGTCAACGAGGTGTGGGTCGATGGCTTCCGCTACCAGGGTGAGATCGACGTGTCGGGCGGCTTCGTGTTGCAGCCCACCGACTCGTTGGTCATCGAGCCGTCGACGGTGATCATCGACGGTGGCGTGGTGACGTTGCCCAACGGGCTCGAAGCGAAGGTGGATCCGTCTTCCATCGCCGGCCAGCTGCGCTCGATGCCGCTCGACGTGCCGCTGGAGCGCGCGATGTTCCGCGCGGTCGACGCCGACGTGAAGCTGGGCTTCCAGGCGCCCAACCTGAACCTCATCAACTCGCTGCTGCTCGGCGATCTGCGCGACGTGCAGCTGCTCTACGGCGCAGGCGGCGTGGCGATGGACCTCGGCGTCGACGGCGGCGTGTTGAACGACGGCAGCGCGTTGACCATCAGCCCGCGCGACATCGGCGTGCGCGTGCCGCACTTCGACGTGGTCGGCCGCGCGTCGATCGAGATGAAGGTGAAGGAAGACCGCGTGTACGCCACGCTCCTGCTGCCCGCCTTCGAGCTCGACTCGCGCAGCGACGACAAGCAGGTCGCGACCGGGAAGAACTTCGTGCTCAACGCGGTCACCGGCTCGAACGACCTGACGGCGGTGCGCCACGTCGACGTCAGCCTCAAGCTGGCCGACGCGCACGCGCCCGATCTCAAGTTCCTCGACCGCTTCATCCCCGCGGGCTCGGGCGTCATCCTCGTGGGAGGCGCGGGCCACGTGACGGTCGACGCCACGCTGTCGACGCGCACCAACCAGGCGAAGGGCAAGCTGGTGCTCGACGCGAAGAACCTCGAGCTGCGGAACCGCAGCGCGCTCATCACCGGCGCTGCCAACGTGGTCGGGCTGCTCGACTCGTTCGACCTGCAGCGCCGCCACATGGACCTCCGCGGCAGCCACGTGAAGCTGACAGGCGTGACGGTGAAGACCCGCCCGAAGACGTACACCAACGTCTCGCTGAGCGCGGTCGCGCCCGAGGCGCTGTGGGCGCCCGACACCGAACACCCGTGGAAGGCGAAGCTGGCCGTCGGCGTCAGCAACCTGCAGCCGCTGCTGGGCATCGTGTCGGCCAACGTGGCGATGCCGCAGCTCGTGGTCGGCCTGCTCGACGTGCCCGACGTCGCGGCCTCGGCGGAGCTCGACGTCATGAAGAAGCAGGTGCGGCTGGTGCCGATGGCGATGACGGCGCGCGACCTGCGCGTCGACGCGCGCGTGCAGCTCGACGAGCAGCCTGATCAAGAGATGGAGCCGCGCGGCGTGGCGCTGGTGAAGCTGGGGCCGCTGACCGCCGGCATGGCCATCGACGGCGGCGTGGTGACGCCCATCATCTTCGGCGCGCCCGAGTGGTACGCGAAGCAGGTCGAAGCTGGCGTGCCGTGAAGGCTCAGCGGTTCGCGTAGCGCCGCGCCAGCACGGTGCCCACCATCAACTGCAGCTGGTGGAACAGCATCAGCGGCAAGACCACCAACGTCGCCGCGGCGCCGGGAAACAGCGCGTGCGCGACGGGCAGGCCCGACGTCAGGCCCTTCTTCGAGCCGCAGAACACCAGCGCGATCTCGTCTTCGACCGGCAGCTTGAAGACGCGCGCGATGAGCCGGGTCACGCTGAGCGCCGCCGCGAGCAACACCGCGACACAGAGGGCGACCGCCAGCAGCTGCAGCCAGCTCACCGACTTGAAGACCTGCGCTTCGACGGCGTGACTGAACGCGCCGTACACCAGCAGCACGATGGATCCCTGGTCGACGAACTTGAGCTCCACCGACCGGCGATCGAGTGCGGGGCCGATGCGCGGCCGCAAGAGGTGGCCGATGACGAACGGCAGGAGAATCGACACCACGAGCTGCAGCACCGACGACGGCGTCACCTGCGCGCCTTCTGCGCTCAGCAGCACGCCGACCAGCACCGGGGTGACGACCAGCCCGACCGCGCTCGACAGCGACGCCGCGCACACCGCCGCCGCGATGTTGCCGCGCGCGAGCGACGTCATGGCGATGGCCGACTGCACCGTCGAGGGCAGGGCGCACAGGAACAGCAGCCCGGGCAGGAACTCCTGACCCACGAACGGCGCCATCACCGGTCGGAGCGCGAGGCCCAGCACCGGGAAGACGAGGAACGTGGTCGAGAGGATGAGGCCGTGCAGCTTGAGGTTGGTCGCGCCGGCCACCAACGCCTCGCGCGACAGCCGCCCGCCATGCAGAAAGAACAGCAGCGCCACGCCGACCGTCGTGAAGCCCGACAGCACGCGCGCAGCCAGCCCGGTGGCCGGCACCAGCAGCGCCAGCAGCGCCGCCCCGACGATCAACAGCGCAAAGCGGTCCTTCTTCGGTGCCACGCCAGCCACGTGACCCCTGTACGGCGGTCTGCTGGCCCGGGCAATCGGTCGATTCAGTTGCGTGCAACTGAATTGGTCGGTTAGGTGTCTGGCCGTGAAGAAGGCGGTCGCCCAGATTCCCGCGTCGGAGTTGCTGAAGCTCGACTCGCAGATCTGCTTCCAGTTCTACGCGGCGACCAACCTCATCGGCCGCGTGTACCGCCCGCTGTTGCAGCCGCTGGGCCTCACGTACCCGCAGT
This sequence comes from uncultured Archangium sp., assembly GCA_964459885.1. GTDB lineage: Bacteria > Myxococcota > Myxococcia > Myxococcales > Myxococcaceae > Archangium_A. The sequence continues at coordinate 13,356 of CAYWON010000133.1, forward strand.
ACCTGGTGATGCTGGTGCTGTGGGAATCGGGGCCGGTGACGGTGCGCACGCTGTGCGAGCGCCTGCTGCTCGAGAGCGGCACGCTGTCGCCGTTGCTCAAGCGTCTGCAGCAACAACGACTCGTCAAGAAGGCCGCCGACCCCGAAGACGCCCGCCGCGTCATCGTCTCGCTCACCGCGAAGGGCGAGGCGCTGCGCGAGGCCGCCGCCGAGGTGCCGCGCACGCTGCTGTGTCGGCTGCTCGAGCAAGGCGGCCAGCCCGACGCGTTGGTCGGGCTCCACACCCAACTGCAGGCCCTCGTTCGTACGTGGGCCGCGAACTCCCACCCACAGGAAGTGACATGAGCCTCTACGACATCGAAGTGAAGACCATCAGCGGCGAGTCGCGCACCATGCGTGACTATGCGGGCAAGACGGTGCTGGTGGTGAACGTGGCCAGCAAGTGCGGTTACACGCCGCAGTACGCGGGCCTCGAGGCGCTGTGGAAGAAGTACCAGGACAAGGGCCTCGTCATCCTCGGCTTCCCGTGCGACCAGTTCCTCGGTCAGGAGCCGGGCGACGAAGCGCAGATCCAGAGCTTCTGTCAGCTGAACTTCGGCGTGAGCTTCCCGCTGTTCTCGAAGATCGAGGTCAACGGCGGCAACGCGCACCCGCTCTTCAAGCTGCTCAAGCACGAGGCGCCGGGGGTGCTGGGCACCGAGGCCATCAAGTGGAACTTCACGAAGTTCCTCGTCGACAAGAGCGGCAAGGTGGTCGAGCGCTTCGGCCCGCGCGACACGCCCGAGAGCATCGAGTCGAAGATCGCCGCGCAGCTGAACTAACGCCGGGCGCGCCGCGTGGGCGCTGAGGCCACGGCCTGCGGCTCATCGCCGGCCGCGCGCGCCGTCACGCAGATGCGCGAGACGTGCGCGCCGAACTTTTCCCACCGCGACTCGCCAGTGCCCTTCACGGCGAGGAACGCGTCGCGCGTGGTGGGGAGCGCCGCCGCGATGCCGTACAGCGTCGCGTCGTTGAAGATGATGAAGGGCGGCACGCCGAGGTCTTGCGCCAACTCGCGGCGCCAGCGCTTCAGCTCCTCGGCCGCGAAGGACGAGTAGCGCGCGGGCAGCACGCGCTCGCCAGTGGGGCCGTTGCTGGTGCGCGACGGCCGCGACGCGATGGTCAGCCGAGGGCCGGCGCACACGTCGCAGGTTCCGCACGACTGGCCGAACGACGCCTCTTCACCGAAGTACCGCAGCAGGTACGTGCGGCGACACCGCCTGGTGTACGCGTAGTCGGTCATGCGCTTGAGCAGCAGCAGCTGGTTGCGTTCCTGCGCGCGCAGCCCCGTGAGGTCGACGCCGAGGTCTCGCCACGGCTCGTGCCGCAAGATGGTCAGCGCGCGGCCCGAGAACGGGCGCTGCACCAGCGCGATGCCCGAGCGCTCGAGCAGCGTGAGCGCGTGACGGATCTTGTCTTCTTCGAGGCCTGAGCGCCGCGACAGCGCGTACAGCTCGAGCGACTGCTTCACGCCGGGTGGAGCGCTCTCGTTGAGCGCCGTGAGCAGCGCCTTGGCTTCCGGGCTGCGCGGGTGGTGCAGCGCGCCCGACGGCAGCACGGTGATGCCGTAGCGCCCTTCGCCGCGGCCGCCGCGCGAGATGACGCCTTGCCGCTCGAGCACCTTCATCACCGCCGACACCTCGAACTCCGAGCCGCCGACCTGCGCCGCCAGCACGTGTACGCCGCGCTCGAAGGTATCGAGGCCGCGCAAGACGTTCCACACGTCCTGGAACAGCGTCTCGGGCGGGTGGTTGCCCTGAATCAGCCGTTCCTGCGTGAAGACGTCGGCGTGGTTGAAGAGCAGCACCGCGCGCGAGGCCTGACCGTCGCGGCCGGCGCGGCCGATCTCCTGGTAGTAGGCCTCGACCGCGCGCGGAATGCCGGCGTGCGCCACCCAGCGGATGTCGGGCTTGTCGATGCCCATGCCGAACGCGTTGGTGGCGACGGCGACCGAGTCGGGCGTGGCCATGAACTCGTCCTGCGCCTTGCGGCGGGCCGAGTCGTCCATGCCCGCGTGGTACAGCACCGCCGGCAGGTCTTCGTCGACGAGGTGCTCGTGCAGCGACTCGGCCTGCTTGCGCGTGGAGCAATAGATGACGCCGCTGCCCTCGGTGGCCAGCTGCGCGCACGCGTCGCGCTTGTCAGCGTCGCCAGCGACGGTGGTGACCTCGAGGAACAGGTTGGGGCGATCGAAGCCGGCGACGAAGACCTGCGGCTCCTTCATCAACAGCACGCGCGTGATGTCGTCGCGCACTTCCGGCGTGGCGGTGGCGGTGAGCGCCACGGTGCGCGGCGGCCGCAGCCGCTTTCTCACCTGGCCCAGCAGCGCGTAGTCGGGCCGGAAGTCGTGACCCCACTGCGAGATGCAGTGCGCTTCGTCGATGGCGTACAGCGCCAGCTTGGCGTCGATGAGCGCGCTGACGAAGGCCTCGCTCTTGAAACGCTCGGGCGCGACGTAGACCAGCTTGTACTCGCCGTTGCGCAGGCGGCGCTGGCGGTCGGCACGCTCGGTGTCGCTCAGCGTCGAGTTGATGAAGGTGGCGCTGATGCCGCGCGCTTCGAGCGACGACACCTGGTCCTGCATGAGCGCGATGAGCGGCGAGACGACGACGGTGACGCCGTCGAGCAACATCGCGGGCAGCTGGTAGCAGAGCGACTTGCCTGCGCCGGTGGGCATGACCACCACCGTGTTGCGGCCCGACAACACGCTCGCCACCACGTCGGCCTGCCCGGGGCGGAACTGGTCGAGCCCGAAGTGCTGCTTGAGGCCCGCCTGCATGTCATCGAGGTACGTCGCAACCTGGGCGGACACCGCGCGCATATGGACCCTTCATCCGGGGTGGTCAATCGTTCATGGCGACTGCACCTGCGGCACATACGCCCCGCCGTCGTCGGCGATGAGCCCGCGCTGCAGCATCGAGACGAAGCCGCGATCAGAGATGACGAGATGATCGGCGAGGCGGATGCACAAGAAGCGCGCCGCTTCGCGCAGCTGGCGCGTCAACGTGACGTCCAGCACTGACGGCTCCGGGTCACCGGACGGGTGGTTGTGCACCAGCACGATAGAAGACGCGCGGCACGCGACCGCAGGCGCCAACACCTCGCGCGGGTCGACGTAACACTGGTCGGTAGCGCCTTCGGCCACGCGCACGTGGCGCATCAAGAAGTTCCGGTTGTTGAGACACAGCACGTGCACCTCTTCGCGGCGCAGGCCGATGAGCTGACGCCGTGCCCAGTCGTGGATCGCCGCGGGCGACTGCAGCCGCGGGCGCTCTTCGGGCGAGAGGTGCAGGCGCCGCGCGAGCTCTCCGGCGGCCAGCAGCCGGGCCACCTCTTTGGGATCGAGGCCGTGGTGCTCGAGCAGCGCCTCTGGCGATTCCTGCAGCAGCGCCTTGAGGCCGCCTTCGATGAGCACGGTCGCGCGCTCGGCGCGGTCCTTCCCCAGCAGCAGGCTGACCAGCTCGGTGTTGCTCAAGGCGGTGGGCCCGAGGCGAATGAGCCGGCGCTGCGCGTCGTCGGCGGGCTTCATCGTCGGCACCTTCTGCGTGGTCGCAGTCGTCAGCAGCCATTCGTTGTCCATGGCGCCGGCCAGAGCAACGGGTGTGCCGGGGCGTGGTGCGAGCGTGCAGCCGTGTCGCGCCGACCGCGGCCACGGAGGAGCGCGGACGCTCCCATGGCTTTCGCGCGCGGTGAGACACGATTTAGGTTGCCCAGCGGCGACAGGCTTTGGCGCATACTGCGGCCCGTGCCGTCGACCGCACGCGTGCCCACCATCTGCGCGACCTGCCAGGCGAAGCGCTTCCTCGAAGTCGGTCAGGTGCTGGCCGACCAACAGCTCAAGTGGTTCGAGCGCTTCGCGTGCGACTGCGGGCACGGGTTTGAGACCGGTGGCCTCGGCTTGCCGGCGCCGGGGCTGCGCAGCGCGATCCTCAAGCAGTCGGGGCACGGCGAAGGCTGGCTCGATGACAAGAAGGCCGTCCCGAAGGTGGTGATGCTGCTGGTCGAGGCCTTCGGGCTCACGGAAGCTGCAGCGAAGGCGCGGCTGGCGACGTTGCCGGCGGTGGCCTTCAACGGCACGCACGCCGAGGTCGAGTTCATCGCTGGCATGTTGCGCGAGAACGGCGTCGTGCTGCGCGTCGTCAACCATCTCCCCAAGAAGTAGGTGCTCATGCGTGCGTGGTGTCTGGTGATCCTGGCGTGGGGTGTCGGCTGTGCGCCGACGCCGACGGGCCGCCTCGAAGAGTTCGAGCTCGAGTCGGCGGCGGTCGGTGACGGCTTCAAGCTCTTCGTGCGACTGCCGCCCGAGTACGAGACGGAGTCGTCGCTGCACTTCCCGCTCGTGGTGCAGTTGGACGCGAACCTGCCCGTGCTGCAGGAGTTCTCGGTGACGGCGAACGCCGCCTCGGAGCTGGAGTCGAACGGCAGCGCCGCGCCCGTCATCGTGGTGGGCGTGGGCTACCGCGACGCGAACGCTGCACAACGGCTGCGCCTGCGCGACTTCGCGTTGCCGATGGAGAACGAGACCTTCCGCGCCACGTGGAGCCAGACGGCGCCTGACGCGAACGCGCCTGCGTTCTACGCGTTCCTGCGCGACGAGCTCCTGCCGGAGCTGGCGACGCGCTACCGCCTGCGTGGCCCGGCGCAGACCGCGCTCTTCGGGCATTCCATGGGCGGGCTCTTCACCGCGTACGCCGCCACGCGGCACGACGAGGCGCCGCTGTTCTCGACGTACGTCGCTGCGAGCCCGTCGCTCTTCTGGGACGACGCGCAGGTGATTCACCGCTTCGACGCGCGGCCTGACTTCGTGTCGCCGGCGACGTTGGTGCTGACCGACGGCTCCATCGAGGGGCCTGAGATGTCCGGCTTCGTCGACGAGCTCGACGCCCGGCTGCGCGCGCGGGCGACGCTGGGGTTGCGGCTCGAGACGCGGCGCTTCGAAGCGGGGCACCTCGGCACGACGGAGCCTTCGTTCCGCGCTGGGCTGCAGCTCGCGTTCCCCGCGGAGGCGCCATGAGCGGCTTCGGGCTGGTGTTGGCGTTGGCGGTCGCGGCGGCGCCTGAGACGCCGGAGGCGCGGGAGATCGATCTCGAGCTCGCGGTGTCCGGTGGCTACGGCGGGCGCGTGTCGCTCGGCGGCATCGGCGGGCTGAACGCGCGCTGGCACGCGTGGGGCGGCAAGAAGATCAGCGGCGGGCTCGAGCTCGGTGTGTTGGCGGGCTACCAGAACGAGCCGTACGGCTTCACGTCGTCGGTGTTCGCGCCGTCGGAGGTCAGCGGGTCGAACCACCGCGTGCAGGCGCTGGTGTCGTTGGGCCACGGGCTGCGCATCATGCGGCTGACCGTCGGCTCACACTTCTTCATCGGGTGGACGAACCTCACGGTGAGCGGCGCGCTGCGAAGCGAGTCCCTCATGGCTTCGCGCAGCGTCAACGCGAGCGCGTCGGAATTGACGTTCGGCGCGGTGCTGCACGCCCGGTTTCGCTTGACGGATCACGTCAGCCTTTCGGGCCGCGTCTTCGCGCCGGTGCCGAACCTGTCGTCGGGCGTAAACGCGTACGTGATGGCGTCGCTGGGCGTGTCGGTGGTCCTCTGGTGAGCGGTCTCGCCGAGCTGCACCTGCACCTCGACGGCTCGCTGCGTGCGTCGACGTTGAACGAGCTGGCGGCGCGCGCCGGGCTGCAGGTGCCGCCGCAGCTGCGCTTTCACGCGGGCATGGGGCTCGACGAGGCGCTCTCGAAGTTCGCGTTCACCTTGTCGCTCTTGCAGGCGCCGGACGCGGTGCGCCGGGTCGCGGCGGAGATCTGCGAAGACACGCGCGCCGATGGGGTCGACGCGCTGGAGCTGCGCTTCGCCCCGCAGCTGCACCAGGACGCGCCGCTGGAGGCCATCGTCGACGCCGCGCTGGAAGGCGTCGCTGGTCGCGCGGGCCTCATTCTCTGTGTGCTGTACGGCGAGTCACCGGAGCTGGCTTCGAAGCTGGTGGACGTCGCGGCCGCGCGGCCCGGCGTGGTCGGTGTGGATCTCGCCGGTGGTCCCGCCCCGTTTCATCGCTTCGGCATGCAGGCCTACGCGCCCGCGTTCACTCGCGCGCGCGACGTCGGCCTCGGTCGCACCGTGCACGCCGGGGAAGGGCGGCCGGCGCAAGAGCTCCGCGTCGCCATCGAGCAGCTGCATGCACAGCGCATCGGCCACGGCACCACGCTGTTGTCAGCGCCCGACGTCGTGGACCTCGTGCTGGAGCGCGGCGTCACCATCGAGGCGTGCCCGACGTCGAACGT
>CAYWON010000134.1:0-12860 GCA_964459885.1 uncultured Archangium sp.
CGGGCGCGGTCGCGGTCAACCAGCCGCTCAACGATTTGTTCGGCGACGTCAGCGGCCTCCACGACCTGCCGCGCGGCGCCGCCGACGTCGGCGCGGCGCCGGGCCCGGCCGCTGAAAGCGCCCCGGTAGCCGACGCGCAGCAACCGCTCGACCCCTTCGCCGCGCTCTCGCAGGACGACGGTAAAGCCGCGCCGCCGCCGGGCGAGGCCACGCGCTTCTTCATCGCGCAGGCCGGCGTCAACAAGCGCAACCCGCCGTGGAAGATCGCGCTCTTCGTGCTGGCGTTCGTGGTGGGGCCCATCGCGCTCGTCTACGTGCTCAACACGTTCGAGATCGTCACGCTGCCAACGGTCACCCGCACCGACGAGAACGGCCAGGAAGTGCAGGAGAGCTTCTTCTCGGCCGGCGGCGCTGCCGGGCTCAAAGACATGCTCACCGGCGACGCGCGCAAGAAGCGCGACGAAGCCGACCGCGCCCGCCGCGACAAAGAAGCGAAGGCCCGCGCGCTGGCGTCGAAGGGCACCACCACGAAGCCCGACGAGCCCGAGGTCGTCACGCCCAAGCCGCAAGACCCCAACCTCGCCGCGTTCTACGCCGAAGACGACCGCAAGACCGCCGTGCCCAAGGTGCGGAAGACCGGTGACGAAGGCAGCGGCGCGGCCGTGAACACGTCAGGCCTCTCGCCCGAAGCGGTGGCGAAGGTGGTCGCCGACAAGTCGAAGGCCTTCCAGACGTGCATCGACAATGCGCTGCGCCGCAACCCGAACCTCGCGGTCGGCAACATCACGGTGGTGCTGAACGTGGGCCCGTCAGGCGCTGTGAAGTCGGCCGCGGTCGAGCCCAAGAAGCACGAAATCACCGACTGGGGCCAGTGCATGATGAGCACCGGCAAGCGCATCGTCTTTCCTGGCAGCGACGGCGAGACCCAGGTCGAGTTGCCCTTCAAGGTGGGCGTCGCCGTCTCGCCTTGATCTCGTAGCGGTTCCCGTCGATTCTCCGCGGCCCCTATGTACCTCGGTCGCGTCATCGGCACTGTCGTCGCAACCCGCCGCGTGGACGGCCTCGAAGGCGCGCGGTTTCTCGTCGTGCAGCCCGTCGATCACAAGCAACAGCCGTCGGGCCCCGTGGAGGTCGCCGTCGATCTCGCGTCGGCCAGCCCCGGCACGCTGGTGATGCTCGAGGGCTCGCGCGAAGCCGCGCTGGCGTGCAACCCGACCTTCGTGCCTGTCGACGCCGCCATCGTCGGCATCGTCGACGAGGTGGACGCATGAACCTCTGTCGCGTGTTGGGCACCGTGGTCGCCACCGAGAAGCTGCCTGTCTTCACCGGCCGCAAGCTGATGGTGGTGCAGCCGGTCGACGAGCAGCAGCAGCCGCTGGGCAAGTCGTTCATCGCCATCGACGACACCTCGTGCGCCGGCAAGGGCGACCTCGTGCTGGTGATGAACGAAGGCGGCGGCGTGCGCATGATCCTCAAGGACGCTGACGCGCCCATCCGCTCGCTCATCGTGGGCGTGGTCGACGCCGTCGACGCACCGAAGGTGTCCTGACGCCGTGCCGTTCGCTCCGCTGCCCAAGCTTCGGTCTGAGCTGGTCGCGCTCTCACGTCGGCTTCACGCCAACGGCTGGGTCGCCAACCACGACGGCAACCTCTCGGTGCGGCTGCACGGCGAGCGACTGCTCATCACGCCCACCGCGTACTCGAAGGCCGACGTCGACGACGCGTCGCTCCTCATCGTCGACATGCAGGGCAAGGTGCTCGAGGGCCGCAAGAAGCCGTTCTCGGAGCTTGAGCTGCACCTCGCCGCGTACCGCGCGCGACCCGAGGTCGACGTCGTGCTGCACGCGCACCCGGTGACGGCCACGGCGTTCGGCCTCACCGGCCAGGCACTCTCACCGGTGGCGATGCCGGAGGTGGTCGTCTCGCTGGGCCAGAGCATTCCCACCGTGCCCCGCGCGATGCCGAAGACGCCGGAGCTGGTGAAGAACGTCGAGGCCGCCGCCGCGCAGGTCGACGCCATGCTCCTGGCCGGCAACGGCGCGCTGACGCTTGGCCCCGACTTGAACCTCGCGCTGCTCCGCATGGAGCTCGTCGAGCACTACGCGAAAATTCTGTTGGCAGCGCGTCAGCTGGGGCCGGTTGAGCCGCTCGCGGCCAGCGACGTGGCCAAGCTGCTCGAAGCGCGGAAGAAAGCGGGCCTGGGTCCGAAAACGCAGCAGCCCTGAACGGGCGAAGGCGTTGGAGGGTGCAATTCGTTTCCAGTGGCGAGGACCACCCCCGCACACAAGTCCTGGAAATTCCTGGGAGTATCCAACGCCTTCGCCCGTCAGGGCGCCACTGGCAGCAAGAACGCCGCTGCCTTTCTTCTATTTCCGCGAAATGGAGAAAATTGCCCCACTCTGTTCAGCCGCCGCGCGCTGAGCTGGCGCACACCCGCTGACACTGGGCGGCGTCGGGCAGCTGCCGCGGCGCGCCGGCGCTGTAGCTCTGCAGCATCACGGCGGCGCCGACGAGCCAGCCCACCAACACCACCGCCACCGCACCAAGGCTGAACCACCCGCGCACGCGCGGCTGTCGTTGATTCGAGAACATGACGAGTCTCCTTCCGGCGCCGCCCGTCTCCACACCTGCGGAAACGACGCGCCGTTCATGCCGCCACTACGGGGCGACAGGAGGGCGATTTCGTCACGATTTTCCTGCGGTGATTTTCAGCTCTCGCGCGCGAGCGGCGGTCGCTCTTCACCCACGAAGCGGCGCAGCGCGAGGTAGTCGGGGTAGCTGGCCTGCACCACGAGGACGTCACGGTCCTGCAACGTGGTGTTCCCTTGGGGATGCAAGACCTCCGGTGACGCGCCCCGCTGCATCGACAGCGTCAGCCCGCCGAAGCGATCTCTCAACGCCGAGAGGTTGAGCGGCGCCAGCGCGCTGCCCACCACGAACCGGCTCACCACCATCAGGTGCTCGCCCACGTGGAAGCTGTGGAGGATGCGCGGATCGAGCGCGGCGAGCGCGAAGGCCGGCGCGGCGAGGGCCGACGTGCTGTGCGCTTCGGCGCGGAAGTTGTCGCGCACGCGCTCGACGAGGTCGTCGTCGAAGAGCCGCATGACGACGCGGATGTCGGGGTTCAGCTTGCGCGCGTCGAGAGCCACGTTGAGGTTCGAGAGGTCGTCGTCGGTGGCGCACACGATGGCCGCGGCCTTCGCCACGTTGACGCGCTGCAGGCTGCCCGGCGAGCGGATGTCGTCGATGAGCACCGCGACGCCCTGGTCTCTCAAGACCGCGGCGAAGGGCGCATCAGCGCGCTTCTCGACCACCACGACGTCGCGGCCCAGTCGCCGGAGCTCCTGCGTCACGCGGAAGCCCACGCGCCCGCTGCCGCACACCACCACGTGCTCTCTCAAGCTCTCGGCCATCACTTCAATCCACTCCCGTTCGGCGCGGCGGCGCGCATTGAAGAGGTACGAGAAGCGCACCACGCCGTCGACGACGGTGGCGAGCCCCAGCGGCGGAATGAGGAGGTTGAGCACCTCCAGCACCCAGTCTTCGACGTAGTCGAGCGACGGCTGCCCGAAGAGCAGGAAATAGACGTGGTGCAGCGAGCGCCCGAACGAGGGGCTGCCCGGGTAGCGCGCCATGTAGATGAGCGGCAGGAGCCCGAACCAGAAGAGCAGCAGCACCGCCGTGAAGCGGAAGCGCCACGCCACGGCCCACGCGTAGCGACCGGCGCGCGCCACGCGTTGCAGCAGCGGCGGCTTCACCACCGGCGCGAGGTTCATGACGCGGGCGGCGCGCCCTCGGCGGCGGCCTGCTTCGCGCGACGCTTCTCGACGATCCACACCAGGACGACGCCCAGCTCGTAACAAAGCAGCATCGGCCCAGCCATCAGCGCCAGGTTCACCGCGTCGCCCGTCGGCGTGATGACCGCCGCGAGGATGAGGCACACCACGAACGCGTGGCGCTGGTACTTGAAGAGGAAGCTCGACGACACGAGGCCCACGAGGCCCAGCACCGCCATGACCAGCGGCAATTCGAAGATGACGCCGAAGGCGAGCTCCAGCACCAGCACCAGCGTCAGCTGCTCGTTCATCGACAGCATCGGCTTCGTCCAGTTGAGGCTCTCGGTGCGCGCCTGCGCGAGGCCCAGCAGCCGCTCGAGCTCCCACACGGCGGCGAGCTCACCCGCGCGCTCTGGCGCCGCGCCCGACAGCATCGCGGCCGCTTCGTCGAGCAGCGCCGTCGCGCGTGAATAGTCGCGGTCGCCCCACGCCTTGACGGCCTCGGCGCGCTTGTCGTTGACCATCAGCAGCGTGGGGCTCGCTTTCACGCCTTGCGCCGCCGACAGCGCGTCGATGATGCGGCCGAGGCCCTGCAACCGGAACTGCACGTCGACGTCGCCCTTGGGCACCAGCGTCAACGTGAGACCGAACGGGCTCTCGGTGGTCTGCCCTTCACCGGGCGCCTTCAGGTCGCCCGACGCGAGCCGCGCCCACGCCGCCGAGCGCACGAAGTCGCCCAGCCGCAGCGCGCGCACCGCGTCTTCTTCGTGCAGCCTGGCCACGGCGAGGCGTCGGTTGAGCGCCGTCGTCTCCTCCTTCTGCAGGAGGAACGTGAACATCTGCGGCAAGAGCACGAAGTAACAGAAGAGCGCGCCCGCCACGAACGCCAGCGTGCCGAAGAAGATGAAGGGCCCGGCCAGCTTGCGCTCGTTCTCGTAGAGCCCGGGCGAGACGAAGCCCCAGATCTGCCAGAGCAACACCGGCGTGGACATGAACACGCCGGCGTAGAGGCCGATCTTCATCAGCACGTTTATTTCTTCGATGGCCGACGTGTAGACGAGCGACGCGGCGTCGGGCGGCAGCGAGAGCAGCACCGGGCGCATCAAGAGCCCGTAGATCTCGCGGGCGAAGATGAGCGACGCGAAGCCCAGAATCAGCACCGCGATGGTGACCCGCATGAGCCGCGTGCGCAGCTCACCCAGGTGCTCCATCAAGCTCATGCGGAACTCGTCCGTCGCTTCGCCGGCCATGGGGCTTTAGCTGTTGCTCTTGTCGGTGGCCGCGGGCGACGACGCTTCAGCCGCCGCTGCGGGCGTGGGCTGCGGCTGACCCGCGGTCAGCTGCGAGGGCACGGTCTCGGTCGCGGGCGGCAAGAGATCGAGCGGCGGCTCTTCGAGGCCGGCGTGCACCGAGTCCTGCGCGGGGCGCACCGTCAGCGGAGGCTCGTGAATCGAGACCTCCTGGTCCATCTTGTAGAACTCGCGCTCGACGACGCCGCGGACCTCGTCGGTCTGTCGTCGGAACTCACGCATGAACTTGCCGATGCCGCGGGCAAGTTCAGGCAAGCGCTTGGGGCCCAGCACCAGCAGGGCCACCACCGCGATGAGCGCAAGCTCGCCGGAGCCGATGTTGAACATCGCTTACGGCTTGTAGCCGATGACGCGCTCAGCGGCGAACGGGGAACGCCGTGCCCTTGCCGCAATAGACGAACGTGCCGTCGGGCGCCTTGCCCGCGCGACGCAGCCCCGAGAACGCCAGGAAGCTGCCCGCCTTGGCAGGGCCGAGGTTCGGGTCTTCGATGCGCAGCACCACGGGCAGCCCCGAGGCCTGGCCGTCGAACGACGAGATGAGCTCGGCGGTGACGTAGTGCTTGCCCTGGCCGCAGCCGTTGTTGGCGATGCCGTAGTACGGGAAGCGCTCCGCGAGGCCGATGACCTTCACGCGCGCGTCTTCCACCAGCGCGGCGGCGGCGAAGCGCGGGTCCTTCCTGGCTTCGTCGGCGTTGGCGGCGGGCACGAGGCCCTTGTTGGAGCTGGACGCCGACGCGGTCTCGCCACCCTTGATGACCTTGCGCTTCTCAGCCTCCTTCTGCTCCTTCTCGCGCTGCGCGTTCTCGGCGGCGAGGCGCTTCGCGTCTTCGGCGGCGCGCTTCTCCTCTTCCTTGCGGCGCTTCTCGTCTTCGGCCTTCTGCTTCTTCTCGGCGTACTCGGCGTCCTTCTTGGCGCGGGCCTCTTCGGCGGCGCGCTTGCGGTCTTCCTCGGCCTGGCGCTTCTTCTCAGCGGCCTCTTCGGCCTTCTGCTTGCGCTCTTCTTCGGCGAGGCGCTTCTTCTCGGCCGCCTCCTCCGCCTTCTGCTTGCGCTCCTCCTCGGCGACGCGCTTCTTCTCGGCTGCCTCGTCGGCCTTGCGCTGCTTCTCTTCCTCGGCGAGCCGCTTCTTCTCGGCGGCCTCCTCGGCCTTCCGCTGCTTCTCTTCTTCGGCCTTCCTGGCCTTCTCTTCGGCCGAGGCCTTCGCCTCTTCGGCCTTGCGCTGGCGCTCCTCTTCGGCGGCCTTCTTCTTCTCTTCGAGCTCAGCCTTCTTGCGGTCGTTCTCTTCGCGCTGCGCGGCGAGCTTCGCCTCGCGGTCCTCGGCGGCCTTCTTCTGGCGCTCGAGCTCCTCTTCCTTCTTCTTCTCGGCGGCGGCCCGCGCCTCCTCAGCCTTGCGCTCCTTCTCTTCCTGCGCGAGGCGCTTCTTCTCTTCGGCGTCGAGCTTCTTCTTCTCTTCGGCGAGGCGCTTCTCTTCGATCTTCCGCTGCTTCTCTTCCTCGGCGAGGCGCTTCGACTCCGCCTCCTGGTTCTTCTTCTTCTCTTCGAGGTCAGCGGCCTCCTTCGCCTTGCGCGCCTCTTCGCGGGCCTTCTCCCTGGCCTCGGTCTCGGCCTTCAGCTTCTCGGCGGCCTCGATGGCGGCCTTGGCGCGGGCCTCGGCTTCAGCGGCGCGGGCTTCGGCCTCGGCGCGCTTCTTCTCTTCTTCTTCGCGCTTCTTGCGCTCTTCGGCGGCCTTCAGCGCCTGGTCGCGGTCCTGCGCGGTGATGGCCTTGCGGCGGTTGCCGGAACCGTCATCGAGCGTGGGCGCAGCCTTCGGGGCGGCGAGCTCCACTTCTTCCTGAGCGACGGCGACGGGCGCAGCGAGAGCAGCGGCAAGAGACAGCGCGACGAAACGGTTCTTCATGGGGCTGGGGCCTGTAGCGCAGGGGTGTACGGGTGATCAACGCCGACACGAACGCGACGATCCGGCCGTCATTCAACGGCCTGACAGAAGCGGCTGGTCGTCGCGCAACGTCTTCGCGAGGAAGTCGAGCAACGAGCGCACGCGCGGGGCGTCCTTGAGGTCGCGGTGCACGGTCAACCAGACCGGTTCACTCGGCGCGTTGGCCACCACCAGGCGCTGCAGCCCCGCGTCGGCGTCGCCCAGATACCGGGGCAGCACGGCGATGCCGGCGTGGCTCGCGGCGGCGGCCTGCAGCGCGGTGCTGAGCTCGCTGATGAACACGGGCACCGCGCGCGGGGCGAGCCGCTCGAGCCAGCGGCTCTCGACAGACCCGTCGCCAGGCGGTGTCGCGAGCAGCCGGTGCTCGTCGAGCTTGCCGGTGAAGGGCCGCGCGCGGAGGTACGGCGCCGACGCGTAGAGGCCATAGGCGAGGTCGGCGACGCGTCGCACCACCAGCTCCTGCGGCTTCGAGCGGAAAAAGCGCACCGCGACCTCGGCTTCACGACGACCGAGATCCAGCACCGTGCCGCCGGGCATCAGCGCGAGGCGCAGCTTCGGGTGGCTGCGGCCGAACTCCGCGAGCCGGGGCGCAAGGTAGGTGACACCGAACGTCTCGGGTGAGGTGACGCGCAGCGGGCCTTCGAGCTCTTGTTCGCGCGTGGAGGCCACACGCTCGAAGGCGTGCACCGCGTCTTCGACCCCTCGCAGCGAGGCCAGCAGCCGCTCAGCGTCGGGCGTCAGCGACAGCCCCGAGGTGCTGCGCGTGAAGAGCTTCATCGACAGCGCGCGCTCGGCGGTCTCGACGCGGCGGGCGACGGTGGTGTGGTCGACGCCCAGCGCCTTGCCGGCGCGCGCGAACGAGCCGAGGCGTGAGACGGAGAGCACGTAGCGGAGATCGTCCCAGTTCATCGCGGCGCGCATCGTCGACGGTCGCGACGGCGCGCGCCAGCTCAAGGCGTGGACCGCGACGACGTAGACGCGCGGCGACGCGTGCAGCCGCCGACGCCGCTCGCCGACGAAGGCCCGAGCGAGCGCGCGCAGACGCCCGTTCGGGAAGACACGACACGAGCGGCCGAGCGTCGCCGCGGGTGCGGTGACCGCTCGCCCGGGGTCGTCACCTCGGACCTGATGAACGCCCCGGCCGGGCAGTGCGGCGGAGCTGGCGTCCACCAACGCAGCTGATGTGGCGCCGTCGGTCGCCGGGCCCGCCGCGCAGCGAGTCACCTGAGCCCTGACGACCTGCGCGAGCGCGTCCGCGCAGGGCACGACATGCGGGTGCGCGACCGCGACGGACCAGACAGCGCCACGTTGGACCTGCGACTTTCGACCCAGGCGGCCCGCACACGCTGACGCAGCGAGCATCGCAGGGGGGCGTCGCTCGCCGACAAGGCGCCCCGGCCCGCGAACGTGTGGTCGCACCACGCGCACCAGCGCTCACCCACGAAGCGCTCGGCCAACGCCGCTCGGTGGGGCGTCACCGTCGAGAACTTCTGAGAAACGCCTCGCGTACGGCCGGATTGGTGTTCGTGTCACCGCCGCGCCCTGCTCGGCGGCGAACGTGCGGTCAAACCACACAACTGCCTGACTCCCGCGCGCCGTCGCAGAGCTACCCGACCAACGTCGAGTGCCGCAGCGACGCGGGCCTCGCCTCCGTCATGCGCAGCGCCTGCGCGTCGGCGTCGGTGGGCGCGGCGGTGCATGGCGTCCGTGTGTGCGCCGGCGGAACCGGGAAGGAAGTGCTGGCGCGTCGTGCGCTTCGGCCTGCTCAGCGCACCGCGACGTCGTCGAGCACCACGGGGTTGGTGCCCATGCCGACGTTGCGCTCGACCCCGACGGTGCCTTCGAGCGTCACCGCCGCGCCCTTCTCGAGGGCGAACTTGCTGATGCACAGCAGGTCGTCGTCCTTCGAGGCGGCGCTGCCAGAGCCGTCTTTGAGGTGCACGTAGAACACGCCCTGCACTTCATTGACGCGATCGACGGTGCCCTTCACGCGCACCCGCTGACCGTTGAGGTCCGTGCGGCCGGCGAAGACGTCCTCGACGCGGAGCGTGACCGCGGGCGCCTTGACGGCGGCGAGCGCACCAGAGAGGTCCGGCGCCGCCACAGCGTCACCGCTGCCCAGCGTGCCGAAGGCGATGCGCGCGAACGTGCGGTTGAGCGAGGGGCTCGAGAAGTCCTGCAGCTCGGTCTGCACAGAGACCGTCACCTGCGCGCCGGGTTGCAGGTCTGGCACTGAAGACACGGCTGCCCACTCGCCCGACTCGAGGCGCAGGTACGTGTACTGCGAGACTTGCAGCACCTCGGCCACGCGACCGCTCAGCGTGCCAGCGCTGGGCACGAGCGCTGGCGCGGCGCTCGGCTGCGCGACCGGCGTCGGCGGCACGGAAGGAGCGGACGAGCCCACGACCGTGGCGCGGCCGACGAGCAACCCGAGACCAAACGTGAGGACACCTGTGAAGACGAGCTTCTGCATGACGGGTTGCTCCCGGGCGCCGTCAGAAGTCGACGACGCCGTTGATGTGCCGCGCGGGGTTCACGAAGGTCTTCTGCGCGGTCACGTTGAGGTGGCACGTCTCGCACGTGGAGACAGCCGGGTGAGGAGGCGGCGGCGGGGCGCCGTGACACGCCTCGCAGGTGCGCTGTGAGCCGTCGACGCGCGTCCACACCGGGACGGTGTTGGTGCCTCCGCCCGGTCGGCCGGTGAAGTGGCTGATGTCGTGGCACCCGGTGTTCGCGCAGCTGCCGCCCGCGAAGGTGGGGCTCGCGCCGTTCGCGAGCGCCACGCCAGAGAAGCGCAGCTCCACCGCGCCGTTGAGGTGACCTGCCGCGAAGACGCTCGACGGCACCACGTGACATTCCTCGCACTGCACGACGCGCGCAAACCCGCGGTCGACCAGGTGCGCCTGGTGCGCGCCGACGCCGGGGCTGGTGGTGTCGACGTTGCCGGCCACGTCGCGCGGCGGGGCCGCGTTGCCAGCGCTGCCGTGACAGCCGTCGCACGAAGTCGGCACCGCGACGTCGACGTGACCATCGACGTGCCGCCCCCGGCTCGCGGGGCCGCCGGTCGCGTGACACAGCCCACACTGCGTCACCTGCGGGTGCGGTGAGGCCGGCGGCGCGCCGTGACAGCCGGCGCACGACAGCGGCGTCGTCGACGTCCACACTGGCGACGCGCCGAAGTGACACGCGGTCGCGCAGGTCTGGGTCGTCGCATCGAAGCCCGCCACCTGCACCACGCCGTCGGGGTGCTGCGCGGCCACCGGCGTCGACGGCACCACGTGGCAGCTCGCGCACGCGACGGGCCGCGTGGTGGCGCCGCCCGCCAGGTGCCGGGCATGCGCGCCGACGCCGCGCTGCGAAGGCTGCGTGCCGCCGTCAAGAGAACGCGGCGGCGCGCCGGTCGAATCGCTGCCGTGGCACGCGTCGCACCGCGCGGCGCTCACCTGCACGACGCCGTCGACGTGCTTGCCAGGCTCCTTGAGGGTGCCATCAGCGTTGACCACGTCGGCGTGACAGGCGACGCACGCCCCGGCCTGCGGGTGCGGTGGCGCGGGCGGCGCGCCGTGACAACTCGTACACGACACCTCGGCCGGTCGCGTCCACACGCCTGAGGTGGGCCCGTGACACCCGGAGTTGGTGCACGTGCGCGCGCCGAGGTTCCACGTGCCGCCGCGCGCCAACGCCACCTGGGTGACGCCGTCGTTGTGGCCGGGCGCGTCTGGCGTCGAAGGCACGACGTGACACGCGACGCAGTCCACCGGCGCAGCCATGCGCGACGCGCCGAGGTGCAGCGCGTGCGCGCCGACGCCAGGGAAGTCAGTCGTCGAGTTCCCCGACACGTCACGCGGCGGCGCCGACCGTGAGCGCGCGTCACCTTCGCGCGCAGCGTCGCCGTGGCAGCGGGTGCAGGTCTGGTCTTCCCGCCCCGCCGGTTCACGAGGGACGAAGCAGCCCGAAGCGACGAGCGCGAAGGCGCCCAGCGCGAGCGCCGCGCACATCCGGGAAGGACCAGCGACGGGCCGGTGCGCTGCGCGAACAGGCTCGAAGTCACCCGGCCGTAAGGTCGCCGGGCACGCGCGCTCGCCGGCCGTGCCTGTCACGCCGGACTTCGCCGCCACTTCGACGAGCGCGACCGCCCCGTCGACATCGCTGCGATGCGCAGCGGCGAGCCGCGGAGTCAAAGACCGCGCGCGCCTCACAAGCCACCTCCGTGACACGCGGCGCAGCCGGGCGCGGTGACGGGCTCCGTGCTGCGCCACCCCAGCGGGTGCGGCGTGCCGCCCGTGCCTCCCACCTTGTGACAGCGCACGCAGTTGGTCTGCGGGCCCTGGTCGTGGCACGCCGCGCAGCTCGTCACGTCGCGCCGGGCGTCGCGCGCGTGCAGGTTGTTGAACGCGCCCAGCCCGCTGGCCCAACCTGGCGGGTGTGGGCTCGCGCCGCCGCGCACCGCCGCGCTCACACCGCGCGCCGCGTGGCACGCATCACACTCGGTGCGCACGTGGCATGAGAAGCAGCTCCCGGGCTGCGAGGCCGACTCGAGCGCGTGCCGCGACAAGAAATCGAAGCGGTGTACGTACTCGCGCTCGATGGCCTCGGGGCTCTTCGTCTGCGGGCCGAGCGGCTTGGTGGCGTCGTGGCACGCATCGCAGCTCGTCTGCGCGTGGCACTGCGAGCACAGCGCCCCCTGCGCGCGCGCTTCACCGCCGTGACGCTTCAGCCACGCTGCATCATGAGAGAGGAACGTCACCGGCCTGAGGCCACGCAGGTCGTCGGGGCGATGACAGCCGGTGCAGGTGCCGCTCTCGAACTCGGCCTCGTGGTTGTGACAGCCCGTGCACGTCGCCATCGGCGGGAACAACGGGGGCCCTCCTTCCTCGCCGACGGCGCCGGCGTGGCACTTCACGCACTGGCCAGCGATGGCCGGCAGCTCCAGGTGCAGCGGGTGCGAGAACACGACGCGCTTGCCCGCGGGGACTTCGCCGATGGCGGGCCGCACCGCCGCGCGCCAGCGCTGCACGCCGTCGCGGTGGCACGACGCACACTGCCCCGCGCTGGGGACCGCGAAGGTGCCGTGCGCTTCGGTGTGACAGGTCGTGCACGACACGCACGTCGGCTGGCCTTCGCCGCCGCACGAGACCTCGGCGAGGTGTACGCGGTGCGGAAAGCGCGTCAGCAACGTGCGCGAACACGCGGCGCCCACCGCCACCGTGAGGCCCGCCAACGTCGCCGCCCAGAGAAACCGCCTCACGTGCCACCTCCGGCGCTCGTGGGGTCGAGCGTCAACACCACGCGCGCGAGCGCCTGCGCTTCGAAGGCCGCGTACGGCGTCGTCATCACCGTGCCAGAGACGAGCGCGTTCACCCATGGCGACACGCGCCACTCGAGGCTGGTGATGCCCGTCGCCGACGCGCGCACGCCGCGCACCTCGGTGTCATAGAAAAAAAGCGCCGCGTCGGCCGAGGTCGACAACACCTCGGTCGCCTTCCACCGCGCGGCGAGCCGCACCTGCGTGAAGCCCGACGGCGGCACCCACGCACGGGACACTTCTCCCAACACCAGCCAGCGGCGGTCGAGCCCCGGCGTCCACTGCAGGCGCGCCGACCCACGGCCACCGGGGCGATCGCCTTCGAAGAGCTGGCCGGCGCCACGCAGCGTCAACGTGAGCCAGCCGGGCAGCTGCACGCGGGTCTCGGCGCCGGCCTCGTGCCACGCCGCGCCACCAAACGCCGCCAGCACCGACGACTTCGGCAGCAGCAGCGCGGGCTGCGTGTACGCGTAGTCGATGGACAGGGGCAGCGCGGCGAGCGCCGTCACGTCGGCGTAGACGCGGGCTTCCGGCAC
>CAYWON010000134.1:12960-19634 GCA_964459885.1 uncultured Archangium sp.
TAGACGTCGAGCGACCACGCGCCGAAGGTCGTCCCCA
Source organism: uncultured Archangium sp. (assembly GCA_964459885.1). GTDB lineage: Bacteria > Myxococcota > Myxococcia > Myxococcales > Myxococcaceae > Archangium_A. The sequence goes on from CAYWON010000134.1 coordinate 12,998, forward strand.
CCGCAGCGCCGTCGAAGCGCACGTAGCGGCTCGAGCCCGGCAGCGTCACCTGACGACCCAGCTTCAGCCGGAAGTGCGCGTGGCGGTACTGCGCCCAGGCCGCGGTGACGTCGCCATCGCCCAGCAGCCCGTCGCGCGCGCCCACCCGGCCCCACGCCGAGAGCTCGCCCGACACGCTGTCGGCCGCGTTGGGGAGGTCCACGCCGCCGAAGCGCATGAAGGCCGTGGTGGTGAACGGGTACGCGGGCTCGACGCGCGTCACCGCGCCCGGCAGCCCGGGCACCAGGCCTTGCGAGAAGAGCTGCGCGTGCGTCGCGACCTGCGCGTCGGCCCAGACAGGCCCGTCCGCCACGGCGCGCGCGGCAGCCAACACGACGGCGGTGACGACGAGACCTCGCACTCGGGATTCCCCTGATCGACGGGTGCAGCGAGGGACGATCAGTACGGCGCGGTACGAAGCGAGGGAACCGCAAAGAATGCACCGACGGGCGCCGCGCCTTCGAAAAGTATGCGCTTGTCGTCGACGCACCCGAAGGCGGAGAACGCACCTGCGCTTCTCACTTTCACCCGGGGGCACGAGTGACACGCCAACTCACGACCGCGCTGTTGTTGACGATGTTCTGGATGTCTTGCGCTGGCGAGCCCGGCCCGCAGGGCCCGCAGGGCCCCGTCGGTGAGACCGGCGCGACGGGCCAACCTGGAACCGATGGCCAGCCCGGTACGCCGGGCGCGCCGGGCCAGCCCGGAGACGCTGGCGAGCCGGGGCCTCAAGGGCCGCAAGGCGACGCGGGGACGCCGGGGAGAGACCTGCGCTTCATCGGGCCGGGCCTCAAGGTGACGGTGCTCGACGCGGGCATCGTCAACGACGTCGCGTCGATGGACGTGCTGCTCACCGACGACGCCAACCGGCCGCTCGATCGCACGGGCACGTACACCGAGGGCGCGGTGTCCATCTCGGCGGTGCTGGCGTGGCTCGACGAGCGCAACGACGGGCTGCCGCTCGAGTACACGGCCTACACGCGCCGCAACGTCAGCTTCGACGGCGGCACGTTCCCGCAGAACGCGGCCGACACCGGCGGCACCTGGCTGGAGCTCGAGCCGCGCGACAGCGGCCGCTACCGCTACACGTTCGGCACCGCGGCCGTCGTCGGCGCCAACGCCAACCGCACGCACACCCTCGCGCTGTACTCGACGCGCACCGTCGCGGGCGTGCGCGCTGTGGCCAACACGCTGTACGACTTCCGCCCCGACGGGCAGCCGGTCACCGCGCGGCGCGAGCTGGTCACCACCGCGGCGTGCAACACGTGCCACACCCGCCTCGAGGCGCACGGCGGCGCGCGGCGCGAGGTCGGCCTGTGCATCACCTGCCACACCACGTCGGCCAACATCGACCCGGAGTCGGGCAACTCCATCGACTTCAAGGACATGGTGCACAAGATCCACCGCGGCGTGACACTGCCCTCGGTGCAGGGCGGCACGCCCTACCGCATCGTCGGCTTCGGCGGCGCGGTGCACGACTACAGCGACATCGAGTACCCGGGGAACCTCGCCAACTGCGAGGCGTGCCACAACGGCGCGCAGGCCGACCGCTGGAAGACGCACCCCACCACGGCGGCGTGCACGAGCTGCCACGATCGCACGTGGTTCGACGGCGCCAGCAGCCCGCCCAGCGGCTTCACCATGCACACCGCCGGGCCGCGCAACGACAACGAGTGCATCGTCTGCCACCAGGACAGCTCGCTGTACCCGGTGGCGCAGGTGCACGTGACGCCGCGACGAGACCCGCGCGCGCTGCAGCTCGAGAGCCTCATCACCGTCGCTGAACCGACGGCGCCGGGCGCCCAACCGCGGGTGGTGTTCACCTCGTTCATCAACGGGCAGCCGCGCGACGTGTTGAGCGAGCGCGTCTCACGGCTGCGCTTCGTGTTCGCCGGCCCCACCAGCGACTACGCGCGCTTCTACAGCGAGACGGCCGAGACCGCCGCCGACTGCGCCACCATCACCGACGGCGGCGCGTGCCTCGAGCGCCTCGACGCCGGCCTCTTCGCCTACCGCGCGCGCGCCGCGATGCTGCCGGGCGACACCGGCAGCTTCTCGGTGGGCATCGAGTTCTGCCAGACGAGCGACGCGGGCATGCGCTACTGCGCCGTCAACCCGGTCGCGCCCTTCGCCGTCACCGACGCCCAGCCCGTAGCGCGCCGCACGTCGGTCACGCTGGCGAAGTGTGATGGCTGTCACCAGGGCCTCAACTTCCACGCGAGCTCCGCCACCAACATGGGCTTCCGCACCACGCCGGAAATGTGCGTCATGTGCCACAACCCGAACTTCACGCGCGGCATCACGGTGCCCGGCAACGGCAGCGTGGTGACGGCGGAGCCCGGCAATTTGAAGGATCTGCTGCACAAGGCGCACGCCGAGGTGCACTACCCGTCGCCGCTCAACGCGTGCACGCAGTGCCACACCGCCACGGGCGCCTCGATTCCCCTGCCGGCGTCGGCGCTGCCCACGCGCAGCGAGACGCGCACCTGTGCCGGGCCCAACCCCGACGGCGGCACGAGCTGCGCGACGGCCGACGTGCAAAGCACTGCGGTGCTCACCCCGCCCGTCGGCGCGGCCTGCACGTCGTGCCACACCTCGCTCTCGGCGCAGGCGCACGCGGCGGTCAACACCACCTCGACAGGCCTTGAGTCGTGCGCGGTCTGTCACGCGGCCGGCAAGTCGGTGGCCATCGACGACGTCCACGCGCTCGCGCGGTGATGGGGAGCCTCGGTACTCCAGCGGGAGCGCTCGCCGTGGGCACGGCGCTCATCGCCGCCGGCGTGCTCCTGCACTACCTGGTGCGGCGGCCGTCACTCACCGCAGGCACGCGGCTGCAGCTGCTGCTGGGGCTCGCGGTCTTCCCTTTCATCGCGGCGGTGGCGACGACAGCCTCAGGGCTGGAGCGCACCACCCAGCGCGACTTCTGTGGCTCGTGTCACGTGATGACGGCGCACCTGAATGACGTCAACGACGTCAACAGCCTCGGCCTCGCGGCGCGGCACAGCCGCAACAAGTTGATGGGCGCGCACCCCTGCTACACCTGCCACGCCAACTACGGAATGTTGGGGTACCCGCTCACCAAGCTGAAGGGCATGTCGCACGTGTGGAACTACTACGGCATGGGCTACCGCAACTGGGAGCTGCCCAGGTTCCTCGACGAGGTGCGCGTGGCCGAGCCGTACCCCAACCAGAACTGTCAGCAGTGCCACTCGGGCACGCTGGGCAGCTTCCTCAACGTGCGCGAGCACCTCGCCGCGCAAGACGGCATCGCCGCTGGCAGCATCTCGTGCGCGTCAGCCGGCTGTCACGGCGTCGCGCACCCGTTCAGCAAGCGGCCGGAGGAGCTCTGACATGCAGCGCCTGCTGAAGCTGCTCGCGAAGTGGCCCATCGAGCGGATGCTGCGCGTGGCCTGTGTGCTGGGCCTCGTCGCGCTGGCGTTGATGGTGTGGGGCGTGCTGTCAGGCGCGCCGTTGCCGGTGGTGGCGTCGATGTCGCTGGCCCAGGGCCTCGGCGTCGTCGCGTGTCTGCTGTTCGGTCTTTCCATCGCCGCTGACGCCGCGCGCGGGAAGAACCAACGGTCGTGAGCTGGCGCGCGCTCGGCCTGCTGACGCTGACGTTCGCGTCGGCGTGCGGCCTGATGCCCGAGGCGCCTGACTCGGGGCCCGTGCAGATCCCCGGCAGCTACCGCCTCGCGCGCGCCACGCCCGGGCACGAGGCGCACCTGTCGCTGAAAGGTGAACAGCAGCTGCGCTGCACCAGCTGTCACGCGCTGGCCGACGCGGGCTTCACCTCGCCCGGCTCGGAGCTCTGCCAGCAGTGCCACCAGGCCGAGACCTCGCAGCACCACCCGCTCAACGCGCAGCTGCAGATGAGCTGCCTGACGTGTCACCCGTTCACCGCGAAGACCGTGGGCCAGCGCTTCGAGAAGTGGCGCTGCCTCGACTGTCACCGCGAGCCCGTCGAAGGCAAGCCGCCCATCGAGGTGCACGCAGGCCAGTGCGCGTCGTGCCACCGGCCACACCGCGCGCCCTTCACGCAGGCCGCCGACTGTCGCGCGTGCCACGACGTCGAGGTGAAGCACGGCTTCAAGGCCGCGACGATGGCCGACACGTGCATGGCGTGCCACCCGCACCACTCGAAGGCGAGCGCGGCCAGCGCGCAGTGCCGCAGCTGTCACGAGAGCGTAAAGGTGCCGGTGGCGGCGCGCGTGCAGCCGGGGGCGCTGTTCGAAGGGGGCCACACCGGCTGCGGCAGCTGCCACACCGCGCACACTTTCACGAAGTCGGCCGTGAAGCCGTGCACGCAGTGCCACACCGGCAAGCCCGTCGTGTCGGCCGAGACGCACACCTGCACCGGCTGTCACCAACCGCACCAGGACAAGGCGGCGCCAGTGGCGTGCGAGTCGTGTCACCGCGCGCCTGTGCAGCACCCCAGGAGCGCCGACGGCCAGGCCTGCGCAGGCTGTCACCCGCCGCACGCCGACGTGATGACGACGCAGAAGGCGGTGGCGTGTACGTCGTGTCATCAAGGCCAGCCCTTCAGCGGTGTGGTGGTGCACGCCCAGGGCCTCGCGTGCGCGTCGTGTCACGCGCCGCACCAGGGCAAGCCTGCGGGCACGCTGTGCCGCAACTGCCACGAAGCGGTGCTGGCGAAGACGGCGCGCAACAAAGGGCATCAGGACTGCGGGGCGTGCCACACGGGGCTGCCCCACGCCGATGGCTCGACCGCGCCGAAGCCGTGCCTGAGCTGCCACGACGGCAAGACCCCACCGCAGGCCGGCCACGCCGCGTGCGCGTCGTGTCACGAGAACCACTCAGCGCGGGTGCTGAAGACCTGCACGCAGTGTCACGACGCCACGAAGCTGCCCGGGCTGCACGCGGTGCCGAAGCACGCGGCGACGTGTACGAGCTGTCACGCGCCGCACACGCCGCAGCCCGGCTTCGGTCCCGCGAGCTGTCGCACCTGCCACGCGACGTTGCCGAAGGAGAGCCACCCGACGCCGCCACAGCAGTGCGTCAGCTGTCACCTCTTCAAGAAGCCGTAGCCGCGCGCCGTCGTACGCCCCGCTCGACGGCGTAGATCATGAGCGGCACCAGCGCGCTCAGGCCGATGCTCACGGCGGCCACCGTCGGCATGCCGACAAGATGCCGCGCGTCGCCCTCGCCCGCCGTCGTCAGCAGCTGCGCCGAGCTCATGGCCGCCAGCGCCGACGCGCCGTGCTGCACCGCGGACTGCATCGACTGGAAGCGCGCGCGAACCTCGGGCGCCGGCACCTTGGTGGTCAGCGTGTTGTACGAGACGTTGCGCAGGCCGTTGGCGATCATGAACGCCACGAACACCAGCAGCACCACCCACACCGCCACCCCTGGCCGCGGCACATAGAAGAAGAGGTACACCACCAGCATCGACGCGCCGGCGCCGAGCGCGCCCACGCGGAAGCTCCCGAGCTTGTCGACCGCGCGACCGCCCAGCTGCGTCGCCAACAGGCTCGCCACGCCGCCCGCCGCGTAGGCCCACTTGAGGTCGGCGCGCGGGAAGCCGAGGTTCAGCTGCAGGTACGCCGCGATGTTGGGGATGATGACGAAGCCCGCAACCATCACGATGGCCGTCATCGCGTAGCTGAGCTGCACCAGCGGGTCGGCCAGCAGCTGCCGCAGCGACACCTTCACGCCACCGCGCGCGAGGTGGCTCGTCATGGGCGGCAACAGGAAGATGGCGAGGCCGCACACCACGAGGCCCGCCGCCGCCACGCCGAGGAACGGCGCGCGCCATGAGAAGCGCTCGGCGAGCCACAGCCCCACCGGCACGCCGACGACCGACGCCACCGAGAACGCGCCCATCACCGTGCCCATCGCGCGGCCGCGCAGCGCCGGTGGAATCGTATCGGCGATGATGGAGAACGAGAGCGACGTCGCGGGCCCACCGAAGGCGCCAGCGAGCACGCGCGCGAACAACAACGACGGCAGGTCGAACGCGAAGCCGCCGACCGCGGTGCCGATGACGAGGCCCAGCATCGCCACGGCGAGCGCCTTCCGTCGGTCGAACCGGTCGAGGAACATCGAGCCCAGCAGCCCCGACACGCACGCCGACGCGGTGTACGCGCCGCCCACGTAGCCAAGGTGCGATTCGGGAATGCCCAGCGCCGCCGCGAAGTCGGGGCCCAGCGGCATCACCATCACGAAGTCGAGGATGTTGATGAACTGCACCGCCGCGATGAGCAACACGATGCCCCACTGATGACGCGACAACTGCGGTGGCGGGGCTCCGTCGGGCATGGCGCTGCGAAGCACTAAGGGAAAAGGTGCGGCCGCGCATCACCTGTTGCGACGCGTGTAGAAACGCCTCGCCGTGAACCCGCGCGTCCGCCGTGTCGTCTTCCTCATCACCTTCGCGCTCGTCGGCTGGCGGCTGGTGACGCTCGGCAATGCGCGCGGCTGGGGGCTGGTGCTGCGCTCGACCCTGCTGGTGATCGGCGTCGCCGCCGCGTCGTGGCTGGTGCACGTGGTGCTGCACGAGCTGGCGCACCTCGTGGTGTCACGCACGCAGCGCTTCGAGCTGCGCGCTCTCAAGATGGGGCCCCTGATGTTCGACTTCACG